>CAYRAR010000047.1:0-12436 GCA_964422255.1 uncultured Thermodesulfobacteriota bacterium | reverse complement strand
CCTCTATGAACTTCTCAACCTTTGCCTCAACTTCTCTCTCTTTGGCGTTAACGATGAGAAACGCCTCGGTCCTCAGCGGAGAGGGGGGCTGAAAGTTGAGTACCTTATGGGAATAGAAGTCGGCTATATGTACGAGGGCAGTGATCTGAGGGCTCATGATCCCTGAAGCGACAGGTTCATGATGATACATGACCGCCTCGATGATGGGATAGGGGAAGTTCCACCAATTGAGTAGATAAGCCCCCAACAGGCTATGAGAAACGCCAAGGACTTCCTGCTCTGCCCCCAGCCAATCTTTCCCGGGGTTCTCCGTAGTGATCCTCACAATTTCATGGAATTTCTCCGACAGGCAGGTCACCATAAATATCTTGCCCACATCATGGAGCAATCCCACGACGGAGAACTCCTCCGGCAACCTCTCGTGGAAGAGGCTTTCACACAAGTAATTGACCATTCTGTTACAAATAATCGCATGCTCCCACAGCTCCTCGACCCTCCCTCGATCACCTCCCATCCTGACAAAGCTGTCGAGGATACCGAGGGAAAGGACGATGTCTTTCAACACGTTCAGCCCAAGCACCACCACGGCCCGTTTGACCGAGGTCACGGGCTTCCTCTGCGCATAGAAGGCAGAGTTGGCCAGCCTCAGCACAGCAGCGGTCAAGCTGGGGTCCTCCTCTATCAGCCCCGCGATCTTGCCCAAATCCTCATCGCCCGCGATAAGGTCCAGTATCCGCTGGTGGCGCTCAGGGAGCGTGGGCAGGTTCGGTACCGAGTTGACGATCTCCAGCAATTTTTTGTCCTCCAGTTGCTCTTTCAGCCTGAAGAGGTTATCGAGATAGCCGTGCAAGACCTCCCTTTCCCAGGGCTTGGTGAAGTAGGCCTTGGCTATCCCCTTGGCCAGGGCATCATAGACTTCATGGCTTTCGGTATATCCGCTCAGGATAACGCATATCACCTCGGGGTGACTCGCCTTTACCCTGCGCAGGAACTCGCTGCCGTCCATCTGGGGCATCTTCATGTCGGCCACCACCCGATCTATCCTCCCCCTATCGTGTATCTCCAGCCCCTCTCTGCCACTCAACGCAAAGAAGGTCTGATACGGAGACCGGCGGAAGTCCCTCCTCAGGGCGTTGATGACCTCGGGTTCGTCATCAACGAAGAGGACTTTTCTCTCCATCTTCACTTGAATCTCTCCTAATGGGTAACTTGACGGTGAAGGTCGTCCCCTTTCCGACCTCGCTCTCCACGTAGATCTCCCCCTTGTGTTTGTTGACCACGATATCGTATGAGATGCTCAATCCCAACCCCGTGCCTTTTCCCACCTCCTTGGTGGTGAAGAAGGGATCGAAGATCTTTCCCTGGATCTCCTTGGGGATGCCCGGACCATCGTCGCTGATCACACAATAGACGTA
The DNA here is from genome assembly GCA_964422255.1 of uncultured Thermodesulfobacteriota bacterium. Lineage (GTDB taxonomy): Bacteria > Desulfobacterota > B13-G15 > B13-G15 > B13-G15 > CAYRAR01. The sequence goes on along the minus strand of CAYRAR010000047.1, from coordinate 11,021 downwards.
TCTTCCGTCACTGTAGGTCTTTATGGAGATCTTCCCCTTCTCCTCTCTGTTTTGACTCTTTATCGCCTGGGCCGCATTGACGATGATGTTCATCAGGACCTCGTTTATCTGCCCGGGATGACAGTATATGTGGGGGATGTCACCCAGATCGGTCTCCACCTCTGCATGGTACTTGTACTCGTTTCGCGTAATCACAAGCACGCTCTTCACTCCCTCATTTATGTCGTATTCGGTGTAATCTCCCACCTGATCAACCCGGGCGAACTCCCTGAGATTCTGGATGATCTCCTTGAGCCGCTCCAGTCCTTCTCCGGTCTCCCGAAATAGCTCGTCCAGATCCTGGAGGACGAAATCCAGGTCCATTTCCCGCTCGAGTTCCTCTATTTTATAGATCTCCTCTGTCCCTACGCCCCGCTCCTTCAGCTTCTGGAAGGCATCGCGGTATGCCTTCAGCAACCTGGCAAAATCCTTCACATACTCTTGCAATGTCCCGAAGTTGCTCGAGACGAACCCCAGGGGGTTGTTCATCTCATGGGCCACACCGGCTGCCAGCTGGCCGATGGAGGCCATCTTCTCCTGCTGGATGAGCCGTGCCTGCATGCTCTTCAGATCATCCAGCGCCTTCTTAAGTCTTTGATTGGACTCCAGCAGTTCCTTCTCTATCTGTTTCCTCTTGGTGATATCGGCCACGTGTCCCAGAAGGGCCCTCCGGTCGCCATAGTCGAAGGACAGAAGGGTCATTCCGAGGACGATAACCTCACCCCCTGGTTTTAAGCCGCGCAGCTCCAGGCGCCTCACGACCTCATTCTCTCCAAGGATCCGCTCCGCCACCTCTTGGAAGGTCCCGCGCTCCTCAGGGTGAAGCAGGGCCTGGAAGTCTTTCCCAAGGAGTTCCTTTTTGGAGCACCCATAGATCTTCGCGAACTGATTGTTCACAAAAGCCAACTTCCCCTCCTGAAGGACAAAGATCCCTGAAGGCGAGTTCTCAACGACGGTCCTGTAGCGCCTTTCCGCCTCCCTCAGGGCCTCCTCAATCCGTTTGCGCTCTGTGATGTCCTTGTCAACGCCCCGATACCCCAGAAGTTCCCCATCTTCGCTGAGTATCGGTACGCCGTTGGTCAGAAGGAGGACCTTCCTCCCGTCCTTTGTAAGGTTCCAGTTCTCCAAATCGACGACGGGCTCCTTTTTGGGCGCAATCTCCCTGAAGATCCTCTTGACCTTCTCCGCCTCCTCCCTGGGCATCAACTGGTAGGGGGTCATGCCTATCAGCTCTTCAGGGGAGTAGCCGAGGATCTCTTTTACCCTTCCGGCAACGAAGGTGTATCGGGCCCTTCTGTCCACCTCCCAGATAAAGTCAGCCGAGCAGAGGGCAATGTCATGAAACCTGCGCTCTGACTCTTTGAGGGCGGCCTCTAACTTTTGCCATTCGCTGACGTCCACCAATATCTCCACCCCGCCCCGGGCCTTCCCTTCCCCATCCACGAGGTAGTCAGTAACTTTCACAACCCTGAGCTCCCTTCCGTTGATGTTGACCGTACATCCCTCCTCATAGACCGGCCCCTGGTCCTTTATGAGATCTAATGCACAATTTTCAGAACAGCACGAAAAGTTCAATACTTCCCTGCAGTCCTTTCCTATGACCTCATTTGCTTTCAGTCCCGTCAGCTCCTCTGCCCTGAGGCTCCAGCTCATGATCCTCCGATTCGAGTCTACGGTAAATAAGGCGATGGGGAACCTATACAAAAAAGACCTCGAGGCCCTGGGAAAATCCTTTCCCATCTCCTTCTCACCTCCATAAATTCTTTTCGGCCTTCCCCTCGGAATCCTTTAAGACTTGGGACATGTATGTCTCGGGTTGAGGTGGGAGAAATCCTGGGCCTTGGCTCAAGTGGGAACGGTAATATGGGATCAGCCTTAGGGCTTAAAGAAAACTATCCTTCCCTTCCCTCCCCTCCTTTCATACCCGATGAGGCCGAGGAGAAAGTGGAGGGAGAAATCCTCCCCTTCCCTCTCCCAGCTGAGGAGGAAGGCGAGGCGAAAGGAGCTCTTCCTGGGGGACCTCTTTGCGGTGAAGAGGCCCCAGAGGAAGTCGGTGCGGCTCTGCTGGCCGCAGGAGCGGTGGTGCAGAAACCAGAAGAGGGGATAGATGTTCCTCTCCATCCCCTCATCATGGAAGGGGAGGAGTTGAAAGGAACGAAGATACCCCTCCCCTTCTGTATCCCTGTACCTCTCAAAGAGGGGCCAGAGGTTCAGATAATCGCACTCCCCTCCCTGCCAGGTGACCCTCTGCTGATGGCTAAGGAGCAGGATCCGCTTCACCTCCTCCTCTTCCCCCTCCCCCATGCGATCCCATTCATAGGTGTAAAGGGGCCAGAGGAAAAACCGCCTCCTTCGCTCCTCCTCGTCCCTCCTCCGAAAGAGGGGAAAGAGCTTGAACTCCCTCACCCCTTCGCCCCTCTCCCAGGCCAGTATCGGCCAGGGGACTTCCCATCTCTCCCTGAAGGGCTCCTTGCTCTCCCGATGGAAGAAAAAGGGGGGTAGATAGAGGTCGCTCCTCTGAGAGGGGGTCCTTACAGAGGCATAGAGGGGGAGGTAAAGCCTCGTGCTCTCAGGTTCATCCGTCCCCAGGCCATCATCCCGCCAGATGTAAAAGGGCCAGAGGACATATCCCCGGCGATGTTCCTTCCCCCTGCTCACCGAACCATAGAGGGGCCAGAGGTAGTAGCCCTTTGTCCTTCCGGAGAAACGCTGGAAGAAGGGCCAGAGGAATTCCTGGGTCACCTCCCCCTCGTCTTCGGTGCGGACATAAAGGGGCCAGAGGAGGAAACGGATCTCGTCCTTCCCGAACCTTCTTTTGAGGGTCCCGTAAAGGGGAAAGACCCCACCGTAACGCTCTCCCTCGGCCGTCCTCCCCCAGTAGAAGGGAAAGAGGGCAAAGTCTTCACCTTCAGAGGGGTCTTCCCTGCGGAGGCTCAGCGGCACGAGGTAGAACTTCTTCCTCCCCTCCCTCACCTCGTATTTCCCCAGGGGATAAAGGAGGTCGTACCGACGCCTCTCTCGGGTGCGGGAGAAGGAGAAGAGGGGCCTAATGCCCCACTGGAGCCCTTGTGGACCCTTCTCATAGAAGAGAAAGGGGCCGAGGGCCTGTACCTGAACTCTTTCCCCCTCCTGAGATAGGCTGAAGAGGGGCCAGAGGGAGAAACCATTTCCCTCGCCGGTCTCAGGAAACAGGAGGAGGAAGCCGATGAGGAGGAGGACCCTTCCCTTTTCTCCCATTCCCTTAGAAGAAAAGGCCTGCAGCGGTTCCCATGATGGTTATGGGGGTCTGCTCCTGGATTCCCTCGGCGGCCTTCCGGACCTTCCTGAGCGTCCGCTCCGCCTCGCGATAGAGGCTGTCGTCCTTCAGGAGCTTACCCAGGGTCCCCTCCCCGCGGTTTATCCTCTCGGCGAGCTCATGAAGGTCGCTCACCGTGGCCTTCATCTCCTCATAGAGGCTGGAGTCGGTGAGGAGCTTCCCCAGGGTCCCCTCGCCCCTGGCGATCTTCTCGCTGAAGGACCGGAGATTGGAGGCCGTCCTCTTCAGCTCCTCGTAGAGGGTAGGGTCAGCGATGAGCTTCCCCAGGGTCCCTTCCCCTCTCTCGATCTTCCGCCCCGTCTCCTCAAATACCCTCAGGGCCTTCTCCGCCCTCTTCGTCAGGGGAGCAAGGTCTTCGGAGAAGCGCTCAAGCTGCACGAAAGTCCTGTTCACCCTCTCCCGGTTCTCCTCCAGGAGGCTGCGGAACTCAGAGGTGGCATCCCTGAGGTTGAAGATCGCCTCCCGGGTGGCCTTCTGCAGCTCCTTATCCCCCAGAAACTCCTGAAGGGTCTTCCCCACGCCCTCAAGCCCTTCGGCCGCCTCCTTCAGGGCTGAGAAGAGCTGATCCATATCGGCAGCGGACCGGGTCTTCGCTATCATCCCTCCGGGCGGAAGCTCCGGCAATTGGGGGCTGCCCGGCTTAACCTCTATGAACTTGTCGCCCAGGACCCCATGGGTCCTCAGGATCGCCTCGGCATCCTGATGGAGCTTCACCTTCCCTATCTTCATCCAGACCTTGGCCTTTCCTCCCTCCAGATCTATCTTCTCCACCCTGCCCACCAGCACCCCGGCCACCTCCACGTCGGCCCCGACTACGAGACCCGAGACGTTGTGAAAGAGGGCAGTATAGATCTCCCCCCTCATCATCTCCATCCTGCTCACCCGGAACGAGAGGTAAAAGAGCAAGATGATCCCCACCAGCACCAGGATACCTACCTTTGCCTCCGTGCTCACCCCGGCCCTCTTCATCTCTCCTCACCTCCTTCCGTCAATGAAGCGAGGCCTCCTCCCGGCTGAGGAAGGCCCTCACCATCGGGTGGGAGGAACGGAAGAACTCCTCAGGCTTCCCCTCAAGCACGATTCTCCCTTCCTCCAGGAGGGCCACCTTCGAGGCGACCCTTCGGGCGGTGCGGATGTCGTGGGTTATCACCACGAAGGTCTTGCCCAGACGCTGCTGAGTCTCCAGGATGAGGTCTTCGATGGCCGCCGCCACCAAGGGATCAAGACCTGTGGTGGGCTCATCGAAGAGCACGATCTGGGGATCGAGGGCCAAGGCCCTGGCCAGGGCGACCCTCCTCTTCATCCCTCCGCTCAGTTCCGAAGGCATCTTCTCCTGGGCTTCTTCCAGACCCACCTGGGAGAGCTTCTCCAGCGCCTTCTCCCTTATCTCCTTTTCGGGAAGATCGGAGTGTTCCCTTAGGGGAAAGGCGACATTATCGAGCACGGTCATGGAGTCGAAGAGAGCACCTTCCTGAAAGAGCATCCCGAACCTCTTTCGGAACTCGTTGAGCTCCCTCCCCTTCATCCGTGTTATCTCCCTCCCCATCACCACGATCTCTCCCCTGTCGGGCTTCAGCAGGCCGATAATGTGCTTGAGCAGAACGCTCTTGCCGGCACCGCTCTTTCCCAGGATCACCGTTATCCCCCCTTCGGGGACCACGAGGCTCACCCCCCTGAGCACCTCCTGCTCACCGAAGGACTTGTAAAGCTCCCTTATCTCGATCATCCTTATGGAAGATATCACGGGGGTACTGAAGCTTCAAGGCGATCTCCCATCAGAAAAGAAGGGCTGTGAGGATGTAATCCATCATGAGGATCGTCACCGAAGAGAAGACAACGCTCTGGGTCGTGGCTCTTCCCACACCCTGGGCTCCGCCCCTGACCGTGTATCCCTTGTAACAGCATATCAGGGAGAGGAGGAGGCCGAAGACCACCGCCTTTATGAGGCCGTTGTAGATATCGCTCAGCTCCACGTACTTCTGGATGTTGGCCACGAAGGGCCCGGCGTTTATTTTCAGGAGGATCACCCCCACGAAGTAACCCCCTGCGATTCCCACGAAATCGGATATCACGGTGAGGATGGGGACCACGATGGAGGAGGCGAGCACCCTGGGCACGATAAGATATTTCACCGGATTTATCGCCATCGCCTCCAAGGCATCTATCTGTTCCGTGATCCTCATGGTCCCCAGCTCCGCCGTCATAGCGGAGCCAGCCCGAGCCGTCACCATGATGCTGGTGAAGACCGGCCCGAGCTCCCTGGTCATCCCCAGGGCCACGGTGACCCCCACCATCGTCTCCGCACCGAACTTCCTCAGGGCGTAAAAGGATTGCAGGGCGAAGACCATCCCGGTGAAGGCACCGGTGAGGAAGATGACCAGGGTGGACCTCACCCCGATTACCTCCATCTGCTGCAGGAGCAGGTCGAGGCGGAAGGGGGGAAGGATGGCCCAGCGGAGGGCATCGGCGAAGAGGAGAATGACCCCTCCCAGCTCCTTCACCTGCCTTATCACCCACTCCCCCAAGGCGCCGATCAGCCTGATCATCCCTCAACACCCTTGTAGATCCGCGGCACCCTCTTCCCCACGCCGCAGAGGATCTCATAGGGGATGGTATCTGCCCAGGAGGCAACTTCCTCGACCGCTATCTCCTCCCTTCCCTGCTTCCCGATCAGCACCACCTCATCGCCGATCCTGACCCCTGGGACCTCGGTCACGTCCACCATAATCCAGTCCATGGTGACCACCCCTACCACCGGAACCCTCCTCTCCCGCACCAGGACCTTTCCCCTGTTGGACAGCCGGCGGGGGTAACCATCGGCGTACCCTATGGGGACGGTGGCAATCAGGCTCTCCTTTCGGGTGTGATAAGTCCTCCCGTAGCTTATCGGGGAGGAGGGCGGATGGAGTTTGATGGCGGCGACCCTGCTCTTAAGGCTCATCACCGGTCGAAGGGGTTGGGGAAAGGATTCCCTGAAGGAGATCGTGGGATGAGCCCCGTAGAGGATTATCCCGGGACGGACCATGTTAAAATGGGAAGGGGGAAAGGTGAGGAGGGCGGCGCTGTTGGCGATATGGAGGAAGGTCGGGGAGAGATCCCTGCGTTTCGCCTCCTCAACAACCCCCTGAAACCTCCTCAACTGCTCCCGGGAGTACTCCTTGTCCTCCTCATCGGCACTGGAGAAGTGGGACATCAGTCCCTCCACCTTGAGGGAGGGAAGGCCCCTGATCCAATCGAAGAAGGAGGGGACCTCCTGCCAGGGAATCCCCAGTCGGCCCATCCCCGTATCCACCTTTATGTGGACAGGGACCTGAACTCCGAGTCTTTCGGCCTCCTGAGCAAGCCTCTCGGCCATCTCCCGATGGTAAAGGACAGGGGTCAGGCGGTACTCGATCACCTCCCTCTCCTCCCCCGGAAAGGCCCCCCCGAGCAAAACCACCGGGGCCTTTATCCCCCCCTCCCTCAGCTCTACCCCCTCTGCCACATTGGCCACCCCCAACATCCTCACCCCTGCCCTTTCGAGGCGCCGCCCCACAGGCAGGGCCCCATGACCGTAGGCATCGGCCTTGATCACCGCCAGGACTCCTACGGAGGAGGGAAGTTTGCTCAGGAGGTAGAGGTAATTTTCGTGGAGGGCATCGAGGTCTATCTCGGCATAGGTCCGAACCCTGCTGTCCATTTTGGCCTAACTTAACCTCAGCCTCGAAGGGTTGTCAAGGAGCGGTTGAAAGGGAAGGGAAAGTCTGTTATCCTCGGTAGCTGAAAAATGAAAAGCAGGGGAATAAAAGGGTTCGTCGCCTTTGCCGTCCTCTTCCTGGTAGCCTTCCCTGCCCACGCCTTCACCCTCCAAGAGGTGCTTAAGGAGATGAAGAGGGCCCAGGAGGAGACCCTCGATATGAGCGCTCGACTGGCCCAGGAGAAGATATTGAAGGGGAGTGTGAACCCCATTATCATGAAGGGATGGATAAAGCTGAAGAAGCCCGACAAGCTGTACATGGAGACCCTCCCCCCCAACCGGACGATAACGGTCCTGAACGGGACGGAGCTCCTCGTCTACTTCCCCTCCGAAAAGGTGGCTCAAAAATTTGACCTCTCAAAGGACCCTACCCTTGCCAAATGGCTCCGCTTCCTCCAGGACCCTGTCTCTGAGATCGAGAGAGCAGGGGTCCTGGAGGGGGAAAAGAAAGGGAAGGTCATCTTGAGGCTCGATCCCAGCGGGGAGTTCGACTTCTTCAAGACCATAAGGCTGTGGGTCGATACCCGGGTATGGTTGCCGGTAAGGATAGAGCTGGTGGAGAAGAACGGCGATGTCACCATCACCACTTACACCAATCTCACCACCAATACGGGGATAGAGGACAAGGAGTTCGAGATCAAGCTCCCCCCCGATGTAGAGGTCACCGAAGCTACCCCTCCCACCCCTGAAAGGAGATGACCTCCAAGAGGATCATCGATATCTCTCCTCCTCTGAAGGAGGGGATGATCACCTATCCAGGAGATGTGGAGTTTGAGGCAACCCCCCTCTGCACCATAGAACGCTCCGGATGTAATATGACCCGCCTGGTCCTGGGCACCCATACGGGAAGCCACATCGATGCACCCCTCCACTTCCTCGCTGAAGGGGCATCGATAGACGAGATCCCCTTAGAGCGGTTCATCGGACCCGTCCAGGTGATCGAGATAAAGGGGAAGGAGATATCCTCAAGGGAGATAGGGGAAGGGCTCGAGGAGGGGATGAAGAAGGTGATCTTCAAGACGGCCAACTCCCCTCTCATGGAGAGGGCGGAGTTCTCAAAGGAGTATGTCTACCTTACAGAGGAGGGGGCGGACCTCCTCGTCGAGAGGGGGGTGGAGCTTGTGGGAATAGACTATCTTTCCATCGAGCGGTTCGGGACCCCATCCTTTTCCGTGCACAAAAGGCTCTTTTCTGCGGGGATATGCATCCTTGAGGGACTGAACCTGAAGGGGGTGAACCCCGGGCGTTACTTCCTCGTGGCCCTTCCCTTGCACCTTGTGGGGATGGACGGTTCCCCGGTGCGGGCCGTCCTGATCGAGGAGTGATCATTTCACCCTCTCTATGTACTCCCCTGTCCGGGTATCCACCTTGATCACGTCCCCCTCGTCCAGAAACAGGGGGACCTGTATCACCGCCCCTGTCTCCAAGGTGGCCGGTTTGCTGCCGCCTGAAGCGGTATCCCCTCTCACCCCTGGGGAGGTCTTCACGATCTTCAGCTCCACGAATATGGGGAGCTCCACCCCGATGGGCTTCCCTTTGTGAAAGAGGATCTTCACCACGGTGTTCTCGGGCAGAAAGTCCTTGGCAGGCCCCACCTGCTCCTCGGTGAGGACCTCCTCCTCATAGGTCTCCTGATCCATGAAGTGGAAGTTCTCTCCCTCCCGATAGAGGAACTCCATCTCCTTCTCCTCCAGTTCAGGCACCTCCACCCTCTCGCCGGATCGGAAGGTGCGATCTATCACGTTCCCCGTGACCAGGCTCTTCAGCTTGGTGCGGACGAAGGCCCCTCCCTTGCCGGGTTTCACATGGAGGAAATCGACGATCACATAAGGTTCCCCGTCCAGCTCCAGTTTCAACCCCTTGCGGAAGTCGGCGGTCGTCACTGCCATCTTGCCCTCCTTACCTTAGGGTTATATCCGTCAGGTCCTTAGGGGTCTTAGTGAGAACCTCGGCCCCCGAGGAGGTGATCAATACCATATCCTCGATCCTCACTCCACCCCATTCGGGGAGGTATATGGCCGGCTCTATCGTGATCACCATCCCCTCCTCGGCCACCTGCGATGATTCGCTGCTGACGGTAGGCCACTCATGGACCGCTATCCCCACCCCATGACCGGTCCCGTGGCTGAAGTGGGGGCCGAACCCTGCTGCCTCGATCCGCTCTCTCGCTGCCCGGTCCACCTCCGACAGAGGAACCCCCACCCTTATCCGCTCTATGGCCCGCTCCTGGGCCTCCTTCACGATCCGGTAGATCTTCTCAAATTCCCCTCCATCCCCTCCCACCAGGAAGGTGCGGGTCTCGTCACTGCAGTAGCGATCCTTCCGGGCACCGAAGTCTACGATGACGGGCTCCCCTGCCCCGATCTGCTTCTCGGTGGGGGTGGCATGGGGGAGGGCCGCCCTGGGGCCAGAGGCCACGATGGGTGGAAAGGGGACCCCCTCACTCCCTGCCCTCCTCATCCTGAACTCCAGCTCCAAGGCGACCTCTATTTCCTTCACCCCGGGTTTTAATAGGTGAAGCACCTCCTTCAGGGCCTCCTCGCTTATAGCGATGGCCCCCTTTATCGCCTCCACCTCATCGGGGCCCTTCCTGGCCCTAAGGCCCTCTAAGTCCTCCCCGATGGGGACGAGCTCCACCCCTTCGGCCTCCTCAGAAATCCTCTGATATTGCCCCAAGGTCAGGGAGTGGGCCTCAACTCCTACCCTCTTCAGGCAGCGGGAAAGAAGCTCCTCGGCGATCCCCTTGGACCAGCTCTTGAGCAACCCGACCTCAACCCCTTCAGCCTCCTCCTTGGCCTGGGTGAAGTAGCGGCCATCCACAAGGAGCTTCCCCCCTCTCTTTTCCACCAGCAGGACCCCTTCATCCCCACGGTAACCGGTGAGGTAAAAGAGATTCTCAGGGCTGAAGAGAAGGACCCCCTCGAGCCCCTTCTCGGCGATGAGGTGCTCCAGCTTCTTCACCGCTTCTTTCATGTCCGCCCGCTATTTTATGGCAAAGGGGAAGGAAGTCAAGGGAGGTTGACAGCCATATGGGGGCAGGATATAAAGAGGGAGCCATGGCTCGAAGGGAGACGAAGAAGAGGCTGCCCCGGAAGAAGATCAAGGAACCCGATGAGTTCAGGACCTGGGGCTCGCGGGCCCTCGATTACATCATCGCCCATAGAAGGGCCATAACGGCACTGGTCATCATGGTCGCGGTGATAGTGGCCTCATCGGTCATCTGGCTCAGATACCAGCAGAGGAGGGAAGAGAGGGCCTATGCCCTCCTCTCAGAGGGGATAGAGGGAATTCATAGCAAGGAGGAGATCTCCGAGAAGATTGCACCCTTTGATAAGCTCTTAAGAGAATATCCGGGCAGTAGGGCTTCCTCCTTTGCCTTGCTTTACCGGGCCAATCTCCTCCTTGAGGAGGGAAAGGGGAAGGAGGCAGAGGCCGACATCGAAAGGCTCCTCCGCCGCGAGATCCCCCCTTCAGTTAGGGTCCTCGCCTACTCGACGATGGGAGAGATCTACTTCCGAAGAAAGGAGTGGGAGAAGTCCAAGGAGTTCTTCAAGAAGGCCTTAGAAGGCGGGGAGCGGTGGCCCCGCTCTTACCTGCTGATGAAGATCGCTTCTTGTGAGGAGAGGATGGGGAAAATAAAAGAAGCCCTTACGCATTATAAGGACCTTTTGAAATCGAGCCCTCCTGCCGATATCGCCCTTTACATCAGGGTAAAAGTGAAGGAGCTGGAAGGGAAGTGATCAACGGGAGGCCCTCTTCTTATTGATCCACTCCTCGAACTCCATCTCCTTGTAAGAACCGCTCCCTATGTATTGGAGCACCTCCCTGAAGAACTCGGGAGAACGGTAACCCAGGACCATCCCGATCCTCTCCCCTTCTGAGGAGAGGAACCAAACGGTGGGGAAGGAACTGACCATGTATTTTCTGGCC
>CAYRAR010000046.1:0-12709 GCA_964422255.1 uncultured Thermodesulfobacteriota bacterium | reverse complement strand
GGAGGTATCAGGAGGAGCTCCGGGAGATAGAGATCAGGTTGGCGACCTTTCGGTATGCGAAGAAGGTCAACGAGGCGAAGGAAAAAAGGGAGGAGCTGAAGGAGTTGAGGGAAAGGATGGCCTCCCTCCAGAAGGAGGTGATCGAGAAGGAAAGGGGGGTTGAGGAGCTGAGGCTGAGGCTCATGGAGGAGGAAGAATCCCTGGGTCTCCTGAGGGATAATTTCAACAGGCTTCAGGCCTCCAGCCGGGGGAAGGAATCGGAGCACCAGGGGATCGAGCGGGAGGAGGAGACCTTAAGGAGGCTCATCACCTCGGTCAAGGAGGAGCTGGATAAGCTCGGTGACGAGGAGGAGGAACTGAGGGCTCGTCAGGAGGGGCTCCTTTCCGAAAGGGAGTCCTTGGAGCTCAAGCTCGAGAAGAAAAGGGAGCTTCTTGAGGAGAAGAAGGGATTTCTCGAGAAAGAGGAGAGGGGAAGGGAAGAGGCACGACTGCAAAAAGAGAGGATCAAGGAGAAGCTGTTTGCCGTTGAAGGCGAGATCGTCCGGCTGAGCAATCTCCTGAAAGAGAGGGAGAGGAGGCTTGATGAACTGGAGAAGAAAAAGAGGGCCCTCGAGGAGGAGATCTCAGCAGTAGAATCGGAGAGGAAGGGATTGAGGGCCTCCTTTGAACGGATCGAGGGGGAGAGGGAGGAGGTGGAGAGAGAGGTCACCCGGTTGAGGGAACGGATCATAGGGATGGAGGAAGAGCTCCTCGGACTTCAGGAGGAGATCCGTTTGAAGGAGGAGGCCTTACGGACGATCGAGGGAGAACTCGGCTCCCTGCGAATGAGACAGAGGGTCCTTAAGGAGATGGAGTCCTCCAAAGAGGGCTATGGCGAGGGAGTGCGGGCGATCCTTGAGGCAAAGGCGGATCTGGGCATAGAGATCCTCGGGATCCTGGCCGATCAGATAGAGGTCAGGGAGGGGTACGAGGGGGCGGTGGAGGCCGCCCTCGGTGAGAGGCTTACCGCGGTGGTGGTGAGAGACAGGGAGGATGCCTTGAAGGCCATCTCCTACCTGAGAGATAAGGGGTTGGGCCGCGGATGCTTCCTCCCCTTGAAGGACCTTTCCTCCTTCGTCGATCCTCCACCGTCATCCACCCATGGGAGGGATATAAGGGAGGTGATAGAGGGAAACGGTCCTTTCCGTTTCCCCATCTCCGCCCTGCTTAACGGCGTGAGGATCGTTGAGGATTTGAGAGACGTCCCTTTGGGCGAGTTCGTCACCCCTGAGGGCGATCGCCTTGATGCCAAGGGAGTCGTGATGGGAGGAGCCCACGAAGGGGTCCTGATGCGCAAGCGGGAACTCAGAAGGATCAATGAGGAGATAGAGGCCAAGGAAGGATTGAGGGGGAGGATTGAGGAGGAGATCCGATCCCTCGAGAAAGGCCTCCAGGGCCTCGAGGAGAGGCTCCGGCAGCAGAGAGAGGAACTCAGGGCAAAAGAGGAGAGGGTGGGGGAGCTTCAGGAGGAGGCCTCAAGGGTCAGGGGACGGCTTGAGCTGGCAGAGAGGAAGAGGGAGCTTCTCTTCCTCGAATTGAAAGAGGTGGAGGCCGAAAGGGAGGCCCTCGAGCGGGAGTGCCGAGTCGAGCAGAGGGAACTTTCCCAATGGTCCTCCCGAAAGGAGGCCCTGAAGGAGGAGATGGAGAGGTGGGATAGGGAGTTCGAACAGAGGTCCAGAAGATGCGAAACCCTCAGGGAGGAGGTTGCGACCTTGGAGGTACGGATCGCCGCTGAGAAGGAGCAGTTGGAGGGGATGGGGCGGATGGTCGAGGAACTCTCCAAGCAACATTCCCTCTTGGGAAGGCGCCTAAGGGAGAAGGAAGAACAGCTCGAGGAACTGAAGGAGAAGCTCTCCTCGCTCGGGAGGAGGAAAGAAGAGGTGAGGGAAGAGCTCTCCTCCCTCCTCAACGAGGCAAAGAGGGCAGAGCGGGAGGTGGCAGAGCAGTCTGAGAGGGTCAACGAGCTTAAGGAGAAGCTGGTGGGAGAAGAGGGCCTGCTTAAGGGATTGAGGGGTGACCTCAGGGGGATGGAGGAGCTTGAGGGAGAGCGGAGGCTTGAGCTCTCCAGATTGGATTTGGAACTGAGACATGAGGAGGAGAAGGCCAAGGAACGCTTTGGCCTCTCCCTCTCCGAGAGATCCCAGACCACCCTCACCCCTCCAACCCCGCAGGACACTGAGAGGGCAGAGGAGCTGAGAAGGAAGCTGGAGAGGTTGGGCGAGGTCTACCCAGGGGCCGTAGAGGAGTACGAAGAGCTCAAAGAACGGTGGGAGTTCCTTTCCTCCCAGAAGGAGGACCTTGAGCGCTCCCTTCACAACATGGAGAGGGGCATCGAGAGGATAAGTCGAAGGAGCAGGGAGAAGTTCTCCACCACCTTCAAGCAGGTAGCGGAGAACTTCCAGTGGCTGGTGGAGAGGCTATTTCCCGGGGGCAGGGGAGAGCTGGTGCTGGAGGGGGGAGACGCAGAGGGGGTCAAGCTCCTCATCCAGCCTCACGGCAAGAGGCTCAAGACGATGGAGCTCCTTTCCGGCGGAGAGAAGGCCTTAGCGGCCATCGCCTTCATCTTCTCCCTCACCCTGCTTAAGCCGGCTCCCTTCTACCTTTTGGACGAGGTGGACGCTTCCCTCGACGATGCGAACCTGGAGAATTTCCTCACTCTGCTCAAGGAGATGGGCACCCGTTCCCAGTTCATCCTCATCACCCATAACAAGGCCACCATGGAGGCGGCTGACATCCTCTACGGGATCACCATGGAAACCCCAGGGGTCTCTAAGGTGGTCTCGGTGAGGATGGGTTAATCCCTCAGCGGGGCAGGCGCCTCAGGGATTCGGCCTCGACGAAGATCTTCCTGACCGAGGGCAGGGCCTTCTGGATCGCCCTTTCCACCTTATCGATCGCCTCCTCGACCTGATCGGTGGTGAGGTCATCGACGAAGTTGATGTTGAGGTTGACCAGGATGTCGTCAGGGGCCAGGTGCATGGTCAGGATCTCCATCACTTCCTTGACCTCGGGGACGGAGCTTATCGCCTCCTTTATCTTGTTCAGGTCCTCTCGCGAGACCGCTTCTCCGATCAGAAGGCTCCGGGTCTCCCGCGATACGAAGAGGGCCACTAAGACGAGGAGGATGCCTATGGCTATGGAGGCGACCCCGTCGAAGAGGGGATTTTGCAGAACCTTGGCGAGGAGGATCCCCCCGAAGGCGAGCAGAAGCCCTATCATGGCCGCCGAGTCCTCGAGGAAGACGATGAAGGTGGCCGGGGACTTGGACTCCCTGATCGTCCTGAAGAAGCCCTTTTTGACTAAGGCACCCCTCAGCGACCGGTAGGCCAGCCACCAGGAATAGCTTTCAAAGACGAAGGAGAGGGCGATGATCAGGTAGCCCCATCCGTGGTGGCGCAGGGGTTCAAGATGGAGGATCTTGTCTATCCCTTCGTATACGGAGAAGGTAGCCCCGATGGTCAGGATGGAGACGGAGACCACGAAGGCCCAGAAATAGGCTTCCTTACCATAGCCGAAGGGATGGGAGGAGTCAGCGGGTCTTGAGCTCAGGCTGAGGCCCAAAAGCAGGAGGACCTGGTTGGCGGTATCGGCCAGGGAATGGAATCCCTCTGCCAGCAGTGCGGTGCTGTTTATGTAAAAGGCGATGCCAAATTTCATCAGGGTGATGATGGCATCACCCACCAGGGCTGCCAACACCACCCTTTTGGGATTAACGGATGAGTCGGGATCCATCCTCAGGGATCAGAACCGCTTAACCCCTTTCTATTTAGGAGGACTTCTCCTTTTTTTCCTCTTTCTTCTCGGTCCCCTTTGCCCTGAGGGCAGCCTCCATCTTATCGAGGAGGTCGGCCGTCTTTTCCCTCAGGGACTCGGTGGCCTTCGAGAGACTCTCCATTTGCCTTTTCAACTCGTCCCTTCCCCCTGTCCTCTGAAAGGCCATGATGGACAGGATGAGGGCTATTATCGAGATTATTAACGCCAAAGCAGCCATTCCTATCACCTCCGTTCTCTGTTTTTTCTTCTCCTCTGGTCAAGTTTAGCTATCACTATCCCCAGGATCACCCCCAGAAGGAGAGACCCCAGGGTGATGAGGGCCTTGGAAATCGGCGCATGCCATATGAGGAACCTCACCTCCACGGGCTCCGTGTTGCTCAATGTGTAAATGAGGATGATCGCGATGACCACGATGAAGACGATTACCTTACCTGACATATCTTTTCTCCATTAAAAAACGGACCCTTTGGGGATCCGTGTGGGTTAACCTTCCCCAAAGACCCTTCCAAAGATAAAATTAACATGATCGAGGTGATATTTCAAGGAAAATACCTCTTTTATTTCCTCCTCGGAGAGGAACTTCCTTATGGTCTCATCGGAGCGCACAAGCGCCAGGAAGTCCTTCCCCTCCTCCCAGGCCTCCATCGCCCTCCTCTGCACAGTGCTGTAGGCCTCCTGTCGGGACAGCCCCTTCTCTATGAGCCTTAACATGAGCCCCTGGGAATGATAGAGCCCCCGGGTCAACTCCATGTTCTCCCTCATCTTCTCCGGATAGACCCTTAGCCCCTTTATGATCCTGGTGAGGCGGGCGAGCATGTAATCGATGAGGATGGTGCTGTCCGGAGCGATTATCCTCTCCACCGAGGAGTGGCTTATGTCCCTCTCGTGCCAGAGGGGGATGTTCTCGAGGGCGGCCACACAATTGCTCCTCACTACCCTGGCCAGACCGCAGAGGTTCTCCGCCCCTATGGGGTTCCTCTTGTGGGGCATGGCGGAGGAGCCCTTCTGGCCCTCTCCGAAGGGCTCCTCCGCCTCCAGGACCTCTGTCCTCTGCAGGTGGCGGATCTCCAGGGCGAACTTCTCTATGGAGGAGGCAAGGAGGGCTAAGGAGCAGAAGAACTCCCCATGCCGATCCCGCTGGATGATCTGAGAGGAGACGGGCTCAGGGCGAAGGCCAAGCCTCCTGCACACGTACTCCTCCACCTCCGGCGGCACGTGGGCGAAGGTCCCCACTGCCCCCGACACCTTCCCGAAGCTTATGTTCTCCTTGGCCCGTTCGATCCTTGACCGGTGTCGCTTCAGTTCCTCGTACCAAATCGCCATCTTGAGACCGAAAGTGATCGGTTCGGCATGGACCCCGTGGGTCCTCCCCATCATAACCGTGTCCTTGTACTGGTAGGCCTTCTCCTTTACGGCCTCGAGCAGCTGGTCTAAGTCCTCGAGGATCAACTGGGCGGCCTCCCGCAGGAGGAGGCTAAGGGAGGTATCCACGATGTCATAGGAGGTGAGGCCCATATGAATGTACCTCCCCGCCTCCCCCACCGCCTCTTCCAGTTGCATGACGAAGGCGGCCACATCGTGGCGGGTCACCTGCTCCAGTTCCTCTATTCTCTTGGGGTCCACTCTGGCCTTGGCCTTTATCTGTTCCAGGGCCTCCTGAGGGATCTTCCCCAAGGAGGCCCATGCCTCACAGACGAGCAGTTCCACCTGAAGCCACTTCTGATACTTGTTCTCATCGCTCCAGATCCTCCCCATCCTCTCGCGGGTATAACGTCTTATCATCCCTTACCCCTTCTTTTTTGGGGAGATCATATCATCCCTTCTCAGGCTCCACAACACGTTTTTTACTCCCAAGTTGACGGCCCGTCCATTTACGTATAGTTTTTAAGACTTGTGGCTGAAGGGAGAAAGAGAGGGATTTACCTCCTGCTGATGCACCTCCGAGGCCCAAGGGGCATAGAGGTGGGAAGGCTGGGGAGAAGGGAGTTTCGCGCCGGATGGTACCTCTACGTGGGTTCCGGGATGGGAGGGGTCCTCGGGCGCATAAGGCGTCACCTCCGCAAGGGGAAGAGGCTGAGGTGGCACATAGACTATCTCACCGAGGTGGCGGAGGTGAGGGAAGTCCTGGTAAAGGAGGCCGAAAAGGGGGAGGAATGCGCTGTGGCCCGCTCCCTGGAAGGGGAGCTCCAGGTGATAGAGGGGTTTGGCTCCAGTGACTGCCGGTGCAGGGGGCACCTCTTCTACCACCCCGATGGAGAGCACCTGAGGCAGGTCTCCATCAGGGCACTGGGAGGGGGAGAATCCCTCAAACCTGAGGAAGTGGCATGAAGGGTAAGAGGGCGGTATACTTCTCCCTCTTTTTCGCCATCTTCAACGCGATGCTGGGGGTAGGGGTAGTGGCTCCCCTTCTGCCCCTTTACGCCCAGGGTTTCGGTGCCTCGGGGTTTCTCATCGGCCTCGCCTTCGGCATCTTCTCCCTCACCCGAACGGTCTTCCTCCCCTTCGTCGGCAGGGCCTCTGACAGGTTCGGGAGGAAGCCCTTCATCGCCTACGGCCTTCTCTTCTTCGCCCTCGCCTACGCCGGCTACCTCCTCTCCCGGGACATCAGGGCCCTGATCCTGGCCCGGGGGCTTCAGGGGATAGCCGCTGCCTTTGTCGTCCCTGCTGTCCTCTCCTATATTGGGGATCTCTCCCCCGCGGGTAAAGAGGGGACCCATATGGGAGCCTTCAACCTCTTTTTCTTCGGGGGCCTTGCCGCAGGCCCCTTCCTCGGCGGCGGGATAAAGGATCTCTGGGGAATGAGGGCGAGTTTCCTCACGGTGGGCCTCTTCAGCCTCCTCGGGTTCGTCCTTACCCTCCTCTTCCTGCCCAGAGGGAAGAAGGCCGCCCTGCGGGGGAAAGGCCCCTTCCCCTGGAAGGAGACCCTGGGGGAGCCTTCCCTGTGGGGGATATACCTCTTGAGGTTTTCCTTCTCCGTCGGGATAGGTCTCACCTGGACCTTCCTTCCCCTCTTTGCCGATGGGACGTTGGGGCTTGACAGCTCCCAGATAGGCCTCATCATCTCCCTGAACATCCTGGTGGTTACCCTGCTTCAGACCCCCATGGGGATGCTGGCCGACAGGACCGGAAGAACAGGGTGGGTGGTAGCAGGGGGGGTGATGACCGCCATCTCCCTCTTTTTGCTTCCCCACTCCAGGGACTTCACGGGGCTTTTCCTCGTGAACCTGCTCTTGGGCGCCTCCGGGGGGCTGGCCATCCCCTCCTTGATGGCGATCATGGTCGAGGAGGGGAGGAAGCTGGGAGGGATGGGGACCCTGATGAGCATCGTCATCACCTTCCACAGCCTCGGGATGTTCATCGGCCCCTTGCTCGGGGGGATGGTGGCCGATGTGATGAGGCTTCAGGCCGTCTTCCTCGTCGGGGCCTTAAGCGCCCTTTTCGGCGTCTCCTGTTTTCTGTATCTTTATTACATGAGGAGAAGGGGATGGAGGTCTGGCCCGTAAGGGTCTTCACCGTCAGCGAGCTCACCTCGAGGATAAGGGACCTCCTGGAGGGGGAGTTTTACGAGATATGGGTCGAGGGGGAGATTTCCAACCTCCGCTCCCCCCGGACGGGTCACCTTTACTTCACCCTGAAAGACGATCGGAGCCAGATCAGGGCGGTGCTCTTCAAGCTTCAGCGCCGTTACCTCAAGTTCGACCTGGAGGACGGCCAGCAGGTGATCTGTTGGGGGAGGGTGGGGGTGTATGAGAAGAGGGGGGAGTATCAGCTCATCGTCGATTACGTGGAGCCCAAGGGGATCGGGGCCCTTCAGGTGGCCTTTGAGCAGTTGAAGGAGAGGCTCGCCTCCGAGGGCCTCTTCGATGAGGAGAGGAAGAGACCCCTGCCCCTTCTGCCCCGCCGCATCGGGATCGTTACCTCCCCTACCGGGGCGGTGATAAGGGATATGCTCCAGATACTCAGGCGGAGGTTCGAGAACGTCCAGATCCTCCTTTACCCCGTCAAGGTACAGGGGGAGGGAGCTGCGGAGGAGATAGCCGAGGGGGTAACCTATCTGAGCGAGAGGGGAGATGTGGACGTGATCATCGTCGCCCGGGGAGGGGGGTCCCTGGAGGACCTCTGGGCCTTCAACGAGGAGGTGGTGGCCCGAAGCATCTACCGTTCCCGGGTTCCGGTGATCTCCGCCGTGGGCCATGAGACCGATTACACCATCGCCGATTTCGTCGCCGATCTCAGGGCCCCCACCCCTTCGGCAGCGGCAGAGCTGGTAGTGAGGAGGAAGGAAGAGCTGAGGGAGAGGCTCTCCGCGAGCGTTCGCAGGATGGAGGTGGCGATAAGGGGAACCTTTGAGGTGAAGGGGGAGAGGCTGAAGGGGCTCGAGGGTAAGGTGATGGCCTACAACCCCGTGGTCAGGATCTCCTCTCTCTACGACGAGATGAAGAAGAAGCTGAAGAGGCTGGAGGCCTGCATCGAGAGGGTCTTGGAGGCGAAGTCATCGAAGCTCCGGGAGCAGATGGGAAAGCTCGATGCCTTAAGCCCTATGGCCGTGCTTGCCCGGGGATATTCCATCACCTGGCGCCTCCCCGAGCGGAGGATCGTGAGGGAAGGGAAGGAGGTAGAGGTGGGCGACACGGTGGAGGTGACCCTGGCGAAGGGGGGGATGAGGTGCGGGGTGAAGGAACGGTGGTGAGGAAACTTCTCCTCTTCTGTTTCCTCCTCCTTCCCATCCCCTGCTGGGGAGGTACGGTCAGGGTGACCCCTCAGCCCTTGAATCAGGGGGGCGTGGGATGGGTCGAGGTGAGGGCAGAAGGGGAGGTAAGGGGGGAGTTTCTCAAGAGATCCCTTCCCTTTTTCCGCACCGCAGAGGACACGTGGAGGGCCTTAATAGGGGTGGATTTGGCCCTCCCCCCGGGCAGTTACCCTCTAAAGGTAGAGACGGAGGGGAAGAGGGTCACCCTCTTCGTCCGGGTCAAGAAGACTCCTTTCGGCCTCCAGAAGATCACCCTTCCCCGCCACATGGTCGAGCTGAGGGGGGAGGTCCTTGAGCGGGTGAGGAGGGAGAAGGGGATGCTGAGGGAGATCTTCTCCCGCATAAGATCAGAACCCCTCTGGAGGGGGGTCTTCCTCCTCCCCCTCAAAGGAACCGTAACTACTCCCTTCGGCGTGAGGAGGATCATCAACGGCCGCTACCGATCCTTCCACAGTGGCGTGGACATCGCCGCCAAGGAGGGTTCCCCTATCCTGGCTACCAACGATGGAGTAGTGATTTTGGCCCAAAAGTTGTATTTAGAGGGAAATACCGTTATAATAGACCATGGCTTGGGATTATATTCGATCTATCTCCATCTTGCTAAAGTTTTTGTCAGGAAGGAGGATAGGGTAAAGAGGGGTGAGAGGATAGGGCTTGTGGGAGCTACGGGACGCTCTACAGGCCCCCATCTCCATTGGGGGATCAAGCTCCTGGGACAGAGGGTTGACCCGATGGCCCTCATCGAGGTGAGCAAGGGGCTGGGCAGATGAGGTTCGAGGAGGCCCTGGAGGAGCTGGAGCAGATCGTGGCGAAGCTTGAGGCCGGGGACCTCAGCTTGGAGGAGTCCTTGGCCCTTTTCGAGAAGGGGGTGGGCCTGGTTCGTATGTGCCACAGGCAGCTGGAGGAGGCCCGGCGGAAGGTGGAGATCCTCACCAAGGAGGGGAAGGAGCTCGTCCCCCGCCCCTTTGAGCCGGAGGAGTAAGTGGACCTGAATCTCTATCTGGAGGAGAGGAGGCGGGCCGTGGAGGAGGCCTTGCAGCGTTACCTCCCTCCTGAGGAGCGGTTTCCCCACCTTCTGCACAAAGCGATCAGGTACAGCGTTTTTGCGGGGGGAAAGCGGCTCCGCCCCATCCTGGCCATCGCCTCCTGTGAGGCGGTCCGGGGGGACTGGAGGCGGGTGCTCCCCCATGCCTGTGCTCTTGAGCTGATCCATACCTATTCCCTGATCCACGACGATCTCCCCGCCATGGACGACGACGATTACCGCCGCGGGTTGCCCACAAGCCATCGAGTCTTCGGGGAGGCAATAGCGATCCTGGCAGGAGATGCGCTTCTGAGCGAGGCCTTCCGGCTTCTGAGCAGCCCTGAGGCGAGGGAGGGGTTGGACGACTCCCTCGTCCTCGACCTGATCCACGAGATAGCCGCCGCCTCTGGATCCGAAGGGATGGTGGGAGGGCAGGCCCTGGACGTCCATGAGGAGGGGAAGGAGGTGGACGTGGGTCTCCTTCAGTGGATCCACGCCCATAAGACTGGGGCGATGATAACGGTTTCGGTGAGGACAGGGGCCAGGGTAGGGGGGGCGAGGGAGGAGGAGCTTGAGGCCCTCACCCGATACGGGAAGGCCATAGGGCTGGCCTTCCAGATCGTGGACGACATCCTGGACGTGGAGGGGGAGGAGGGGAAGCTCGGAAAGAGGGTGAAGAAGGATGCTTCGAAGAAGAAGGCCACCTATCCCGGTCTCCTCGGTCTGGGGAGGGCGAAGGAGGAGGCGGGTAGGCTCCTCGGAGAGGCCCTCTCCGCCATCGAGGGGTTCGGGGAGGAGGCCGATCCCCTGAGGGAGATAGCCCGTTACATAATAAAGAGAAAAAGATGAGGATCATCGATTCGATAAACTCACCCGAGGACCTCAAGCGACTCCGCAGGGAGGAGCTGCGGCAGCTCGCTGAGGAGATAAGGGAAGAGATCATCTCAGTGGTCTCGAAGAACGGGGGGCATCTTGCCCCAAGCCTCGGAGTGGTGGAGCTCACCCTGGCCCTCCATTATGTCTTCGATACCCCCAAGGACAAGATCATCTGGGACGTGGGACATCAGGCCTACGCCCACAAGATCATAACCGGGAGGCGGTCCAGCTTCAGGACCCTCCGGCAGTGGGGCGGGATAAGCGGATTTCCCAAGAGGAGCGAGAGCCCCTATGACGTCTTCGACAGCGGCCACAGCGGCTCGGCCCTGCCGGTGGCCCTGGGGATGGCGGAGGCGGGACATCTGAGGGGTGATGGGGGGCGGGTAGTGGCGGTGATCGGCGATGGCACCCTGAGCACAGGGGTCGCCTTCGAGGCCCTGAATTGCGCCGGGGCCTGGGGTAGTGACCTTATCGTCATCCTCAACGACAACGAGATGTCCATATCCCGGAGCGTGGGGGCCCTCTCCTCTTACCTGAACAGGATCATGACCGGCCAGTGGGTCACCCGGCTGAGGGAGGACATAAAGCGGCTCCTTCAGGAGATCCCGGGAGGCAAGCCCCTCTTCCGCTTCATAAAGTATACGGAGGAGACCCTCAAGGGGATTTTCACCCCCGGGATCCTCTTTGAGGAACTGGGGTTCAAGTACATAGGCCCCTTGGATGGCCACAACCTCGATCACCTCATAGACAACCTCAAGAACGTGAAGCACCTGAAGGGGCCGGTGCTCCTGCATGTGGTCACAAGAAAGGGGAAGGGATACCGCCCCGCTGAGGAGGACCCCACCACCTTCCACGGGGTGAGCGGGTTCGACAAGGAGAAGGGGACCATCCCCTCGAACCCCCTTGCTCCCCTCGCTTACACCGAGGTCTTCGGCAGGGCCCTTGTCGAGCTCGCCTCGAAGGACGAGAGGATCGTCGCCATCACGGCGGCCATGCCCCAAGGGACGGGGCTGGTGGAGTTCTCAAAGCGCTTCCCCGATCGCTTCTACGATGTGGGGATCGCGGAGCAGAGTGCGGTGAGCCTGGCCGCGGGGCTCGCTCTCGGGGGGCTGCGCCCGGTGGTGGCCATCTACTCCACCTTCCTACAGCGGGCCTACGACCAGATCATCGAGGATGTCTGCCTCCAGAAGGCCCCCGTGGTCTTCGCCATAGACCGCGGGGGAGTGGTCGGTGAGGACGGGGCCACTCACCATGGGGTCTTCGACCTCTCCTACTTGAGGCCCATCCCCAATCTCGTGGTGATGGCCCCGAAGGACGAGGGAGAGCTGAGGGACATGCTTTACACCGCCTTGAGGGCCGAGGGCCCCTCGGCCATCCGCTACCCCCGGGGAAGGGGGGTGGGGGTCAGCTGGGAGGGGTTCAAGGCCCTGGAGATAGGGAAGGGGGAGGTGCTCAGGGAGGGGAGGGAGCTTCTGATCGTCGCCCTCGGTTCGATGGTCCACCCCTCGATGGAGGCGGCAGAGCTCCTTGAGGGGGAGGGGATAGGGGCGACGGTAATTAACGCCCGCTTCATAAAGCCCCTGGATGAAGACCTGATCTGTTCCCTCGCCGAGGATCACCGGGCAATTCTCACGGTGGAGGAGAACGTGGCTGCAGGGGGGTTCGGGAGCCAGGTCACGGAGGCCTTAAGGAGGAAGGGGATAAGGAGGAGGGTGAAGGTGCTCGGGCTGCCCGACGAGTTCATCGAGCACGGGCCCCGGGGAAAGCTCCTTGAGCTCTACGGCCTCAGTCCCCAGGCGATAGCCGCAGAAGGAAAAAGGTTGCTCGAGGATGCGCGGGGAGAGGCTCGATAAACTCCTGGTGCAGCGGGGACTTGTCCCCAGCAGGGAGAAGGCCAGGGCCCTGATCATGGCCGGGAAGGTCCTGGTGGACGGCAGAGTAGGCCGCAAAGCCTCAGAGCTCGTTCCCCCTGAGGCGGACCTGAGGATAAAGGAGGGCCTCCCCTATGTGAGTCGGGGAGGGATCAAGCTCTCCCGGGCCCTCGATCACTTCGGGATCCGGGTGGAGGGAAAGGTGGCGATGGACGTGGGGGCCTCCACGGGAGGGTTCACCGATTGCCTCCTGAAGAGGGGAGCGAAAAGGGTATATGCGGTGGACGTGGGGTATGGACAGCTCGCATGGGAGCTCCAGAAGGACCCGCGGGTGGTGAACCTTCAGCGGAGGAACATCCGATACCTATCGGAGGA
>CAYRAR010000045.1:0-12805 GCA_964422255.1 uncultured Thermodesulfobacteriota bacterium | reverse complement strand
ATCGGGGAGCCTCACGTCCAGGAAGACCACGTC
Organism: uncultured Thermodesulfobacteriota bacterium; assembly: GCA_964422255.1. Lineage (GTDB taxonomy): Bacteria > Desulfobacterota > B13-G15 > B13-G15 > B13-G15 > CAYRAR01. The sequence goes on along the minus strand of CAYRAR010000045.1, from coordinate 12,772 downwards.
GTAGTGTCCGGAGGTCGCCTTATCCATCCCCTCCCCGAGGGTGAGGGCATAGTCGGCCTCATGGCCCATCCCCTTCACGGCCTGGGAGAGGGTGTCGCAGACCATCTTGTCGTCGTCGATGATCAGGATCTTCGCCATGGCTCCTCCTGACTTTCCCCCAGGGCCCTGCGGACCGCCTCGGCCAGCTCCCGCAGGACCACGGGTTTCCTTACTGTGATCCCTCTCGCCTCTTCTCCGAAGCGGCAGAGAAAGACCACCGGCTTGAAGATCTTTCCCTCTATCTCCTTTGCCAACTCCCCATCGGCCACCAGGAGGTCGAATCCCTCCAGCATCGCGAGGGCCTCCGAAGGGGCCGTAACTCCCACCACCCGATACCCCAGCCTCTGGAGCATTTCCCCCTCCACGCCGAGGAGACCCCCCTCCTCCAGAAGGAGGACCCTCTCTTTCCCCTTAGGCAGAGGGGAGGGTTCCTCCAGGGGCTTCTGGATCATCTTGGGCAGGAAGAGGTCAAAGATCGTCCCCCCTCCCTCGCGGTCCGCGATCCTCAACGCCCCCTCGTGGTTCCTCACTATCCCGTAGGCCGCGCTCAATCCCCACCCCTTTCTGCCATCCGCCCCCTTGGTGGTAAAGTAAGGGTCAAAGACCAAGTCCTTAATAGCAGGATTTATGCCACATCCCGTATCCATCACCCTGATCAGGAAGTAGGGGCCAGGGACCATCCTGGGAAAGGGGGCGGATCGGAGGTCCACTTCCTCCACCGATATCTCCAGGGTCCCCTCCTCTCCCATCGCCTGAACGGCGTTCTCCGCGAGATCCAGCAGCACCTTCTCTATCTGGGGGGGATCGGCCATCACGGTCCCTGAGGAGCGGATCTCCTCCCTGAGCTCGATCCCCGGGGGGAGCGTGGAGCGGATCCGCTCGATGGCCCCCCTGAGGAGTTCGGCGATCTCCACGGGCCGTCTCTCCATCTGCATCTGGCGGCCGAAGGCGGTGATCTGTCCGAGCAGCTTCTTCGCCCTCTCCGCCGCCTCCAGGATCTGCTCCAGGAAGGTCCGCAGCCTCCCCTCAGGGGCCTGGGACAGGGCCATCTCGGCGTTCATCAGGATGGGGGTGAGGACGTTGTTCAGGTCGTGGGCGATACCCCGCGCGGTGGCAGAAAGGGCCTCCATCTTCTCCAGCCACCGCCGCTCCCTTTCCCAAGAGGGGTCTTCCTTCATTTCAATCTGTGAGAAGAAGTGTACCAGATAATATACCAGCATGGCGCAAAAGTGTCAAATTTTTGACAAAGGAAGGGAGAGGAGAAGGGGAGAACGTCAAGGGTTTGACAGGAGAAGAAGGGTTGATTTTGTAACTTTATGAAATAATTGAGGAATTTTATCTCCTCTGGGGATGGCATGGCGGTTGCCTTCAGGGCGAGCGAGGAAAACTTCGAGGGTGGTGAGATGGCTCAGAAGAAGAAAGCCGAGAAGGGGAAGAAGGAGGCGAAGGCCAAGAGGAAAAAGAAGGAGGCGAAGGCTGAGGCGGCCGAGAAGAAGGGGCTGCCCGTAAAGTGGATCGTCATCGGCCTCGTGCCCCTCATCCTGGGGGGAGGTGGCTTTTTCGCCTGGCAGAAGTTCCTGAAGGGGAAGGCAGAGGAGAAGAAGGTGGAAGTGGCCAAAAAGGAGGAGAAGAAGGTACCGATGAGCTACCTCTCCTTGGAGCCCTTTGTGGTCAACCTTAGGGGAGGGGGGAAGAGGTTCCTGAAGGTGGCCATCACCCTGGGTCTGGAAGGGGAGAAGACGGCCGAGCAACTTAAGGCCAGAATTCCCCCCATAAGGAACGCCATCCTCCTGCTGCTGACCAACAAGACCTTCGAGGAGGTATCGAGCGTCGGCGGAAAGAAGAAGCTCCAGGAGGAGATCATCGCCTGTGTCAACGGGATTGTGGAGGGTGAGAAGGTAAAGGAGGTCTACTTCACCGACTTCATCGCCCAGTAAGGACCATGTCCCAGATACTGAGCCAAGAGGAAGTGGACGCCCTGCTTCAGGGGATATCCAACGGAGAGGTCGAGACGGAGAAGGCCCCGGCCCCTCAGGGGGGGGTGGTGGTTTACGACTTCCGGCAGCAGGAGAGGCTGCTCCTGGAGGGGATGGAAAGCCTCGGGATAGTCTTCGACAGGTTCGCCAAGAACATGAGGGGTTCCTTCACCGATCTCCTCCATCGGGTAGTGGACGTCAATCTGGCGGGAAAGAAGGGGATGGGTTTCTCCGAGTTCATCGATTCCCTCCCCGTTCCCACCAGCTTCAACCTCCTGCGGGTGGGACCCGTAAAGGGGTCGGCCCTTCTGGTGATCGAGGCGAAGCTGGTCTTCTCCTTGGTGGAGCTCCTTTTCGGCGGGACGGCCCAGGAGGCGATCAAGGTGGAGGGGAGGGAGTTCACCCCCATAGAGCTGAGGATCATCTCCCGGGTCACCCGCATGATCCTAAAGGACCTGGAGAGGGCCTGGGAGGTGATCTACCCCCTGAAGTTCGAGTACGAGAAGACGGAGCTTGACCCGAAGCTCGCCGGGATCGTCCCCCCGGATGAGGCGGTGATGGCCGCCCGCTTCGAGGTGGAGCTGGAGAACCCGATAGGGGTGATAACCCTCTGCATGCCCTCCCTCGTGCTCAAGCCGATAAGGAAGGAGCTGGAGCAGAGGGGGAAGCAGGAGGAGAGGGTGGACCCTGTCTGGAGGGAGCGCCTCTATCGGGCCCTGCTCAACGTCCCGGTCACCGTGGAGGTGGAATTCGGCACCCTGAAGATGAGCCCGAAGGAGCTTCTGGGGATAAGGATAGGGGACGTGGTGAGGCTCCCCAAGGGGGTGGACGACGAGCTGATCGTGAAGGTGGAGAAGGTCCCCAAGTTCAGGGGCACCGCCGGGCTGTCCCGGGGCCAGAGGGCGGTCCAGATAACCGCGCCCATCATCTGAGCGGAGGAGGAGAGGAATGGGACAGGAGGAGAAGCAGGAGAAGAAGGAGAAGGCCGAAGAGGGGAAGGGAGCTCAGGGGAAGTCTCAGGAGAAGAGCCTCGATTTTCTCCTCAACATCCCCCTCGATGTGACGGTGGAGCTGGGCAGGACCAGGATGAACATCGGTGATCTGCTCAACCTGGACAAGGGGGCGGTGATAGAGCTGGACAAGGAGGCCTCAGAGCCCCTCGACATCCTGGTGAACGATCAGCCGGTGGCCAAGGGGGAGGTGGTGGTGATGGAGAAGAGGTTCGGCATCAGGATCACCGATATCATAACCCCCGCCGAAAGGGTGGAGAGACTCAAATGAGGAGGGAGGAGATGATTCCGAGAAGACACTTTCTGGCGATGGTGGCCCTTGGAGGGCTGGCCGGGGCCGTGCTCTTCGCCACGGCCTTCGGGCTGAGCACCCCCAAGGCCGCAGGGGGGATGGAGCTTGATCCCATGATGGTGAGGACGGCCCTGAAGGTCCTCCTCATGCTCGGCTGCGGGGCAGCGGTCCTCTTTTACCTCCAGAGGAGGAGGCACCGCGAAAGCCCGGGGGGCGAGAGGATAAAGTCCCTCGGCTTCCTCCCCGTGGGGGGGAAGGAGAGGATCCTGCTGCTTGAGGTGATGGGGGAGAAGGTACTGGTAGGGGTGACGGAGAACCAGATCACGCTCCTCAGCCGCCTCTCGGAGAGGAAGTCCCCCTCGAATCCCAGACCCAGGCTCGATGAGGTGGAGGAGACCGCCCCCCTTTGCTTCGAGTACGAAGAGGACGAGGTGAAGGGGTGGAGGTCGCTTCCCGAGGTGATGAAGAGCTTTGAGGAGAAGATCAGGGAGTTCAAAAAGGCCCGATGATAAGGCGTTTGCTCCTTTTCCTGATATGGACGGTTCTTCTTATCTCGATGGCTTCATGGGTATGGGCACAAGATCCCTCACCTTCCATCCTCTCCTTCGAGGTCAGGGGGGGCGGGCAGGATCTCTCCCCGATATTGAGGATCTTTTTCCTCCTCACCTTCCTCACCTTTCTGCCCGCCCTTCTCCTCTGCCTCACCTCCTTCACCAGGATACTGGTGGTGCTGTCGCTTTTGCGGCAGGCGATCGGCCTGGTCCAGATGCCGCCGAATCAGGTGCTGATAGGCCTCGCCCTGATCCTCACCTTCTTCACCATGGCGCCGGTCTGGGATCGGATTCATCAGGAGGCGGTCCTTCCTTATATGGAACACCGCCTGAGCATGGAGGAGGCCGTCCAGAAGGCCATCCCCCCGCTGAGGGATTTCCTGCTGAGGCAAACCAGGGAGAAGGACATCGCCCTCTTCGTGAACCTCTCCCATGCCCCGAGGCCGCGCACCCCGGCCGATCTGCCGATGAGGATCTTGGTGCCCGCCTTCATCATCAGCGAGCTGAAGACCGCCTTCCAGATAGGCTTCCTCCTTTATGTCCCCTTTCTGGTGATCGACATGGTGGTGGCAAGTGTGCTCCTCTCGATGGGGATGTTCATGTTGCCTCCGGTGATGGTCTCTTTGCCCTTCAAGCTGATGCTCTTTGTGCTCGTGGACGGCTGGTACCTGATCGTCGGCTCACTGATGAAGAGCTTCGCTTAGGAGGGAAAGGATGACGGCGGAGTTCGCCACCCAGATCATGATGGAGACCCTGAAGGTGATCTCCCTGCTCTGTGCCCCGGTGCTGATCTTCGGCCTTGTGGCCGGGCTCCTGGTGGGCATCTTTCAGGCGGTGACCCAGATCCACGAGATGACCCTCACCTTCATCCCGAAGATGATGGCCGCAGGGGCGGCCTTCCTCATCTTCTTGCCCTGGATGCTGCGGACGTACATAGACTTCGCCACGTTGATCTTCACCAACATACCCCTCTACCTGCGATGAAGGTGGTGATAGACATAAGGCTCCTTCAGACCTACATGCTCGTATTCCTCAGGGTCGGCTGCATCGTGCTCTTTGCCCCGATGCTCGGACCGAAGGGGACCCCCTGGATGCTGAAGTTCGCCCTGGCCCTCATCTGCACGGCCCTGGTGGCCCCCTTCGTCCCCCCTGCCCCCCCGGTCAGGGACCTCCTCTCCTTCGGGGGACTGGTGGCGAGGGAGGCCTTCATCGGGATGGTGCTCGGCTTCTCCATCCGATTGATCTTCGGGGCGATCCAGACCGCCGGCCAGATCATCGGCTACCAGATGGGTTTCAGCATGGTCAACCTGCTCGACCCCCAGGGACATTACCCCATACCGATTCTCTCCCACTTCATCACCATGCTGGCGATCCTGATCTTCCTGCAGACCAACGGCCACCACTGGTACCTGGCCGCTCTGGTGAGGAGCTACGAGGTGGTGGGGATGGGGGAGGCGAGGTTCAGCGGAAGGCTGGGATGGGAGCTCCTCAGGGAAGGGGGGGAGATGTTCGTCGCAGCGGTCAAGATCGGGTTTCCCCTCCTGGCCATCATCTTCCTCTTTTACGTGGTGATGGCCCTGGTGGCCCGGGCGATGCCCCAGATGAACGTCTTCATCGTCGCCCTGCCCATGCAGGTGGGACTGGGGCTCATAGGGCTCATGCTCTCTTTGCCCTTCATCGCCTCCTACATGGAGAAGATGTTCCTCGGCCTCTGGCGGGAGCTCGGGCTACTGCTTAAGGCGATGGGATAGGAGAGGGAGATGCCAGAGGAGGCCTACGAGAGGACAGAACCGGCAACCCCGAAGAAGAGGGAGGAGGCCCGCAAGAAAGGGCAGGTCCCTCAGTCGAGGGAGCTCCCGGCGGCCTTCATCCTGGCGGTGGGACTCCTCATCCTCTATTTTGCCGGGGGATGGGTGATCGGGCTTATGGGGGGGCTGATGAGGGAGGTCTTCGGGAGTTTAGCCTCCCTCAGTATCGATTACGGGACGTTCACCCTTGCCGGCAGGTACGCCGCCTTCATGATTACCCCTTTCGCCCTGGGGGTGGTGGTGGCGGCGGTCTCGGCCAACGTCCTCCAGAAGGGGTTCGTCCTGAGCGCCGAGCCGATAAAGCCTCAGTTCTCCAGGGTGAACCCGGTGGAGGGGTTCCGCCGGCTCTTCTCCCTGAGTTCCCTGATGGAGTTCGTGAAGTCGGGGCTCAAGGTCCTGGCCGTGGGGTTCATCGGATACAAGGCCCTCGAGGGAGAGCTCTTTCGCTGCCCGGAGATGCTCTCCTCCGCTCCCCGAGGGATGCTCCGGTACATCAGCCATGCCTCCTTCGATCTCCTGCTCAAGGTGACCATCGCCTTCATGGGGATAGCGGCCCTCGACTTCCTCTACCAGCGGTGGGACTACGAGAAGAAGCTCCGGATGTCCCGTCAGGAGCTGAAGGACGAGCTGAAGCAGCGGGAGGGGGACCCCCAGATAAAGGCGAGGCTCCGTTCCCTGCAGCGGCAGATCGCCCGCCAGCGGATGATGCAGCGGGTGAAGGAGGCCGATGTGGTGGTCACCAACCCGACAAGGCTCGCCGTGGCCTTGAAATACGAGCGGGGGAGGATGGCGGCCCCGATGGTGGTGGCCAAGGGGAGGGGATTTATCGCCGAGAAGATAAGGGAGATCGCCACCTCAGCTGGGGTGCCCATCGTGGAGAACAAGCCCCTGGCCGAGATCCTCTTTCGGACCGTGGAGATAGGCCAGCTCATCCCCGAGGCCCTCTACCGGGCGGTGGCCGAGATCCTGGCCTATGTCTACCGGATCAAGGGAAGGAGGCTCTGAAGGGGAGATGGAGAAGGTCTTGATGGACAGGTTACCCCTTAGCCTGAAGGGCCGCTCGAGCGACATCACGGTGGCGATTGCCGTAGTGGGGGTGCTGGCGATCATGATCCTGCCCATCCCCCCTGCCGGGCTCGATTTCCTCATCACGCTGAACATCACCTTCTCGGTGCTGATCCTTCTTGTGGCCATGTACGCCACCAGGCCCCTGGAGTTCTCGGTCTTCCCTTCCCTGTTGCTGGTGATCACGCTGTACAGGCTCTCCATCAACGTCGCCTCCACCCGCCTGATCCTCCTCAGGGGGAACGAGGGGACCGAGGCGGCAGGGAAGGTGATAAAGGCCTTCGGCTCCTTCGTGGTGGGGGGAAACTACGTGGTGGGGCTCATCGTGTTCGCCATCCTGATCATCATCAACTTCGTGGTGATCACCAGGGGGGCGAGCCGCATCGCCGAGGTGGCGGCAAGGTTCACCTTGGATGCCATGCCAGGAAAGCAGATGTCCATCGATGCCGATCTTAACGCCGGGCTCATCTCCGAGGAGGAAGCGAGGCGGCGCCGGGAAGAGATCGCCGCGGAGGCCGATTTCTACGGCGCCATGGACGGGGCCTCCAAGTTCGTGAGGGGGGACGCCATCGCCGGGATGATCATCGTCTTCATAAACATCATCGGCGGATTGGTCATCGGAGTGCTTCAGAAGAAGATGTCCCTCGGGGCGGCGGCCCAGACCTACACCATCCTCACGGTGGGCGATGGCCTGGTGAGCCAGATACCGGCCCTCATCGTCTCGACCGCCGCGGGGATCATCATCTCCCGGGCGAGCGCCGAGTCGAACCTCGGCATGGACCTCACCCGTCAGATCCTCCTCCACCCCCGGGCCATCGCCATCGCCTCAGGGGTGCTCTTCGCCCTCGCCCTGGTCCCGGGATTCCCCAAGCTCTTCTTCTTCCTCCTCTCCTTCGTGACCGGGGCGGTGGCCTACGTGACCTCGCAGGCCCAGGAGGAGCCGAGGAAGGAGGAGGTCCCGCCTGAGGAGGCCCCGGCCGAGGGGGTGGAGCCCCTGCTATATGTGGACCTGCTGGAACTGGAGATCGGCTATGAGCTCATCCCCCTGGTGGACAAGGAACAAGGAGGAGAGCTCCTTGACAGGATAAGGGCGATGAGGAGCCAGTTCGCCCAGGAGCTGGGGATCATCGTCCCCCCCATCCACATAAAGGACAACCTCCGCCTCAAGCCCTCGGCCTACTCCATCCTGATCAAGGGGGCTGAGGTGGCCAAAGGGGAGCTCATGCTCGGCCATTACCTGGCCATGAACCCGGGCGGGGCCACCGACGAGATCGAGGGGATCCCCACCAAGGAGCCGGCCTTCGGTCTTCCCGCCCTCTGGATAAAGCCCTCGGAGAGGGAGAAGGCCCTGAACCTGGGTTACACGGTGGTCGATCCGGTCACGGTCCTGATAACCCACCTGATGGAGGTGATAAGGGCCCACGCCCACGAACTGCTGAGCCGCCAGGAGGTCCAGAGACTGCTCGACGCCTTGGGACAGCGCTACCCCAAGGTGGTGGAGGAGCTGGTCCCCAACCTCCTCCCCTTAGGGACGGTCCAGAAGGTCCTGCAGAATCTCCTCCAGGAGAAGATCCCCATAAAGGACCTGCTCACCATCGTGGAGACCCTGGCCGATTACGCCAATTACACCAAGGACCCCTATCTGCTGACCGAATACGTGCGTCAGGCCCTCTCCCGGACCATAACGAGGCTCTATCAGAACGAGGAGGGGGTGATCCCGGTCATCACCTTGGAGAAGAAGGTGGAGGAGGCGATCCTTCAGGCGGTCCAGAAGACGGAGCAGGGGGAGTTCTTCGTGCTCGATCCCCGCCTGACCGAGAAGCTGCTCAACCAGCTCAGGGAGGTGGTGGAGAAGGTATCGCTGATGGGCCATCAGCCCGTGGTGCTCGCCTCGCCGAACATCCGCAGGTACTTCCGGCGGATGATAGAGCACTTCCTGCCCATCCTTCCGGTCATCTCCCCCAACGAGATCCTCCCTGAGGTGAAGATAAAAACCGTAGGGGTGGTGAGTTTGAGCGATGATTAGGAAGTTTGAGGCCATAGACGTGAAGAAGGCGATGGAGTCCATCAAGGAGGAGCTGGGGAGCGATACCCTGATCTTCTCCACCCGCAAGTTGAGGCGGAAGCAGGATGTGTTCGGCCTGCTTGGCCGGGAGATGGTGGAGGTGGTGGCCTGCAACAGCAGGGACACCTTCGGGATGTCGCTTAAGGGTCCCCTCTTCACCCTCTATCACGAACTGCTCGCCCAGGGGGTGGAGGAGGGCCTGGCCAAGAGGCTGATAAAGAACCTGAAGGCGCGCCTTCAGCCCCAGCACCTGCGGGAGGAGAGGTGGGCCAGGCTCTTTCTGGCGGAGCAGATGATGAAGATGATCCCCAGGCCCTCGCCGGCAGTGCTCAGCGGGTTCAAGCCCCGGGTGATCGTGATGGTAGGTCCCACGGGCGTGGGGAAGACCACCACCAGCGTGAAGCTCGCCGCCCTGGAGACCTTCCAAGGCAGCAAGAGCGTGGCCCTCATCACCTCGGACGTGGAGAGGATAGGGGCGGTGGAGCAGATGACCTCCTTTGCCAGGGCGATCGGGGTGCCGGTGGAGGTGGTGATGAACAAGAAGGAGCTCCTGAGGGCCATCGCCAAGCACAGGAAGAGGGACGTGGTGATCGTGGATACCGCCGGTAGGAACCAGCACGCCAACGGCTGGGTGAACGAGCTGAAGGAGCTCCTGCCCTTGGAGTTTCCCATAGAGATCCATTTGGTGCTAAACGCCACCACCCGAGACGACGAGCTGAGGCGAACCATCTACCGGTTTATGGCCCTCTCGGTGAACAGGCTCCTCTTCTGCAAGCTGGATGAGAGCGCCACTTTCGGGGTGATCTTCAATCAGACGGTCTACTTCCGCCTCCCCCTCTCCTATTTCGCCACCGGCCAGAGGGTACCCAACGACATAGAGAGGGCCACGAAGGTCCGCCTGGTGGACCTGATCCTGAAGCTTTCCTACGGGGAGGGATGAGGTGAGGACGATCGCCATAACCAGCGGAAAGGGAGGGGTGGGCAAGACCAACATCGTCGCCAACATGGCCTATGCCCTCTCCGGGATGGGCCAGCGGGTGATGATCTTCGATGCCGACCTGGGGCTGGGGAACATAGACGTGCTCCTGGGGTTGAGCCCCAGGTACAACCTGGAGCACGTGATCTACGGGGAGAAGAGGATAGAGGAGATACTGGTGGAGGGACCTGGGGGGGTGAAGATCATCCCCGCCTCCTCAGGGGTGGAGGAGCTCACCTCCCTGAACGAGGATCAGAGGAGGGGACTCATCTCCCAGTTCGAGGCCCTCACCCAGGGGGCTGACATCCTCCTTATAGACACTGCCCCGGGGATATCCTCCAACGTGATCTTCTTCAACCTGGCGGCCTCCCAGATCATCGTGGTGGTATCCCCTGAGCCGAGCTCCCTGGTGGATGCCTATGCCCTGATAAAGGTCCTCTCGAGACACGACGCCAAGAGGCGCTTCCAGCTCCTGGTCAACAACGTCTCGGATGGGCAGGAGGCGGACAGGATCTTCGAGAGGTTCGATATGGTGACCAGCCGCTTCCTCGGGGTGAGCTTGGAGTACCTGGGTTACATCTTCAATGACCGTAACGTAACCAAGGCGGTGAGGGCGAAGAGGGTCCTGATGGAGCTCTATCCCTTCTCAAAGGCGAGCATCTGCTTCTCCCGTCTGGCCAAGAGGATATGCGAGCGTTCGGTCCCGATCCTCCAGGGGGACTTCCTCCAGTACCTCTTCGCCCCCCAGGCCAGGAGGTTTCAATGAAGGCGATAACCCAGCGCAGGGCCCCTGCTGTGAGTCCATCCCGTGAGGAGCTGATCCTCGAGTACGTCCCTCTGGTCAAGTACCTGGCCCAGAGGATCATGGCCAAGCTCCCCCACCACATAGAGCTGGACGACCTGATCAACGCCGGGGTGATAGGTCTGATAGATGCGCTGGAGAAGTACGACCCCTCAAAGAGGATAAAGTTTCGCACTTACGCCGAGTTCCGCATCAAGGGCGCGATTTTCGACGAGCTTCGCTCCCAGGATCTGCTGCCCCGCTCCTGGAGGCAGAAGCTGAAGGAGCTGGAGGATGTCTACGGGCGCCTGGAGCAGAGGCTCGGCCGGACCCCCACCGAGGAGGAGATCGCCCGGGAGATGAACATCAGCCTGGAGGAGTTCTATCAGAACCTGGACGAGGTGCGCTCCATCAACTTCCTGAGCGTGGACGGCCTGATAGACGCCACCGAGGAGGAGAAGGGGAGGTTGATGGACCTTCTGGCCGATGATGGGGAGAAGGACCCCCTGGAGCTCCTCGGCCTCTCGGAGCTGAGGGAGGCGGTGGCCGAGGCGATAGAGGAGCTCCCCGAGAGGCAGCGCCTGGTGGTGGCCCTCTACTATTACGAGGAGCTCACGATGAAGGAGATCGCCCATATCCTGGGGGTCACCGAGTCACGGGTCTCCCAGATCCATACCCAGGCGATCATCGGGCTGCGGGCGAAGCTGAAGAGGAGATTGAGGGGATATGGAGAATAGGGCACCACTGGACCTCCTGCAGGAGGCCTTCGTCAACTTCAACCGCGCCTCCCTTGAGCTGGAGAGGTACTACCGGAGCCTCGAGGAGAGGGTAAGGGAGCTCACCCGCCAGCTCGCCGAAAGCCTCGATGAGAGGAGGAGGCTCGGGGATCTCCTGTGCAGTGTGCTTGAGAGCATCTCGGCAGGGGTCGTGGTGGTGGATAGGGAGGGGCTGATCGTGGCCTTCAACAGGGCAGCAGAGCGGATGACCTCCTTCCGGAGGGAGGAGGTGGAGGGGAAGCCCTTCGGTCTGCTCTTCCCGGAGAGATGGCTCAGGGAGGGGAGGGTGCTGGAGGAGCGGTGGGGGCAGAAGTGGATCAGGGTGGTCCCCTCTCCCCTCAAGGGGGAGGCCGCCCGGGGGTGGGTCCTGGTGCTCGAGGACGTGACGGAGCTGAGGAAGTGGCAGCAGCAGGCGATGCGGAACGAGGGGCTCTCCGCCATGGGGGAAGTGGCGGCCCAGGTGGCCCACGAGATAAGAAACCCCCTGGGGGTGATAAAGCTCTTCGCCTCCCTGCTCAGGAAGGAGTTCGACGGGGATGGTCGCAGGGGGGAGCTCTTGGAGCACATCCTCATAGGGGTGAAGGAGATAGAGGGGGTCCTCGGGAACCTGCTCCTCTTCGTGCGACCCCAGGCCCCGGTCTTCCGGACCATCGACCTTCGCGCCCCCCTGAGGGAGGTCCTCTCCTTCGTGGCCCCGCTGCTGGAGGAGAACGGGATAAGGATGGTGGAGCGGATCTCCAGGTCCCCCCTGGAGATAGAGGGGGACGGGGAGTTGCTCAAGCAGGTATTTTACAACGTGGTGCTCAATGCCGTTCAGGCGATGCCCGAAGGGGGGACCCTCAGGGTGAGCACCACCCGGCGCCGTTCCCGGATCAAGGGCCAGAGGATGGTGGAGGTGGCGGTGGCAGACAGCGGCGTGGGGATACCGCCCGAGGACCTGCAGCGGATCTTCAGCCCCTTCTTCACCACGAAGGAGCGGGGGACCGGGCTGGGGCTTACCGTGGTGCACAGGATCGTGGAGATCCACGGGGGGCTGGTGGAGGTGGAGAGCGAGGTCGGCAAAGGGACCACCTTCCGCATATCCATCCCCCTCAAAGGGGGTTCGAGGAGGAGGAGATGAGAGGGCAGCAGGTGTTGGTGGTGGACGACGAGAGAGAGATGAGGGTGGCGATGGAGGAGGTGCTCAAGCGCTGCGGCCTCCGGGTGACCACGGCGCAGGACGGTGCAGGGGCGGTGGAGAAGTTCTGCCAGGACCTCTACGATCTGGTGATCGCCGACGTGAAGATGCCCAGGATGTCGGGCCTTGAGCTCCTCAAGGAGATAAGGAGGATCGCCCCTAAGATACCGGTGATCCTGGTGACCGCCTACGGGAGCGTGGATGGGGCGGTCAAGGCGATGAAGGAGGGGGCCTTCGATTACATCCAGAAGCCCTT
>CAYRAR010000044.1:0-12887 GCA_964422255.1 uncultured Thermodesulfobacteriota bacterium | reverse complement strand
TCCCGTGAAGGGTGGTCACCGTGGGCGTGTTCTGCCTCCTCACCAAGGGGAAATGGATGTAGTCTATGTGAAAGTGGATGATATCGAAATAGGGAGCCCTCTTGAAGACCTCCTCGACCATGAGGACATGATGGCAGAGCCTGTCCGTGCATTCCCGGTCCATCCTCAAGGACCTTTCACAGGGAGAGATGAGGCGGGCCTGTGTCTTTGAATCGCCGCTCGCAAAGAGGACCACCTCATGTCCCATCCTGACCAGTTCCTCCGTCAGATACGAGACGATCCTCTCGGTGCCGCCGTAGTACTTGGGAGGTACGCTCTCGTAGAGAGGGGAGACCTGGGCAATCCTCATCTCTACCACCTCCTCTTTGTTTTTTCTGGATTGGGATTGAAAAGGGATAAAAGTTTCTAATAAAAGATAAGACCCTTTTGCCCTAAGACAAGGTGGCCGGGGATACCACCTTTATGACCGCCCTGTGGAAGAATATCCTGCTCAATATTACCCCCTTGTCCCTTCGGGAGAGTTCCCCTGCTATCTCCTCAGCCCTCCTGAGGTCCTCCCCTATCTCGACCTTGTTTATGAAATAGATGACCCTTGCCTGAGGGGGCCTTCCCTTCGTGATCCCTCGGGGGTGAAGGAGGAGGGTGGTCACCGCCTGGGGGGAGATGGGGGCCCCCAGGGGTAAGCCCGTGAGTTCTGAGACCCTCTCGGGCCTGAAGGCCCATCTCTCATCCAGGGGCTTCCCCACCGCATCCACCCCCACCACCGGGAGAAGGAGGGTCGTGGAGGGGGGGATGACGGGCTCGCCCTCCGAAGGGGCCTTTATGGGGAGCCTCCTTGCCCCATCGGCCTCAACGATCACATAGGGGACAAGCTCCCGAAGCTCCTCCACCCAGTCCTCATCTATCCCCACGAGCTTCCCCTGCTCCCTGAGCCTCCCCTTCCCGAGGGTGATGTGGTTGTACCTCTTCAAGGCCTCCTTCGCCCTCTCCATGAGGGAGGCCCTCTCCTCCTCGACTATCAGGCAGGGGGTCTGCCAGGGGTGGGGTTCAAAGATCTTTGTGGTGGTGGTCGTTATCACCTTATGCCCTCCCTCCGCCAGCTCCCGGGCCAGGGAGAACATGAGGGTCGTCTTCCCCCCTCCTCCTACCAGGGATATGACCTCCTTTTCCTTGAGGGAGAGGGCCGAGGAAATGGATGGAGACCGTTGAGGGTGGTCCCCTTTTTTAAGGATGAGCCACAGCCCTCCTTCCTCCATCACCTCCCACCCCTCAATCCCCGCTTCCCTCGCCATTCCTTCCAGCTCCTCCCTCGACATCCACCGCTTCCCCAGTCTCCGGTTGAGCTCCCGGGACCGGGAGGCTATGGAGGAAATCACCTCCTGGGGGGTGAGAGAGCCGTATCCCCCGCCCACGATCCCGACACCTCCTGGGGCGAGGACCCTCTCCACCTCCCTTAGGAGAGAGGAGGTGAGGAAGAAGAAGGCCCCCCGGAGGATGACCAGGTCAAAGGAGTCATCGAGAAAGGGTATGGAGGAGAGAGAGGAAGGTTTCAGAAGGAGCCGTTCCTCCTCGAGCTCCTCCCTCATCATCTCCCTCATGAAGGAGGCACTCTCCCCTTCGACCCCGGATATGGCCCCCCGGAACCGGGGAAAGGAACGGGCAAGCTCCCGGGTCACCCCTCCGGAGAAGGGGCCAAATTCGAGGAAGTCCCCCTCTTCTCTGCCGTAAAGGGAGAGGAAGAAGGAGCTGAGGTGAGGATAAACTCCCTCCCAGAGGTAAAAGAGCTCCCTCAGGTCATCGACCCTCATCGATTGAAGCGGGTGAGGATCGCCTCAAGGACCGCCCCGGCTATCGCCCGGGCCTTATCGGAGATGGTGAAGCAGTTCTCCCTCACCCCCCGGGGGTCCACATCCCCTGCCTTGAGCCCCTTCCTGACCCTCATCCCCTCCCGCAGAAGGCCCCTTATCACCCCATCTATCTCCGTCCTCATCGCCTCATTCCCCACCCAGGCGATCACATCTCCCTTCTTGACCATATCCCCTATCTTTCTGACGGGGCGGAAGGACCCATCCGCCGGGGCCCGAAGGACCCTCTGGGCGCTCACCCCGGCGATGACCCCGGGGACCCCCGTGTCGGGCTCTGCCTCCCCCTCCCAGATCACCCGGCCCAGGTTATGGCCCCTGTTGGTCTCGATGACCACGTCCACATCCTTCCCAGCGCAGAACCCCGGGCCGAGGCCTATCACTAGGGGGGCATCTCCCCGATAGGTGCCGGTGTTCCGTTTGGCGAGGATGGCGTCCACTATCACATGGGGCGAGAGTTCCTCCTTGCAGGATGCCTCAGGATCCACGAGCAAGGGAATGGCCCCCCTCTGCCATACATCGGGGACCTCCTTGGGGCTCGAGACGAGGATCGCCTTAACCCCCTCCACCTCCCTCTGCCCCTCGTAGACCGCGTCGGCGAAGGATACCTCCCTCCTTATGCAGAGGGGCTCGGGGATCTCGGTGAGGACGACTCTGAAGTGGGAGCGGAAGAGCCTGTGGGCCACGGCACTGGCCATCTCCCCCGCCCCCCTTATAAGCACCCGCAGTTCCCTGAGATCCATCTCACACCTTCCCAAAGGGACATATGGGGAAACGGCAGGAGGGGCAGTTGAGGCACAGCCCCCCGTAGCCGAGCTGCAGGATATCCTCCCTCGTTATCTCCTCGCCTGCCGCGACCCTGGGGAAGATCAGGTCAAAGACCGTGCTGGGGTGGTAGAAGACGCAGGCAGGAAGCCCCAGGAGGGGAACCCCGTCAAGCAGGGCATAGAGGAACATCGCCCCGGGGAGGATGGGAGAGCCGTAGGAGACGACCTCGGCCCCTGCCCTCTCCACCCCCTCCTTGGTCCTGTCGCCCGGGTCCACCGAGAGCCCCCCGGTGGTGAGGATCACTTCAGCCCCTGCAGCCTTCACCTCCTTTATCCTTGCGGCTATCTCCTCCGGGTCATCGGGGGCGAGGAGCTTCTTCACCACCTCCCCCCCGTATCGGGCGATCCTCTTGCCCACGGTGGCGTCAAACCCATCGGGTACACGGCCATAGAAGACCTCGTTCCCCGTCACCACCACCCCTACCCTCCTTTTCACGTAAGGGAGGAGCTCAAGGGGAGAGGTCCCCTCGCAGATCTCCTCCACCTTTTTCACCAGGTCCTCAGGGACCAGGAGGGGGATGACCCTGGTCGCTGCCACCATCATCCCCTCCTCACAGGGTATCCGATCGTGGACGGTGGAGAGGATCACCTCGCCGAGGAAGTTTATCCTGTCCACCAGCTCCCTCCTCACCCTGAGGAGGCCTTTCCCCTTCGCCTTTATGGTGACCTTCCCCTCCTGGGGGGAGGTGGTCTCGAGGCCCGATCCGGCCACGGCCCGGGCGACTCTTATGGCGGCCTCATCCTCGTGGATCTCTCCCTCCTGCAGCTCAAGGACGTAGATGTAGTCGTTTCCCGTGGCCAGGAGGGTCGGGATGTCCTCCTCTCTTATCCTGTGCCCCCTCTTGAAGACCGGCCCCTTGAACTCCCCCGGGATGACCTGGGTGAGGTCATGACCCAAAACCATCCCCACCGCATCTTCTGCCTTTACCTTCCTCATTCCCATAACTTAGAGGGACCTCGAAGGATCAGAAAATATCGGCAGAGAAGATGTATATCCTGGTCCCCGGCTCCCTCCAGGCGTTCCGGGGAAGCCCTGCCTTAAGACAGGTCTGCTCCAGAAAGGTCTCCCTGTCCCATCCGTACTCGGTGGCCACCTGGGGAAGGAGCAATCCGGAGTAGTAAGGGGGCCTCTCGATCATTATCCCGTGTTTGCCCACCTCGATCTCCTTCACGTCCTTTATCTCCCTCAGGGGGGTGAGGACTGAGATCTCTATCTCCAGGTCCTTGAGCTCCGAGGGGCCTACCGGAGGGAAGCGGGGGTCCTGGAAGGCAGCCGCCTCCGCCATCTCCATTACGGCCTGCCAGAGGGGTTTTATGGCCCGGACATACCCTATGCACCCCCTCAGTTCCCCGTGCTTTTTGATGGTGACGAACACCCCCCGGGGCTCCTTGAGCCTCTCGGAGGTGATGCGGAAGGCAGGGACCTCCTTTCCCTGGGCCTTGTTCCATATCACCGCCCTGGCGATCTCGTGAAGGGTCCGCTTTTCCTCCTCGGTGAGCCCCAGATCAATCCCCTTCCCCTTTTCCCTTGGGTTTGAGGTCCGGTAGATGGCAGCGGCCATATATCCCACCACACTGGAGCGATCCCCGGTCACATCCCCGGAGTTGGCGTACTTCAGGACCTTGGCCCGATTGGCCCCCAGGGCCTTTGCCGCCAGCATCACCGCCACCATGGGCCCACCGCCACAGGCCTCGCACTTTCCCATCTTCAGGTCCTTGCTCAGGCCCTCGGGATCGAAGGCATTCACGTGATCGAGGACCACGCTGTCAAGGGCCACGGCCCGCTCGTAGGGGTAAAAGTGGGAGAGGTCGGTGCTCGCCACAAGGAGGGCCTTCTTCCCCTCGATCGCCTTCACGATGGCCCTGCTCAGCTCCTCGCAGGTGTAGTAATCCTGATCCCCCATGACGATGGGCACGAGCTTGAAATCTCCCAGGGTCACCTGCAGGAAGGGGAGCTGGATCTCTAAGGAATGCTCCTGGGCATGGGCCTGAGGGACGTACTCGATGAGAGGGGAGGAGGAGATGAGCTTCTCGGTCAGATCCTCGGCGATGGGCACCACCCCGAGGGGGGTCCTGTAGCCTGAGCGAGGGTAGACCGAAACACCCCGGAAGTAGGCCCGGTGACTCGGGGCGACGATCACCACCAGATCGAAGGCCTTCCCCTCCAGGAGCTTATAGGAGTAAGCCGCCACCTGTCCGGAGTACATGTACCCAGCATGGGGGGAGATGAGGGCTATGAGCTCCCCCTCCACCGATGGAGGAGATGCCTTCCTCAGGAATCCCTCTATCTCCTTTCTGAGAACCGCCGGGTCCCCTGGATACCATGACCCGGCGATGACCGACTCCCTCACAGGAACCTCCTTCATCTTCCCTTCTCCCCTCCTCTCCTTACTCCCTCCCAAAAAGAGCAGGAGGGAGGCCAAAAGGATCAATATCATCGGGGGGATAAGGTAGCGGGACCTCATCAGCCTTCGTCATCAGAAGAGCCTCTTGCTGTCCAAGAGGATGGTCACCGGACCGTCGTTCACCAGCCCCACTTCCATCCGGGCGCCGAAGCTCCCCCTCTCCACCCTCACCCCTTCTCCCTGAAGCCTCTCTATCAGCTCCTCATAGAGGGACTTGGCCCGCTCGGGTTCCGCCGCCTCGGTGAAAGAGGGCCTCCGTCCCTTTCGGCAATCCCCGAAGAGGGTAAACTGGGAGACCACCAGCACCTCCCCTCCCACCTCCAGGAGAGAGAGATTAAATCGCCCCTCCTCATCCTCGAAGATCCTCAGGTGGGGGAGCTTGCGGGCCAGATAATCCACGTCTTCGGAAGAGTCCTCCTTTCCCACCCCTACCAGCACCAGGAGTCCCCTCCCTATCCTTCCCACCTCCTCTCCGTCTACCCTGACCCAGGCCTCCTTCACCCGCTGGGCAACTGCCCTCATCCCTATTTGCTTTCTTCCTTCTCTTTCTGGGCCTCAGCGATGATCCGCTCGCTGATGTGGGGGGGAACCTCCTCGTAGTGGGAGAACTCCATGGTGAAGCTCCCCCTTCCTCCGGTCATGGAACGGAGGGCCGGAGCGTACTGGAGCACCTCGGCCATGGGGACCATCGCCTTTATCACCTGGTTCTTCCCCTTGGCCTCCACCCCCATGATCCTGCCCCTGCGGCCGTTCAGGTCCCCCATCACGTCCCCCACGGACTCCTCCGGAACGGTGATCTCCATCTTCATTATCGGTTCAAGCAGGACGGGGTTCGCCTCCCTGATCCCCTTCTTGAAGCACATGATGGAGGCGATCTTGAAGGCCATATCGGAGGAGTCCACCTCATGGGACTTCCCGTCATAAAACCTCACCTTTACGTCCACCACGGGATATCCGGCCAACACCCCTGACTGCATCGCCTCCACGATCCCCTTCTCCACCGCCGGGACGAAGTTCCTCGGCACGTTCATCCCGGTCAGGGCCTCCTCGAACTCAAACCCCTTCCCCCTCTCCAGGGGGAAGATGTCGAAGTGGACCTCGGCGAACTGCCCCCTGCCTCCGGTTTGCTTCTTGTGCCGGTAAATGACCCCCTTGACCACCTTCTTTATCGTCTCCTTGTAAGGGACCTTGGGGGCCTCAAGCTCCACCTCCACCCCGAACTTCCGCTTCAGCTTCTCCACCACCACGTCCACGTGGATCTGCCCTACACCGGAGAGGATGATCTGTTTGGTCTGCTCGTCTCGGGAGATGTTGATGGTGGGGTCCTCCTCCATGAGCCTCTGCAGGGAGGCAGTTATCTTCTCCTCATCTCCCTTCGCCTTGGGGCGGATGGCGTAGGAGATCACTGGGGTGGGAGGAACTACCGCCTCGAAGACCACCGGGGCCTTCTCGTCGCAGAGGGTATCCCCTGTGGCCGTCTCCTTCAGCTTGGCCACTGCGGCAATATCCCCTACTTCAGCAAAACCCACGGGCTCCTGCTTCTTCCCCTGAAGGGTGAAAATCTGACTTATCCGCTCGCTCACCTCCTTGTTGGGGTTGAGCACGGTAGTATCCGCCCCTATGCTTCCGGAGAAGACCCTGAAGAGGGTAAGGCGACCGGCAAAGGGGTCGGCGATGGTCTTGAAGACGTAGGCGGAAAAAGGAGCATCAGGGCTCGGCTCCCGGATCTCCTTCTCCTTCGTCTGGGGGTTCACTCCCTCCATTGCCCCCCTCTCCAAGGGGGAAGGGAGGGCGAGGTTTATCAGGTCCATGAGGGGTTGGATACCGATCAACCTGTAAGGAGAACCGCAGAGCACCGGGGCGAACTTCCCCTCCCTCATCCCCTTCCTGAGGCAGCTATATAGCTCTTCGAGGGTGAGCTCTTCACCCTCCAGGTATTTCTCCATCAGCTCGTCGTCCGCCTCGACCAGGGTCTCTATCGTCTTTATCCGCTCCTCCTCGACCACCGAGGCCATATCCGAGGGGACATCCTCTCGCTTGAACCGGCCCCCGCCGTCCTCCTCGTAGATGTAAGCCTTATTTGACAGGAGATCTATCACTCCCCGGAAGTCCTTCTCCTGGCCGATAGGGAGTTGGAGGAGCACTGCCTGAGGGCCTTCCAGGCTCTCTTTAATGTCCTGGAGGGTCTCCTGGAAGCGGGCCCTCTCCATATCCATCTTCCCGATGAAGATGATCCTGGGGAGGTCCCGATCGTTGGCTTCCCTCCACATCGCCTCGGTCTGGACCTTCACCCCGGAGTTGGCCCCGATCACGATCACTCCCCCCTCCACCACGTACATGGAGCTTTTCGCCTCAAAGATGAAGTTGGCGTCTCCGGGGGTATCTATTAGGGTGATCCGGTGCTTATCCCACTCGTACTGGGCCAGGGCGGCGTTGATCGAGATCTTCCGGTTTATCTCCTCGGGCTCATAGTCGAGGATGGAATTCCCCTCATCTACCCTGCCTAAGCGGGAGGTCACCCCGGCCAGAAAGAGGATCGCCTCGGCCAGGGTCGTCTTCCCATCGCCGCCGTGGCCGAACAGTCCGACATTTCTCACCTTCTCCCTCTCAAACCTTTTCATCCGACCCTCCCTTTTTGTCTTGTTAATCCTTCAGGAGTGCAGAAATAAAAGCAACATAACTTTCCAGAAATATCCTTTCAGAGAAGAATGGTATCATTGATGATACCAAAATACAATCCCTTTTGGGTATTCAAAAAACATGTCCGATGTCACAGAACATCTGCCAAGGCATAGCATCAACTTTGGTTGAAATATCCGCTAAAGGAACTGCATCCAGTTTATAAGGGGAGAAATCTATGCATATAAGGTTTGAGGGTAGCGGAAGGAAGTATTTGATGATAAAAAGGGACAAAATTTATTAGCGGAAAAGCAACCTTTGAATTCGAAACCAATATCCAAATAAATCCTTATCAAGGTCCTGATGATCCTTAAACCTTCTTGAAATTATCCTCCAAAAGTTCTCATTATGCCTTTTCTCTATAAGATGGGCGACCTCGTGAAAGATCACATATTCTATCAGGCGCTCGGGCAAAAAGCTCAATAAGGGATTGACGGTCAGGTTCCCCTTGGGGCTGCAACTTGCCCATTTTGTCCTCATCTTCCTGAAGAAGACCTTTCTGACCTTAACCCCGAGTTCCTTAGATATTTCCTCGATAAGGGAATAAACGAGGTCTTTGAATTCCCCCCGGCTTCGTTCAACCAATCTCTTCCCTGAAGAGTCTCTCAGGCATTCTCTGATAAATTCAGCCTTTCCCTCTATCCAGCGCCTGTGTTTTTCTACAAAGGACTCGGGATCTTGGCCAAAAGGCAAAATGAGAAGGAGCTCCCCTGTCTTGAACTCCAACCTGGGGTACTTCACCCGCCTGTAAGAAACCTTATACTCCATAGTTCCTTACACACTCGATAAGCCTCTCGTACAGCTCGTTCATCTCCTCAAGGGAAAGGCTATATCTGTTCTTCATCCCCCTGGAGAACTTCCTGACCTTCCTCTCTATTTCCTTCCTTAATGTGGGCTGGTTTCCCCACCCGGGGAACATCGCCCCTTTTAGCTCCTCAGAGAGCCCTTTGACCTCCTCTATCAAGTGATCCTCCATACCCAGCCTTCCCTCCAGAGTAAGGAGCAGCGAATACTCCAGGTCCGAGAGTCCGAGGGTCCTCTGCCTCTGAGAAAGGGTGTTTATTTCTTCGATTATCTTCACCCCTTCTTGATATATCCTCTCATAGTCCTTTACCTTTTCCTTCCAAAGTTCCACCAAGTGCTCAACCCTATCGGCCAAGGATTCATAGATGGGGCTTTTGTGCTTTTCGACGAGGACAAATCGGTTCAGGGTAAAGAGGATATTTGCCGCCTTCTCCTTCTTGCTCTTAACCCTCTCTTCAAGCCTCTTCAGATACTCCTCATCAAAGGCTATCGCTGGAAGCTCCCTTTCCAGCTTCTCTATCTCCGTTGTCCTATGGACGAACTTGATGGTCTTCTCATAATATTTCCGGACATAGGGTCCGTAATCGGACTTCTGGGCCACCACCTTCATGTAGTAGGTATAAATGGCCGATATCCACTTGTATGTCTCAAGATGCTCAAGTTTGACCTCATCGGGCCCAAGTAGCTCAAAGACCCTCCTCAATTTACGGTACTTCTCGACGAATTCCTTCTCCTTCTCTCGGTCCATAGTGAGGACTTCCACAGCCCGAAGCAGTGTCTCCCTTTCGTAATCCCTGGGCACATCTCTTAGGGCCTCGAGGATCTCCTGGATCAAGGTTATGAACTCCTCCCTCAAGCTGTCGTAGCTGAAAAGGGCCCCTTCGATATCCTCGGTGCTATACATCTCCAGAGCCCTTTTGAACTCCTTGAGGACGCCTACATAGTCGATGACAACCCCTGCCTCTTTTACGCCCTTGTGTGGCCTGTTTGTCCTCGCCACTGCCTGAAGGAGCCTGTGTTCCTTCAGCGGCTTGTCCAGATACATGGTCTGAAGCACAGGGGCGTCAAAACCCGTAAGGAGCATGTCGGTGACGATCAGGATCTTGGGGAACTCCTCCTCCTTGAATTTATCGACGATGAGGTTCCTTATATCACCCGCCTCTCTTCCTCCATATTTTCCCCATGACTCCCTAATGGATCTATGGATGATCTTCTCATCCTCCCTGCCATAGGTCATCACCACATCGAAGTACTCTCTCGGCAGATGCCTCCCCAACTCCTCCTGATAGAGGGCGCAGGCCCTTCTGCTTGCAGCGACCACCATTGCCTTGAACCGCCCGTCTACGTTCTCCGTGAAATGCTGGGCAATATCTGCAGCGATCCTCTCTATCCTCCTTGGGTTTTCAAGAAATAGTTTTATGGAGTTGAGTCTCTTCTTTACCCGCTCCTCTACCTCCTCCCTCATCTCTTCGGGAAGCTCATCGAACTCGGTCTCTAAGAAGGCCTCAAGCATATCCTTTTTGAGATGGACCTCCTTCTGGAGCCTGGGCTGGTAGACGATCTTTACGGTGAAACCATCCTCTATGGAGTCGGTTATGAAGTATTTGTCGAGATAAAGCTCCTCCGGCGGATAGCTGAATTCAAGATATGTATCCCTTCCCCTCTTTGAGATGGGTGTGCCCGTTAAGGCGAAAAAGAAGGCACCTTTCAACACACCCTTCATCTGGGCGGCAAGAAGGCCGTACTGAGATCTATGGCCTTCGTCTATGAAGACGACGACGTTCTTCCTCGTCATTATCGTCTCTTTCGCCCTTGATACCTCCTCCAGCTCCGCTTGCAGATCCCGCAGTTCATCAGGCCTGAACTTGTGGATAAGGGTGATGAATACCCCTCGCTTTCCCCGGTAATCGTCGTAACTTAATACCTCTCTGAGTTCCCCTACGGAACCGATGTCCTCAGGCCTCACTATATCGAGGGAGTAAAACTCCTTGTAGAGCTGCTCTTCCAGTTCGATCCTGTCCACGATGAAAAATATGGTGGGGTTTTCAAGCTCGGGAGCGTGAAATAGCTCATTGGCCGCAAAGATCATGGTGAGGGTCTTCCCACTTCCCTGCCAGTGCCAGACAAGCCCCTTGTTCTTCTCCTCTTCGCCCCTGAGGTTCTTTATGACCCTTTCCACCATCCGGTTGGCGGCTCGGTATTGCATATAACGGGCAATCACCTTTGTGGGATTTCCCAGCTCTTCGCGGAAGAAAAGGAAGTTTTTGATGATGTCAAGGAGCCTCTCCCTTGAGAGCATCTCCACCGCCGAATCTATGGGGTCCTTAAGCTCCTCCTTCCACTCATGGGTCCAGACCTCCCCCTGCCACGGGCAGATGGGAAAATACCTCGCGGTGCTTTCCGCAGCCACTCCTATCTGGACGTACTTGTAAAGCTCAGGGACGGTGCCCTCGTAATCCTTTATCTGTCTGTAGGCGTCATACCAGCTTACGGAGGGATCGGTGGGGTTTTTGCATTCTATATCCACTAAGGGGATGCCGTTGACATAGAGGATGATATCGGTCCTGATCCTGTCCCTGCCGTCGTAGTTTGCCTGTCTCGTGATGACGAACTCATTGTTTTCGACCTCAGTGAAGTCAAAAAGCCCTACATATCTCACTACCCTTTCCCTTTCGAATTTTACGGGGATGCCGAACTTGTAGAAATTAAGGATACGCTTTGCTCCCTCTATTCCTGTACCCGCAAGCTTCAGTTCATTTAAGACCTTATTTATCTCCTCATCCCCGATATCGAGCCCCTTGTTTACCCTTTTTAAGGCCCTTACGAGATTGGGGATCAAGAGGGGTTCCTGATAGCTTTCCCTTTCCAGTTCATCGGCAGGTACAAATCCCCAGCCTTTCTCCTGAAGCCTTTTGATGATATAGTCCTCTACCAATTTCGCTTCGGAAAAATGCATGACTCTAAGGACTTTTTGGACACGGTTATTTTCATAAGGTGGCGCTAGATCTGCCTTGTCGAGACCTCTCAGAACACTTTGACTCCTGCCTCTTGGGCAGCCGAAGAGAGGCGCCGATCCAATGTTGCAAGCCCCAAACCCCTGCGTTGAGCTAATTCCAGATAAGCAGCATCGTAAGCAGAGAGATTATACTCCCATGCTAAGGTGTGAAAACGCATTACAGCATTTGGGTCAAGCAGGAAATCAGTCCTTATAGGGAGCATTCCATAAAGTTCTGTCAACCGCATCACCTCTGCTTCGGTCAATCTTTGCCGGCGCCGGGCCGTGGTCAGCGCATTCGCCATTTCATACCACCATACCGCAGGGACCCAAAGGATGCTTTCGGTGGTAAGCATGCCCAGAAATCGGTCAGCCTCACTGGACTTTTCATCGGGAAATGCCCAGGCCAGCGCCATTGATGCGTCAAGCACCCAATCCATCAGAAACGCCGTCCCTCTTCGATCAACTCACGGATATTGACTTTCTCACGAATTCGTTCTCGAATCTCACGGAAAGAGGACAAAAGCTCCATAAAATCTACTTCTCGCCCCATTCGCGCCGGAGGAACCAATCTCGCCACTTCCTTGCCACGCCTATAGATGGTAAAGGATGCTCCTTGCTCCGTCTCACGCAATAATTCGGAAAGCTTTGTTTTGGCCTCAAACGCACCAATTTTCCGCCCCTTTATGGCCATAGAAGCTCCCCTCCAAAGGATTTATCAACCAGTTTAATAAACTGGTCTATAAATGTCAAAAATCCCTCTACCTCACATCAGCTCCTTTTCAGTCACCTCTCTGGCGTGCTTCAAATATCTCATCGTAAAATTGTCCATGCTCACGATTTAACAGCCCAGGTTTAACGAGATGTTTATGAAAGGCTGCCCTTACTCCGGAATGCTTTTTGAATCTGAGCCTTCGCTGGAGCAAAAATGCACTGACTATATAAAAGCAAGCATAATAAATTCGATTTACAGAGAAGGAAAGGCGCCCTGCTGTTAATTCATCTCTGGCAGCGTTAAGAGAATCTGTGGCTTTTTCCATCCAATAGCGGACGACCCCTTCCAAATGTTCTTTTTCTTTCACAATGTGACCCCTTCTTCTTCAATGAAGTCATGGATTGGGAGCAAGGATATAGGGGGGTCTCTCCACTCGTCTTCTGCTATTATGAGGGCACTTATGTTTGTCTCAAATGTCAGATTTATTTCAAAGATTTTGTGGATTATCTGCCGTCTTAATTCTTTTGTGACAGGACAAGGAAGCAATATGAGAAGATCCAAATCAGACTCTTCATCAGCAGTCCCTTTCGCTTTCGAACC
>CAYRAR010000043.1:0-13010 GCA_964422255.1 uncultured Thermodesulfobacteriota bacterium | reverse complement strand
TCCCGCCATATCCGACGAACTGGGCATGGGTCTCCTTGTCTATCTGCTTGGAGGAGGTCCCCGAGCTCACCAGTGAGTGAAACCCAGAGATCGCCCCGCAGGCGATGATCACGAAGATAAAGGGCCAGATAGGCGGCGCACCGGCAGGGTGGGCGTTCACCGCAGGGGCGACTATGGTAGGATGAGCGATGATGGTCCCTATGAAAAGCAGGCCCATGGCGATGATAAGCTGATGGGCATTGATGTAATCCCTGGGCTGAAGGAGGGTCCAGACGGGTAGCGTCGAGGCGAAATATGAGTAGACGAGCAGTATCACAAGCCACGTGGCCACCGGGGTGAGGCCCCAGAGCCCGGGGAGCTTCAGGGGCCAGTAGGCGCCGATGATCACCGTTATGTACATCAGGATGACAGCGGCGATTGCCGTCCAGGTGAGGCTTGCCCCCTTCTTGTAGATCATGTAGCCCATCCATATCGCTATGGGGATCTCCATCCATACCGGGAAGACCGACTGAGGGTACATCTTGAAGAGTATCCCCATGATCAGGGCGAAGATCGCGATGACGATCCAGAGCTCGAAGAAGATGATGAGGTGAAAGAGGGTCCTGGTCCTCGGGTTCACCAGTCCAGCGGTCAGCTCTCCTATGGACACCCCTTTATTCCTCATGGAGGCCACAAGGGATGAAAAGTCATGCACTGCACCTATGAAGATGGGACCAAAAAAGATCCAGAGGGCTGCAGGGACCCATCCCCAGATTATGGCGATGGCAGGTCCCACGATCGGACCGAGGCCAGCGATGGAGGTGAAGTGATGCCCGAAAAGGACTTCCTTCTTGGCGGGAAGATAATCGATATCGTCGCGGAGCTCATGGGCGGGGGTAACGGCCTCGGGATCGAGCTTGAATATCTTCTTAGCAAGGTACTTACCATACGTATGGTAGGCTACGATATAACCCACAAACATTATCAACGCCAAGATCAGTGAATTCATGGCTCCCCTCCTTTCCTCTCGAAGACTCTAACAGACATCGTACATCATCGATCTGTCCGCTATCTCCTCTATCTTCCCCATTCTCACCTCCTTTCCCTCTTCGGTTTTTATCCTCTCGGCCAGCCTTTTGGCCTCCTCTTTGGGCTTACCCTCGGTCACCACTATCTCAATCCCTTCCTTTTTGGCCTCCTCTATGACCTTCTCCGTTGGCCTCCTCTTCACCACCATTATTCCCCTGGAGGCCCCAAGACGGGCCTTCGCCTTGCCACAGCCCCACACATCTATGATCCCTGCAGCCTCTCCATAGGCTATGAAGACCTTCTCCTTTTCCATGTGAAAAGGGCGACCAAAACTTTGTTTCATATTATTTCCATCCATTCCTTTTGTCAATCAAATGAGGAGTGATCGTCTACAGGAGATGAGGACCTCTGCCGGGTCATCTCGTAAAGGATTACCGATGCAGCCACCGAGGCGTTGAGGGAGTTGACCTTTCCCCTCATGGGGATGGAAAGGAGTATATCGCATTCCCTCTTTAAAAGGGGCCTTATCCCCCTCCCCTCTCCCCCGATCACGATGGCCAAGGGGACTGTGAGGTCCTCCTCATAGAGGGAGGTGGAGGCATCGGCCGAGGCCCCGATGATCCATATCCCCCACCCCTTCAGCCTCCTTATCGCGTTCCCTAAATTCCTCACCTTCACCACCGGCAGGTGGAAGAGGGCCCCTGCCGAGGCCTTGGCGACCACGCCCGTTATAGGGGCTGCCCTCCTCTCCGGGATCACCACCGCCCATACGCCGCAGGCCTCGGCGGTGCGGATTATTGCCCCCAAGTTCCGCGGATCTTCGACCCCATCGAGGACCAGAAGGGAAGGGACCCCTTCCCTCTCCATGACCTCTTCCAACTCCCTATATGGGAAGTAGGGGAGGCGAGCAGCGATCCCCTGGTGAGGGGCATTATGGGTGAGGCGGTCGAGGGAGGGGCGATCGACCTTTTTGGGCTCTATCCCTTTTCTCCTGCAGCGCTCCAATATCTCCGTTACCTCCTCCCTCATCCTCTGGCGGCAGAAGAGGAGGTCTTCTACGGGAAGGCCTGCCCGAAGGGCCTCCCTGACCGGATTGACCCCATATATCCAGAAGCCCTCGTTCTTCTTCATGGGATGAGAAGAAGATACTTCTATGATCGTCAGAAAGCAAGGTTTTAGTCATAGAAAAAGGGGAAGATTTGTGATATCTTTCCTTCATTCCTCAGGGAGGAGGATCATGAAAAAGGGGATCTTCTGTTTGAGCGTTGTTCTCATCCTAATCCTCTTTGCCACTGCCTGGGGAGGGGAGATTCAGCGCCTCATCCTGCCCAGTGGCGTGAGGGTGGTCCTTGAGGAGGATCACAGTCGGCCCGTGGTCGCTTATCAGATATGGGTGGGAGTGGGGAGTGCAGATGAGAGGCCTGAAGAGGCAGGGATTGCCCATCTCATAGAGCACATGACCTTCAAAGGGACTGACAAATTCCCCCAAGGGGTAGCCGCCTTTGTGGAAGGGCTCGGAGGGGAGGTGAACGCGTACACGACCTACGACTATACCGTCTATCATGTGGTCATGGGGAGCACCTTCTGGAAGGAGGCCGCGGATGCCCTTATAGACGCGGTCCTTCATCCTCGCTTCCTCGAGGAGGAGCTCCAGAAGGAGAAAGAGGTGGTGGTGGAGGAGATAAAAATGGGGGAGGATGACCCCAGCCGGACCCTTCACAAGTTGCTCTGGAGGCGCAGCTTCTCCGTACACCCTTATGGCAGGCCCATCATCGGCTCGGTGGAGTCGGTCAGGGGTTTTGGGCGTGAGGACCTCCTGAACTTCCACAGGAAATGGTACGTGCCGGAGAACATGGTCTTTGTGGGGGTGGGCGACTTCTCATCGAAGGACCTCATCGAGAGGCTCAAGGTGCTGTTTGCTGAGGCAGAAGGAGGGATTCCTGAGCGGCAAAGGGGAGAGGAACCTCCCCAGATGGTGCTGCGTACCCTGCTGGAGCGGGGTCCATGGAAGGAGAGGTACTTAGGTATGGCCTTCCATGTCCCGGCCCTCAGCTCCCCTGACCTCTATCCGTTGGAGCTCCTCTCCGCCCTCCTGACAGAGGGGGAGGCGTCCCGCCTTCAGAGGTCTTTAAAGGGGGAGAGGGGCCTCGTCACCTCCATCTATTCCTATTCCTTCATGTCGCGGGACCCTGGTCTTTTCGTCATCCGCGCCACCCTTCCCCCTGGTAAGGTCAGGGAGGGGATAAAGGGGATCTGCGAGGAGCTGGCCCGGATAGCGGAGGAGGGGGTGGGGGGTGAGGAGCTGAGGAGGGCCAAGACCCTCCTGGAAGCGGACCTCACCTATGAGAAGGAGACAGTTCAGGGAAGGGCCTCCTCCCTCGGATATTTTGAGGCCCTCTGGGGCGATGCGAGGAAGGAGAAGGAGTACTTGGAAGGGATAAGGAAGGTCCGGCCGGAGGAGGTGAGGGAGGCGGCCAGAAGGTACCTGAGCATCAAAAACCTCACCCTCGCTCTGCTCGTCCCTTACGAGGAGGAGATCTCAACGGAGGAGCTTTCCGATCTCGTCGCTCCCCTGACCGAGGTGGTAAAGAAGGCAGAGGTGAGAAAGCTGAGCCTCGAGAACGGGGCCACCCTCCTCTTTCTCGAGGATCGCACAGTCCCTGTGGTCGGGATCTGGGTGGTCTTTTTGGGTGGGTTGCGATACGAGACCCCTTCCAAGGCCGGACTCTCCCAGCTGGTGGCGGAGATGCTGACCAAGGGGACGGAGAGCCGCACCTTCCACCAACTGGCGGAAGAGGTGGATCGCATGGGGGCGTATCTGAAGGGGTTCGCGGGGAGGAACACCTTTGGTGTAGAGGCAAAGGGATTGAGCAAGGATTTCCCCCGCCTCCTCCGGCTGGTGGCCGATGTGATCATCAACCCTTCCTTCCCTGAGGAGGAGCTCCAGAGGGCAAAGGAACGGCAACTCGCTGCCCTGAGGCGCCAGAGGGATCACCTCCTCCGCCGCACCCTGCAGCTCTTCAGGGAGACCCTGTACGGGGACCATCCCTACGGTCTCAATCCCTTGGGTACCGAGGAGTCGATCGCCGGGATCACCAGGGATGACCTCCTCGATTATTATCAGAGGTTTGCCCTCCCGCAAAACATGGTCATTGCAATAGTGGGGGATTTGAACTGGCCTGATGTTAAGGCCCTCGTGAGGAAGGACTTCGAGGAGTTCATAGGGGAGGGGTTCTCTCCTCCGATGGTGCCTCGCCCCCACAGGGAGATCGGCATAAGGAGGAAAGAGGTCCCTTACGGCAAGGGAGATCAGGTCCACTTCGTCCTGGGATTTCTTGGCACCACCCTTACCGACGAGGACCGTTATCCCCTCGAGGTCCTGGAAGCCGCCCTGAGCGGGCAGGGGGGGAGGTTTTTTGTGAAGCTGAGGGATGAGATGGGGCTGGCCTATGCGGTCGATTTCTTCGCGCGGTGTGACCTCGATCCCGGTTACCTGGGGGTGTATATGGCCACGAGCCCTGAGAAGTTGGAGCGGGCCCTCGTGGGGGTCAAGGCCATCCTTGAGGAAGTCACCCTTGAAGGGATCACGGAGGAGGAGCTGGAGCGGGCAAAGAGGTACCTGATAGGAAACCATGAGGTGAGTTTGCAGGGGTCCCTGGCGATGGCCTCAACCCTTGCCCTCAACGAACGCTATGGCCTCGGATGGGACTTCTTCAAACGTTATCCCCAGAGGATAAAGGAGGTCACCCTCGAGGACGTGCTCAGGGTGGCCAGAAGGTACATAGATATGGAGTCCTATACCTTGGTGATCCTGGAGCCCTCAGGGGAGGAAAGCCCTACCGCTTCCCAAGGTGCCTCTTCACCGCCTCCCTCTTCCCCTTGAGGGTCAAGGGCTTATCCCTCCTGTCGTCTATCTTGATGGTAGTGAGGACGCGAAGGGCGCCCTTCCGGAAGGGGACTTCGTGCATCTGGAGGGCTATCTCCAGGAGCCTCCCTGGCTCCCCCTCCACCTGAGTGCCCATCGGCGTCACCTCATACACCACTCCTTCCTCCTCCAGCACCCTCACACAGTCGGCCACATATTCGCTCACGCTGGCAGAGGACGTCCCTATGGGTACGATGCTTATCTCCATCACCGCCATCGTCCACCTCCTCAATAGGGGATGCTTTCCAGCAGGAGCACTCCCCCCGCGGCGAAGAACAGGTTAGGGGCCCAGGCAGCGAGGAAGGGTGGCAGGGCCCCGGTGTGACCCATCGCTACCGAAAGGGCAAAAGAGGCCCAATAGAGGAACCCCACCGCCATGCTCAGCACGATCCCTATCGCTACCCCCCCTTCCCTCCAACGGTTGCTCCAGAGGGCCAGGGGGACCCCCAAAAGGACGAGAACGAAGCCGACGAAGGGAAAGGCCACCTTTGTGTGAAGGTCCACCAGATAGCGGGTGGTCTCATAACCCTCCTGTCGCAGCTTCCTCACGTATCGCAGGAGTTCTCCGTAGCTCATCGCCTCAGGGGGCTTCACCCCTTTCTGGAAGTCCGCAGGGGTTTCAGGGAGGGAGAGGGAGAGCTGGGGGAAGGTCTCGATCTCGTGACGGGATTTCCGGAAATTGCGGACGGTCACCTCCGAGAGGACCCACTCCCTTCCATTCCACTTCGCTCGATGGGCATCTATCCTCCGATATAACTCCATCCCTTCACCCACGTAAAGGAGGGTCACCCCGTACATCTCCCCCTTTTCCCTGTCAAGGAGCCTTATGTTGTAAATGATGTCCTTTCCCCTGTACCATATCTTCTCCAGCTTGAAGGCGGCCTTCCTCTCCTCGCCTTTGATGCGGACGCTCCAGATGTACTCTGCCTTCTGCAGGGCATGGGGAATCAACACCTCATTGCCGAAGAAGACCGTGACGGCAACGCCGAGGGCCATGATCAAGAAGGGGGAAAGGAGGCTGTAGTTTCCCAGGCCATGGACTTTCATCGCCATTATCTCCCTCCTCCTCCCCATGATCCCCAGCGTCACCATGGCCGAGAGCAGGAGCACAAAGGGGAGGGACTGGATCACATAGACCGGCAGGACATAGAGGAGATACAGTCCCTCCAGGTAGAGGGGAACGTGGCGGACCAAGACCGTACTCGTGCGTTCAAAGGCCTCCACCACGAGGAATATAGCAGCAAATCCCCCCAATGAAAGGCAAAAGACCTTCATCTGCTCGCGCAGGAGGTAGCGGGTTACGGTCCTCATCTCCTCTCCGAAACGATCTGCTTGGATAACGTCCTTATCCCCTCCATTAGACGATCTAAGAGCTCGAGGGCGAGGACCGGTGACTCACGGCTTGCCTTCAGCAGGAGGTACCCTCCGAGGGACGCCATGAAGAGGTTGGGAAGCCAGGCCCCGCTCCAGGGGGGGATGAGGCCGCCGGCGGCCATGGCCTTTCCCAGGCAGTACATAACGTAATAGACCAGGACGACGAAGATGCTCAGGACGAGCCCCCACGACTTGCCGGAGCGGGTCTGATAGAGCCCCAGGGGGATGCCCAAGAGGCCGAAGACCAGGGCGGCGAAGGGTATGGCGAACTTGAAGTGAAGCTCCACCAGCAGGGGCCTTATGCTTTTTCCCCTACGGATATAATCCTTGATCTTTTCCTTCAGGTCAGCCACTGACATCTCCTTTTCCAGGAGCCTCATCCCCGTCCTGCGCCGGGCCAGCAGCAATTGCTCCTCGTAGGAGATATTGAAGTCATAGAGCTGAAAGTCCATGATGCTGTATGCGGTCCCCTCCTCTTGATGGAGGGTTCCCCTCTCAAAGCGGAGGAAGATCCTCCTTTTTTCGGGCTCGGCGAGCAGATACCCCCTCCGGGCGAAGATCATCTCCCTCCTCCGCCCCTCCTCATGATAGACCATAACGTTTTCCATGATATCCCCCTCGGAGGAGACCTTCTCAGCATAGATCACCATTCTGGGGAAGGCATCGTTGAAGACCCCTTCCCTCAGGCGGGGTCTTATCTTCGCCTGGGCAAGCTCAAAGAGGGTCTTCTTGAAGCTTTTGCTTCCGTAAGGTACTCCGTAAAGGACGAGCAGGGCAGTGAAGATGGAGGTGATGGTAGCCAGCAGGATAACGGGTGGGATGACCTTTCCCACCCCCACCCCTGATGCCTTCATGGCGAGGATCTCCCGATCGGCGCTCAGCCTTCCCAGCGCGATGAGCACCGCGAGGAGGAAGGCCATGGGGGTGACGAAGACGAGGAAGGAGGGAGTGAGACAGAGGAAGAGCCTGGCGGCAAATGAGAGGGGCACTCCTTGTTCCACCATCATGTCCACGATCCTGAAAACCTTCCCCATCATAAAGGCGAAGGTAAAGGCGCCTATCCCCACCCCCATGGGGATCATCATCTCCCGAAATATATAGCGCTGAAGGATAAGCCTCATCTCCCGAGGCATTATTTCTAAAATGTCCCCTAAAGTAAAGGGTATCTCTTTTTTCCCCTCTGCAAAGATGCTATCATAGCCTCCGTGAGGAAGGGCCTCATAGACGCGAAGGAGAAGAGTCTCTTCTGTGCCCGATTAGCCCTGGAGAAAAAAGCCAACAATGTGGTCATCTTGGAGTTAAAGGAGTTCCCCACCCTCACCGATTACTTCCTCATCTGCAGCGGAGAGTCGGACCGTCAGGTAAAGGCCATCGCCCTGTTCATCGAGGAAAAGATGGCTGAGAAGGGGATCTACCCCATGGGCGTGGAGGGGATGGGGGAGGGGAGATGGGTGCTCCTCGATTACGACGATCTGGTGGTCCACGTCTTTCTGGAGCCGGTGAGGCTCTATTATGATTTGGAAGGTCTCTGGATAGACGCTCCTAGGATTTCCTTGGAAGAGGGGGGCTGAGCGGTTTGCAGCTACAAAGCTGATAGTCTACAATCACTCTATTAGCCTTAGGAGGTGATTTATGTTCACCCGCCTGCTTTTTCTTTTCCTCACCATCCTCTTTGGTCTTTACATCTATATCTCCTCCCTTAACCCCCTGCAGGTGAAGTTTCAGTTCTATCCCAAGAGCTTCATCAACACCTCCCTTTCTATCCTGGTCATGGCCTCTTTCTTCTTCGGGGGACTGATCGTCTTTCTCATCTACTTCCTGAAGGACATGAAGAGGGCCTTCAGGGAACGGAAGGCTCAGAAGCTGCAGCACTTTCTCTGGAGCCGCTTTCAAAAGGGAACGGAGGCCCTCTTCAGGGGAGATCTCGAGAAGGCAGAGAGATACCTCCGGGAGTACCTGGAACGCAAGGGGGATGACCTGGCCGTTCACCTGCGGCTTGCCGAGGTCTACCGTCGAGAGGGGAAAGACGATGCGGCGATGGAGGTCCTGCGGAAGGCGAGGGTCATAAGCGGTGACGGCCTGGAGGTCCTCTTTCAGGAAGCCCACCTCTACAGGGAGAAGGGGGACCTGGAAGGGGCAAAGAGGGCCCTGGAGGAGGTCCTGAGGATCGATTCCTCCAACCTTGAGGCCCTGAAGGCCCTCAGGGATATAGAGATGGAGCGGAAGAGGTGGGATGAGGCGCTGAAGTTACAGAAGAGGGTCCTTAAGGCCTCCTCTGCCGATGGGGAGGATAAGGCCCTGTTGTTGGGCCTCAGATACGAGAGGGCGAAGGCCCTTGCCCAAGGGGGAAGAGTACAGGAGGCCAGAAAGGAGCTGAAGGACATCTTTAAGGAGGACCCCTCCTTCGTCCCCGCCCAGGTTCTCTGGGGAGAGCTGCTTCAGCGGGAGGGGAAGGGAAAGGAGGCGGTCAAGGTGTGGGAGAGGGGATGGGAGCGGACGGGGAGGGTTATCTTCCTGGAGAAGCTCGAATCCCATTTTCTCTCTGAGGGCGATCCCCGGGGGATCGTCCACATATACCTCAAGGCGCTGGAGGCCTCCCCGAAGAACCTGGCCCTCCCCTTCTTCTACGCCCGTCTCTGCCTGAGGCTGGAGATGGTCGATGAGGCGCTGGAAAAGATGAGGGAGCTCGAAGGCCTGCTCTCTCACCATCCGGCTTACCATTTCCTCCTCGCCGAGATCCATCAGCACCGGGGGGAGGCGGAGGAGGCGGCCAGAGCTTACAAACGGGGGCTGGAGCTTGAGGGGAGGGATATGGTGGGTTATCGTTGCGAGGTGTGCGGGCGGGAGGAACGGGGATGGGTCGACTTCTGCCAGGGATGCAAACGATGGGGAACCTATTACGTTTGCACAGCAGAGAAGCCAGAGGCGGAGGTCTCCTTTCCTTTCCAGAAGCTCCTCTGAGGTCCGTGAGGGGGGCCCTCTCTTATCTCCTTGACCTCATCTTCGTTCCCCTTTGCCCTATCTGCAGGGGTCCTCTGAAGGATAGTGGGCCCTTTTGCGAAGGGTGCTTGCGGACGATTCGCCGCGCCCTCCCCCCCATCTGTCCCCAATGCGGGTTGCCCTTCCCAGAGGGGACAGAAGGGCACCTCTGCGGGAATTGCCTGTCGGGGAGATACCGGTTTCTGCTTCACCGATCTTACGGGATATACGATGGGGGATTGAGGGAGGCGATCCATCGCCTGAAGTACGGTGGGGATCTGCTGCTCGTTGAACCCCTTGGGGAGCTGCTCCTTGAGGCCTGCGAGGATCTAAGGGATGATGGAATAGACCTCTTGATCCCCGTACCCCTTCATCCGCGAAGGCTCAGGGAGAGGGGATTCAACCAGAGCCTCCTCCTCGCCCGTCACCTCTCCAGGCGCCTCGGTCTCCCCTGCGAGGCGGAAGTCCTGGTGAAGGTGAAGGATACGCCTTCTCAGACCAGCCTCTCCCCCGCGGAGAGGCAGAGGGCGGTGAGGGGGGCCTTCAAGGTGATGAAGGGGGAGAGGATCAGGGAGAAGAGGGTCCTGCTGGTGGACGACGTCTTCACCACCGGGGCGACGGTGAACGAGGCCTCAAGGGTCCTCCTTCGGGCAGGGGCGAAGGAGGTCCTGGTCATCACCTTGGCAAGGAGCGTGGTATGAGGAAGGTGGCGATCATCGGGGCAGGGGTCGTGGGTACGGCCTTGGGGGTCCTCCTCGCAAAGAAAGGCTACCCCATAGTAGCTGTAGCAAGCAGGAGTCCCTCATCGGCCCGAAAGGCCGCCTCAAGAATAGGAGGAGTAGCCGTCAAGGGGAGGCCTGCAGAGGCGGCCCGGGAAGGGGAGCTCGTTTTCCTCACCACCCCTGATGACGTCATCGGGGAAGTGGCCCGGGAGATCGCCGGGGAGGGAGGCTTCAGGGAAGGGCAGGTGGTGGCCCATACGAGCGGTGCCCTTCCCTCGACGGTCCTTGAGCCGGCGAGGAAGACTGGGGCCTCAATAGCCTCCCTCCATCCCCTTCAGAGCTTCGCCGAGGTGGAGGTAGCGATCAGGGCCCTCCCGGGATCGGTCTTCTGCCTGGAAGGGGACCCCGAGGCGAGGGAGGTCCTGCTGCAGGTGGCCAGAGATCTGGGCGGGAGGGTATTGACCATATCCACCCGCTTCAAGCCCCTCTATCATGCGGCGGCCGTTGTGGCCTCCAACCTCTTTGTCACCTTAGTATGGATGAGCTATAGGCTCTACGGGGAGATGGGGCTTGGGGAAGAGGAAGCCCAGGAGGCCCTCCTCCCCCTGATCCGGGGCACCCTGGGAAATATCGAGGCCCTGGGGCCGGTTAGGGCCTTAACAGGGCCTGTGGCCAGGGGGGACGTGGCCACAGTCCGCTCCCACCTTGAGGCCTTCTCCTCCCTCGATCCTTTCTATGGGGAGATCTACAGGACGCTCTCCCGCCTCACCGTGGAGCTGGCTTTAAAGAAGGGGACCCTTTCTGAGAAAAGGTCAAAGGAACTCCTGGAGCTATTTGAGGCCCAGGAACTGAAGGATGGGGCCAAGGGAGGGGTCCCCTTCCGTTGATACCTCCATCAAGTGATCCCTGGGTATCTCTTCAGGGGGCTCATAGGAGTTGAGGTGGGAGGGAAGGATCTCGAGCCTGCCATCGGAAATGTCCTCCCTCCCCCTAAGCCTCTCCTCTATCAGGGGGAGGGGGCATTGGGTGTGAAGGAAGAGATAGGGGTACCCCCCCTCAGAAGCGAGCCCCAGCACCTTCCTTCGCTGTTCCCTCTTTGAGAAGCTCCCGTCGAGGATAACCGGCACCCCTTCCTCCAGGATCTCCCTGGCCTGACGGATCATCTCCTCGTAGAGCCTCTCGGTCATCTCAGGGTGATATATCCCCTGGAGGAAGGGCTCATGGCGCTTCTCCCTTGGGGAGAGGCCTGCGAGGGCTTTCCTCAGGGCGTCAGAGCGGATGACCACCGCCCCAAGCTTCGGGGCAAGCTTGAGGGAAAGGTAGCTTTTTCCGCTTCCAATAACGCCCGTTGTGGCCAGAAGGAGAGGCCTCTTCCTTTCGGTGAGGTATCGGTAGGCGAGGGCGAAGTATCCCCTTGCCCTCTCCTTTGCCCTCTCCCGCTGCTCGGTGGGGATGTCCTCCATCCTCGTCTCAAACCCTATCACCTTACCCCGGACGTAGGCCCGGTAGATCTTGTAAAATCGCAGAAGCGAGATCAACCCATAGTCACCGCTTTCTGCGAGGTAGGAGTTGAGGAATCGGT
This sequence comes from uncultured Thermodesulfobacteriota bacterium, assembly GCA_964422255.1. Taxonomy (GTDB): domain Bacteria; phylum Desulfobacterota; class B13-G15; order B13-G15; family B13-G15; genus CAYRAR01. Next base: position 1,420 of record CAYRAR010000043.1, on the reverse strand, counting down.
TGGCCACCTCCCAGGTCCCCTTATGTTCCAGGTCCATCAGGAGGAAGGCGATATCATTGGCCACGTCGAGGAAGCGGAAGCGCTCGTTGAACTCGATGCAGTCGAGCACGTAGATCTTGTCCGCGAAGTAAACGTTCTGGGTGTGGAGGTCTCCATGGCCCTCCCTCACCCTTCCTTCGGCCACCCTTCGGGAGAAAAGGTCCTTCCGTTCTTCGAGGAACCCATAAGAGTAATCCCTGAGCTCCTCGTACCACTCCTTGGGGATCGTCACCCCGATGAAGGGGGAGGTCTGCTCGAAGTTCTCCACGATGCTCACCGCCACCTTTTCCGCCTCGCCGAAGGAGGAGATGTAGGGGTCCGTCCTCGCTGAACGATGGAAGGAGGCGATGAGGGAGGCCAGCTCATCCACCATCCCCTCGGTCACCTTTCCTTCCTCCAGCAGCCGCTCCATGTTCCGTGAGGCCGGCAACTGCCTCATCACCACCGCCACCTCCACCGTCTCCCCCTCCCCACCGAGGGAGAACCTCCCGTCCTCCTCTTTTATCTCGGTCACCTCCAGATAGATCTCAGGGGAGAGTCTGCGGTTAAGCCTCAGCTCCTCTTCCGAGAAGTGGCGCCTCTTCTCGAGGGTGGTGAAGTCGAGGAAGCCGAAGTCAACGGGCTTCTTGACCTTGTAGACCAGTTCCCCAGTGAGAAAGACGTAGGAGATGTGGGTCTGCAGGAGCTCCACCTTCTTGGGCCGGTGAGGGTAAAAGCTCGGCGATAGCATCGCCCTTATTAAGGGAGGGAGATCACCCATCTCACACCTTCTCGTAGGGATCAAAGAGTTTTCTGTATTCCTCGAGGGCGAACCGGTCGGTCATCCCGGCGATATAGTCACAGACCACCCTGGCCACCGGCTCCTCCTCCATCCTACTCTGAAACTCCTCGGGCAGGAGGGTGGGGGCCTCAAGGTAGGCCTTGAAGAGCTCGGTTATGAACCTCTCGGCCTTTATTCTCATTCTCTCCACCCTCCAGTGGCGATAGAGCCTCCGGTGCAGAAACTCCTTCAACCGGTCGCTCTCCTCCTTGAGGGCGGGGCTGTAGCTGACCAGGTTCCTTCCCACCCTCCTCACATCCTCCAGCGTCTCGACGCCGCTCTCCTTTATGTTCCTTTGGGTCTGGGCCACCACGTCCTGAATCAGGAGCCCTATCAGGTGGCTTATGGCGGTGTACTTTTTGGCCCTCGGGGAGGCCTGGGGGTGTTTGGCCTCTATCCGCCCGTATACCTCCTGCCAGAGAGGGACCTCCATCAACTCATCAAAGGGGATGAGACCCGATTCCAGCCCATCGTCTATGTCATGGTTGTTGTAGGCGATCTCGTCGGCCAGATTTATGATCTGGGCCTCAAGGGTTGGAGAGAGCTCCAGTTCATATTCCA
>CAYRAR010000042.1:0-13282 GCA_964422255.1 uncultured Thermodesulfobacteriota bacterium | reverse complement strand
TGCTCGGCACCATCGGTGCTGCCACCGCCACCACCTCCATGGGTCAGCTCCTCTCCGTCCCCAGGCTCCTCAAGCAGGCCTTCTTCAGCAAGATGATTCCTCCGACTCGCTTCATCGAGAAGATCTGCGAGATGGCCGAGAAGGCGAGGAAGGAAGGGCTCCTGAGCCTCGAGTACGACCTGATGAGGACCAAGGACCCCTTCTTCAGGAAGGCCCTTCAGCTTGTGGTGGACGGGACCGAGGTGGAGAAGATCAGGGAGATCCTGGAGGCGGAGATGGCGGCCCTGTCCGAGCGCCAGGAGGCGGGGGCGATGTTCTTCCAGAAGCTGGGGGGCTTTTCTCCCACCATGGGGATTCTCGGGACGGTTCTGGGTCTCATTCACGCCCTCTCCAACATCTCGGATGCCCACAGCATGGCCCGACACATCGCCAGCGCCTTCATCGCCACCCTCTGGGGGGTGGGCCTGGCCAACCTGGTCTTCCTCCCCATCTGCGACAAGCTCCGCAACCGCTACCAGGAGGAGATCCGTTCCAGGGAGATTATCCTCGAGGGGATCATCTCCCTCTCGGTGGGGGAGAACCCCCGTCTGATCAGGACGAAGCTTTACTCCTTCCTCCTTCAGGAACCTGCAGGAGAGAGACGATGAGGTGGCGTCGGGAGTACGGCAGGGAAAACCTGGAGAGGTGGCTCCTCACCTACGCTGATCTGATCACCCTGCTGCTCGCCTTCTTCATCATGATGTACACCCTCTCCATCTCCGACGCCCAGAGATTCCGTTCCCTGTCGAAGGAGCTCGGGAACATCTTCACCGGGAAGATCGGACCCGCCCCAGGGGAGGGACTGCTCGACATCAAGGAACGGGTCTCAAGCTACATAAAGGAGAAGGGGCTCGAGGGATGGGTCAGGGCGATGATAGAGGAGAGGGGGCTCGTGATCCGGATCATGACAACCAGCTTCTTTGAGGAGGGGAAGGCGGACCTCACCCCCGATATGAAGGCGGTTCTCGATGAGATCGCCCCCATGATAAAGGACCTCCCCAACAAGGTGCAGGTCGAAGGACACACCGACAACAAGCCGATCCACAACGAGAGGTTCCGCTCCAACTGGGAGCTCTCGGTGGCCAGGGCCACGGAGGTGGTACGGTACTTGATAGAAAAACATGGATTTCCGCCCGAGAGGATCGCTGCCATCGGGTACGGGGAGTACAGGCCCATCGCCCCCAACGACACGGAGCTGAACAGGGCGCGGAACAGGAGGGTGGAGATAGTGATCCTCTCGGAAGGAGGGCGCCATGGCGGAGGTGACCGGGTTCCAGGACCCCCTGCGGCCGGTATACCCACTGACGCAGAGGCCCTCGGACCGGAAGGGAAGGGGCCTGGCAAGGGGAAAGGGGAAGCGGAGGACTAACCCGGAGAAGCCTCCCCTCAGGGAGGAGCCGCAGAAGGGGGAAAGAAAGGTCGACATCGTGATCTAAGGGGAAAATTCTTCCCTTCCGATGGGGGAGAGAGGAGGAGGGGGCCTGCCTTTCTTCTGGCATGTAATTTGCTCAAACCTCAACAGGAGGGTCAGATGAAGATAGAGTTTGCCTCGGGGATTGTGACGGCGGCCCTGGCGATCGAGAAGAAGATGAGGATCATCGCCGATAACGTCGCCAACATCAACACCCCCGGTTACAAAAAGGGGATAGCCGTCTTCAGCTCCCGCCCCTTTGCTCAAGGTACATTGCTGGTGGAGATGAAAGGGGAGCTCGACCTGAGACAGGGCCCCCTTCAGTCCACGGGCAACCCCCTAGATATGGCGATAGGGTCGAAGGGGTTCTTCGTCCTCCAGGGGCCTGAGGGGATCCGTTACACCCGCAAGGGCTCCTTCCGGCTCGACCCGGAAGGGTACCTCGTCACCGCCGATGGACACTACGTGATGGGAAGGAACGGGAGGATCATGGTGGAGGGAAAGGCCTTCGTCGTGAACGAGCAGGGGGATGTCTTGGTGGACGGTGAACCGGTGGATACCCTCCGCATCGTCTCCTTCCCCAAGGGGGCCTCCCTCCTGAGGGAAGGACACGGCCTCTTCCGGTACGAGGGCGATGAGGGGCTGATCGAGGAGGTGGAAAACCCGATGGTGAAGCAAGGGTTCCTCGAGGGTTCCAACGTGGAGGGGGTAGAGGAGATGGTGGAGCTGATCGAGACGAGCAGGCTCTTTGAGGCCTATCAGAAGGTCCTCCAGACCATGGACGAGATGGCCGATGAGGCCATAAGGATCATAGCCAGGATATGAGGAGGTGAAGGATGCAGGCCTTGTGGATAGCGGCCACCGGGATGAAGGGTCAGGAGCTGAGGATAAACGTGATCGCCCACAACCTGGCCAACGTGAACACATCGGGTTTTAAGGTAAGCCGGATAGACTTTGAGGACCTCCTCTATCAGAGCTTCAAGGCCGCCGGGGCTACCTCCGCGGCGGGCTATCAGGTGCCTACCGGGATGGACGTGGGGCTCGGGGTGAGGCCCGCGGCCATCCAGAAGATATTCCTTCAGGGCGATTACCACCAGACCCAGAACCCCCTGGATCTGGCCATAGAGGGGAAGGGGTTCTTCAAGGTCACCATGCCCGATGGCCAGATAGCCTACACCCGTTCCGGCAGCTTCAAGCTCGACAGCGAGGGGCGGATCGTCACCTCCGAGGGCTATCCCCTCGACCCTGAGATCGTCATCCCTGCCCAGGCGATCACCGTGACGGTAGATCCCGATGGGACGATAAACGTCACCCTCCCCGGGCAGATCCAGCCCTCCCAGGTGGGGAGGATCGAGCTTGCCGACTTCATCAACCCGGCAGGGCTGAAGGCGATAGGGAAGAACCTCTTCCTCCCCACCGCCGCATCCGGTGACCCCACCACCGGTAACCCGGGGGAGAACGGCATGGGGACCATCGCCCAGGGGTTCCTGGAGATGTCCAACGTGGACATGGTCACGGAGCTGGTGGAGATGATCATGGCCCAGAGGGCCTACGAGATAAACGGGAAGGTGATCCAGAGCGCCGATGACATGCTCCAGATAGTGAGCAACCTGAAGAGGTAACAGAGATGAGGGCGATCCTTTTCATGCTGATCCTCCTTTTCCTCGCAGGCGCTGCATGGGGCAGCACCGTGGTCATGATCCCCCCTGAGGCGAGGGTGGAGGGGGACTGGATCCACTTGGGCGATATCGCCACCATTAAGGGAGATAACCCCCTGAAGGTGAAGGAGCTCCGGGGGATCGTCCTGGGGCGGTCTCCCCTCCCGGGCACCTACCGGTACCTCCTCCGCTCCCAGATCCAGGCCTCCATCAGGGAGGCGGACCTCTTCTGTCCCCCGAGGGTCAAGGTGGTGAGGGCCTCCCAGGTCATCTCCCCTGAGAAGATAAAGGAGCTGGCCACAGCTTACATAAGAGAGAAGCTCTCCTTCGCCGAGAGGGTGGAGATAGGCGGCGTGCGGATCAGGGGGAAGGTGATCCTCCCCCAGGGGCCGTGGCGCTATCTGGTCCTCAACCCCTCGGGCAGGCTCCTGGGCAGGGTATCGCTGGTCCTCCTCTTCAGGGCGAAGGGGAGGGAGGCGAAGGCCCTGGTTTTCGCCGAGGTCCATGCCTGGGCCAAGGTGGTGGTGGCCAAGAGGAAGATCAGGCCCTATCACCTCATAGAGGAAGGTGACATAGCCATAGAGGAGAGGGACCTGGCAGGGCTTGCAGGCTTCATCACGGACCTGAGGGAGGTGGTGGGGAAGAGGTCCAAGGGGGTGATCCCCATGGGCGCCCCGATCCGCTGGGACCAGATAGAGGTGCCTCCGGTGGTGAAGAGGGGAAAGGTGGTGAGGATCGTGCTTGAGACCCCCTGGATCAGGGCCACTGCCCTGGGGGCGGCCCTGGAGAACGGCAGAAGGGGCGAGAGGATCAGGGTGATGAACCTGAGCTCGCGCAAGGAGATCATCGCCGAGGTCCTGGATCGCTCCACCGTGAAGGCCATCTATTAGGAGGGAGAAGATGAGGCGTATCTTGGTCATCCCCTTTATCCTCCTGCTTTTGGGCTGTGCTGCAGAGGAGAAACGCCTTGCCCTCTCCCCCCTTCCCGAGAGGATCAACCCCCCTGCCCACGTCGAGGAGGATACCGAGGGGTCCCTCTGGAGGGGAGAGGGGCCGAGGAACCAGTACTTCGTGGACCTTAAGGCCCGGTGGATCGGTGACGTGGTCACGGTGAAGATCGTGGAGATGAACGTGGCCAGCAAGGAGGCGAAGACCGAAACCGATAGGAAGTCCGAGGTGGACGCCAAGATAGACACCTTCTTCGGGGCCCCCTCCCACTTCGGCCTGCCGAAGATATGGCCGGGGGGGTTCAAACCCGAGGTGAAGGGGGGAATAGAGAGCGACTTCGAGGGCTCGGGCTCTACCTCCAGGACCGTGAAGTTCATCGCCACGATCACCGCCAGGGTGGTGGACGTGCTCCCCAACGGGAACCTGGTGATAGAGGGGAGGCGGGAGGTGAGGATCAATCGGGAGAAGGAGTATCTGGTGATCCGGGGGATCGTAAGGCCAGAAGACATCGGGCCGGACAACACGGTCCTCTCCACCGCCATCGCCGATGCCCGGATCGCCTACAGCGGTAGCGGTGTCATAAGCGACAAACAGGGTCCTGGTTTCTTGGCCAGGATCCTCGATTGGGTGTGGCCCTTCTGATGAGGAGGATCGGCCTTATTCTCTTCCTCTCCCTTTTCGCCCTTGAGGGGGTTGCCCATGCCCTTCGGATAAAGGAGCTTGCCTACGTGCGGGGGGTGAGGCCCAACGAGCTGATAGGCTATGGCCTGGTGGTGGGACTGAACGGCACCGGGGACAAGAGCGGGACCAAGTTTACCATCCAGTCCCTCGCCAACATGCTCACCCGCATGGGGGTCACCGTCAAGGCCTCGGACATAAAAGTGAAGAACGTGGCGGCAGTGGTGGTCACGGCCAAGCTCCCTCCCTTTGCGAAGAGAGGCACGAGGATAGACGTGATCGTCTCCTCCATCGGGGATGCCTCGAGCCTGCAGGGAGGAACCCTCCTGCTGACCCCCCTGAGGGGAGCCGATGGCCTGGTCTACGCCGTGGCTCAGGGGCCTGTGTCCGTGGGCGGTTTCTCGGTGGGGGGAGCAGGGGGGGGCAGGGTCCAGAAGAATCACCCCACCGTCGGCAGGATCCCGGGCGGGGCCCTGGTGGAGCGGGAGGTCTCCCTCTTCTTGGAGGACGGGGCCCTGAGCATATACCTGCGCCGCCCCGATTTCACCACCGCCATGCGGGTGGCCGAGGCGATAAACCGGAAGATGGGCGGGAGGATCGCCTTCGCCCAGGACGCCGCTTCCATCAAGGTGAGGGTCCCGAAGGAGTATGAGGGGAGGATCGTCCCCTTCATCGCCTCCATCGAGGCGATAGAGGTGAGGCCCGACACCCTGGCCAAGGTGGTGATCGACGAACGGACAGGGACCATCGTGATGGGGGAGCGGGTGAGGATCCGTACCGTGGCCGTCTCCCACGGCAACTTAAGCGTGGAGATAAAGGAGCGAAAAAGGGTGTCGCAGCCCATGCCCTTCGCCCCGCCCCCTCCTGCCGGGACTCCTCCGGTGGTCCCTCAGCCGGGCGAGACGGTCGTGGCCCCCGGAGGACAGACGGTGGTGGTCCCGGAGAGCCAGGTAAAGGTCGAGGAGGAGAAGGGGAAGGTGGTCCTGATAGAGGAGGGGGTGACCATCGGCGAGGTGGTCAGGGCCCTCAACGCCCTGGGGGTGAGTACCAGGGATCTGATCTCTATTCTGCAGGCGATAGAGGCGGCCGGGGCCCTGGAGGGAGAGCTGGAGATAATCTGATGGAGGTCTACGGGATAGGGGCCATAGCAGTGCCGATACCGAAGGAGCCGAGGGATGAGAGGGAGGCCTGTGCCCAGTTTGAGGCCCTCCTCATCCAGAAGCTCCTCGAGGCGATGGACAGGACCATCCCCCGCTCGACCCTCTTCCCCCGCAAGAGGGCAGAGGAGTTATACCGGTTGATGTGGTACGAGGCGGTGGCCGAAGAGGTGGCGAAGGAAGGAGGGGTGGGGCTGGGGGAGAGGCTCCTGCAGTACCTTCAGGGGGCTAAAGTTTTCAGCCGATGATGCCGATAAGGGAAAAGGATAGATATCTGGAGAAGGGAGGGGTAAGAGGATGAAGATCACCGATAAGACTCGGATAGGGGTAGACGCTTATATCCACGAGATCAAGGATCGGGTAAGGATCGAGAGGGTTTCGCCCAAGAAGAGGTCCCTCGAGATAAGGGGGAAGGAGAAGGTAGAGCTTTCAGCCCGCGCCCGGGAGATCCAGAGGGCGAAGAAGCTCATCGAGCAGCTCCCCGACATAAGGGAGGAGCGAGTGGCAAGGATCAAGGCCCAGGTCGAGAGGGGGACCTATCGCGTCTCCTCCCGACAGGTGGCCGACAAACTCCTCCGGGAGAGCCTCATAGACCAGCTCATATGACGATGGATAGTTCCTTACCCAACCTCATCCGAAAGGAGGTGGCCCTTCTGGAAGAGCTCCTCTCGATGCTCCGGAAGGACAGGGAGGCCGTGATAAGGGGATCGGCCGATGCCCTGGAGGAGCTCTTAGAGAGCAACAAGAGAAAAGAGACCCTTCTTTTGAAGCTGCGGATGCTCGAGGAGGGGCGAAGGCGCTTGAGCGCCCGCTCCCCTCGCGAGGAGGAATCCCTCGGCCCTCTGAAGGAGAAGCTCAGGGGACTGGTGGAGGAGATCCACAGGCAGGGGAGCAGGAACCGCCTCCTGCTGGAGGGTTCCATCCAGCTGATAAGGACCATCCTCACCAACCTCTTCGGATCCCTCTCCCCCAACCCCTCCTATAACGCCCAGGGGGAGATGACCCCCCAGCAGGGGGCGGCGAGGATTGACGGGAGGATCTGATGGGTTACGGAGCGCTGGATATCGCCAAATGCGCCCTCTTCGCCCAGCAGATCGGGATGCAGGTCACCTCCCATAACATCGCCAACGTGAACACCCCGGGCTACAGTCGCCAGAGGGTGATCTTCTCACCTTATGATCCCATCCCCTTCCCCTTCGGTCAGGTGGGAAGGGGGGTGAAGGTGGAGGGGATCACGCGCTTCTATGACCGGTTCCTCACCTTCCAGCTCGATAAGCAGTGGAGCTCCAAGGGGTACTGGGAGGCGAGGAACGAGGCCCTGGGCCACCTGGAGTCCCTCTTCAACGAACTGGAAGGGGAGGGGCTCTCTCGGACCATGGACGAGTTCTGGCAGGCATGGCACCAGCTGGCGAACAACCCCCAGGGCTATGCCGAGAGGACGAGCGTTATAGAGGTGGCCAGGGAGCTGGCAGAGAACCTGAACTACAAGGTGAATCACCTCATCGAGATGAGGAACGACATAGACTCCCAAATCGTCCTGCTGGCCGATGAGATCAACGAGATCACCGAGGAGATAGCCCAGCTTAACGCCAGGATAGTGGAGGCCGAGGTGGGCAGCAGCGAGGCGAACGACCTGCGCGATCAGAGGGACAGGCTCATCGAGGAGCTGTCGGAGAAGGTATGCTGCTCCGTCTTCGAGGATCAGCAGGGCAGGGTGTCGGTATACATCGAGGGGAGTCCCTTAGTGGAGGGGGCCAACGCCCACTGGAGGATGGAGGTGAGGGACGAGGGAGGGGCCCTCAAGGTGGAGCTGGTCAACGAGAGGGGGGTCCGTCAGGACGTCACTGAGAAGCTCACGGGAGGGCGCATGGGGGGGCTTATCAGCATGAGGAACGAGGTGATCCCCCAGGTGAGGGAGGATCTCGATCTGCTTGCCAGGGAGCTGATCTATCGGGTAAACCGCCTCCACAGCCAGGGAGAGGGGCTCCAGCGGTTGACCGAGGCGACGGGGGCGATTCGAGTCGAGGACCCCACCGCCCCCCTGGCTTCCTCCGATCTCCCTTTTCAGGTGCAGAGCGGTTCCTTCTGGGTAAGGGTCTTTGACGCCAACGGGACCCTGGTGGATGAGGAGGAGATCGCCGTGGACCCCACGGCCGACTCCCTCCAGGACGTGGTGGACAGGATAAACGCCAGTTTCCCCGGAGGGGAAGTCCAGGCCTCCGTGGTCAACGGGAGGGTCCACCTGGAGGCCGCCACCGGTTATACCTTTTCTTTCGCCAGCGAGGGGGGAACGAGGCCTGACACCAGCGGCTTTCTGGCCGCCATGGAGCTCAACGCCTTCTTCACCGGCTACGACGCCCTCACCATCGCCGTGGGCTCGGAACTGATCTCGAACCCGGAGCTTGTGGCGGCGGCTACCCACAGCAACACCCCTGGCGACAACTCCAACGCCTTGGCCATCGCCAACCTGGAGGGGGAGCCGGTGCTTGACGGCGCCACCTTGGGGGACTTCTACGCCTCCTTGGTGGGACGGGTGGGGGTCGAGGCAGAGGAGGCCTCCAGTCGTTGCGAGTTCGAGGACGCGATGCTCCAGAGCCTCCAGAACAGACGGGCCCAGGTCTCCGGGGTCTCCCTGGACGAGGAGATGGTGAACATGTTGAAGTTTCAGCGAGCTTATGAGGCGGCGGTAAAGCTCATCGGCACCATTGATGAGATGATGGCGACCCTCATAAACCTTAAGTGAGGTGAAGGATGCGGGTTACCAACGAGATGATGGTCTCCACAGCCCTCTATCACCTGCGGAAAAACGGGCGAGACCTCTTCCGGCTCCAGGTGATGGCCTCCTCGGGGAAGAAGCTCCTCTCCCCCTCTGACGACCCCTTAGGGGCGGTGAAGGTGATGAAGTACAACCACCAGAGGAGCCTCTTCGAACAATACCAGCGCAACATCGACTTCGGCCACTCCTGGCTTCAGTACACCGAGTCGATCCTCTCGGACTTAGAGGGGCTCGTATCTCAGGCTCACGAGATCGCCGTATCCCAGTCGTCGGATACCGCCGATGCGGAGACCAGGGCCGAGTGTGCGGGCATCGTCCGGCAGATAAGGGAGCAGGTATGGCAGCTCGCCAACTCCCGATTCGGCGACCGATATATCTTCGCCGGCCTCCTGAACGATTCCCCTCCTTATCTGGAGGATGGGACCTATCAGGGGGATGCGGGGGAGCTGAGGATCGCCCTCGGCCATAACGTGACGATAAGGATAAACCTGACAGGGCCTGAGGTCCTCTCCTGGGGGAGCACCGATCTCTTTCAGGAACTTGACGAGCTCGCCGATGCCCTCGAGAACAACCAGCCTGACCTGATCGCCGAGAAGCTCGACACCTTAGATCAGGCCCTCAGGCAGCTATCCAGGGCCCGCTCAGAGGTGGGGGCGAGGGTGGATCGTCTGGAGTCCTTCAGGGGCATCCTGACCAGCGCCGATCTGGACCTGGCGGAGAAGCTCTCGGAACTGGAGGACGCCGACATCGCTGAGGTGGTCACCCGGCTTGCCACCCAGGAGGCGGTCTATCAGGCCTCCCTCATGGCCATAAGGCGCCTCCTGGAGACCAACCTGGTCACCTACATGCTATGAGGAAAGGACCCCTTCTGGCCATCATCCCCTTTCTTCTCCTTCCCCCCTCCCCCCTCCTTTCTCTTTCTTCTGAGGAGGTCCTGAGGCTGAAGAGGGCCGGCGTCACCGATGAGGTGATAGAGGCGCTGATCGAGGAGGAGAGGGCATCCTCTCCCTTCATCACCGTGGAGGACGTGATCAAGCTGAAGGAGGCGGGGATATCCGATGAGGTGATCCTGAGGATGCTGGAAAAGGTGGAGAGGGAGCGGGCGCGCTACAGCGGGGTGAGCAGGGTGATCCGCCGGGAGGACGGAAAGGAGGTGATCGTTTACGGTTCTCCCTCCGAGCCCCCTTGGCCCGAGACCCGATACCATTACTACAGCACCGACGGGAAGGCCGTTCTCGTGATCCCGATCCCCCCTGAGGGAGAGGAGCGGAGGGCTTGGGAGGTGCTCAAGGGGTTGCACTTAGACCTTCACCTCGAGGAGGTGGGAAGATGAAGATCCTGGTAGTGGACGACTTCGCCACCATGCGGAAGATGCTCAAGAATATGCTGAAGGAACTCGGCTACACCGAGATCGCGGAGGCCGAGGACGGGAACAAGGCCCTGGAGACACTGAAGAAGGAGAAGATGGACCTGGTCATCTCCGACTGGAACATGCCCAACATGGACGGGCTTAGCCTCCTTAAGGCGATCCGCTCTGACCCCGAGCTGAAGGACATCGCCGTGCTGATGGTCACCGCCGAGGCGAAGAAGGAGAACGTGATCGAGGCGGTCAAGGCCGGGGTGAACAACTACGTGGTGAAACCCTTCACCAAGGAGGTCCTCAAGGAGAAGATAGATCGGATCTTCTCTTCCTAAAGGGAGGCCTCCCTTCTTCCGAAAAGTATAGAAAGGCGATGGAGAAGTTCCGAGAGCTGGTAGATGAGCTTGCGCTGAAGGTCCTGACCGTAGAGGCGGAGGACCTGCCCGCCATGGGCGAGGTCCTCAAAAAGGTGGAGGAGCTCCTCGGGATGGCTGAGGGCGATGAGGAGGCCAAAAGAATCCTGGGGCTTATAAAGGGATGTGTGGAGAGGTTGTTGCTCGCGGAGCTGGACGGGGAGAAGGGGCAGAAGTTCTTGGTCGATGGACTGAAGGCCCTCCAGGCCCATCTCCGGGGAGAGAAGGTGGAAGAGGGCCTCTACCGTCAGGCAGAGGAGCTGGGCCTGAAGGAGAAGGGAGAGGCAGAAGGGAAGGAGGAAAAGGTCAAAGAGGAGACCCCCGATGAGATCTCCCTCGGGGAGGACGTGGAGCTGCTTCAGAGCTTCATCGTGGAGAGCCGCGATCACCTCTCCACCATAGAGATGAGGATCGTCGACCTTGAGCAGAGGCCCGATGACCCCGAAGTGCTCAACGCCATCTTCCGCCCCTTCCACACGATAAAGGGAGTGGCCGGCTTCCTCAACCTCTGCCAGATAAACCGCCTGGCCCATGCCCTGGAGGAAATGCTCGATGGGGCGAGGAAGGGGGAGATCGCCGTCACCTCCCCCTTCATAGACCTGGTCCTTGAGGGGGTGGACCTGCTCAAGGCGATGATAGACGACCTGGAGGAGGCGATAAAGGAGGGGAGGACCACCCTGAAGGTCTTCCCCGTCGGGGAGTTCATCAAGAGGATCGAAAGGGTGGGGGAGCCCTCCGAGAAGCTCCTCGGCGAGATCCTGGTCGAAAGGGGGACGGTGAAGAAGGAGGACGTAGAGGAGGCCCTTAAGGTCCAGCGGACCAGTCCCCAGAAGAGGATAGGCGAGATCCTAGTGGAGGAGGGGAAGGCCACGGCCAAGGACGTGGTCAGGGCGGTGCGTGAGCAGCGGGGGATGGAGGCCACCCTGAAGGTGGAGGCGAGGAAGCTCGACAACCTGATGGACATGATAGGGGAGCTGGTCATCGCCCAGTCCATGATCCGTCAGAACCCGACGGTCAACTCCCTCGCCGATCCGAAGCTCCAGAAGGATCTGGGCCAGCTCTTCCGGATCACCTCCGAGCTCCAGAAGACTGCCCTTTCCCTGAGGATGGTCCCTATAAAGCAGACCTTCCAGCGGATGATCCGCCTGGTCCGGGACCTGGCCAAGAAGGCGGACAAACGGGTGGAGCTGAGGATGTACGGTGAGGATACGGAGATAGACAGGAACATGGTGGAGGAGATCTACGACCCCCTGGTCCACATGGTGAGGAACGCCGTGGACCACGGGATCGAACCCCCTGAGGAGAGGAGGGAGAAGGGAAAGCCCGATACGGGCCTCATCGAGCTTCGGGCCTATCACAAGGGGGGGAACATCGTCATAGAGATCTCCGATGATGGCAGGGGGCTCGATCGGGAGAGGATCCTGAGGAAGGCCCGGGAGAGGGGGCTCGTGGGGGAGGAGGAGCTTTCCGACCAGGAGGTCTTCCACCTGATCTTTCAGCCCGGCTTCTCCACCGCGGAGAAGGTCACCGATGTCTCTGGCCGCGGCGTGGGGATGGACGTGGTGAAGAGGGTGATGGAGAAGCTGCGGGGAAGGGTGGAGATCACCACCGCCCCTGACCGGGGGACCACCTTCACCATCCGCCTCCCCCTGACCCTGGCGATCATAGACGGGATGGTGATCCGGGTGGGAGAGGAACGCTACATCATACCCACCCTCGCCATCCACGAGACCCTGCGACCCACCGAGCAGCAGTGCTTCACCGTCACCGGCAAAGGGGAGATCGTCAAGGTGAGGGATGAGCTTATCCCCTTAGTGAGGCTCCATCATATCTTCGGCCTCCCCAATGGCCGTAAGCCCTGGGAGGCCCTGGTGGTCGTGGTGGAGAACGAGGGGAAGAAGAAGTGCCTGCTTGTGGACGAGGTTCTGGGGAAACAGGAGGTGGTGATAAAGAGCTTGGGGGAGGTCTTCGAGGGGGTCAGGGGGGTGGCTGGAGGGGCGATCATGGGTGACGGGCGGGTGGGCCTCATCCTCGACGTGGCGGGGATCTTCGCCCTGAGCGAGGGAGGGGCCCCATAGAGAAGGAGGTGATGAGGATGGAGGAGATGGCAAAGACGAGGGTCTCTGACGATAAATACTTGCTCTTTGAGCTGGGAGGGGAGGAGTACGGGGTGGACATCCTCAAGGTCCGGGAGATCATCGGCCTCATGGCGATAACCCCTGTCCCTCAGGCCCCTTCCTTTATCAAGGGAGTGATAAACCTCCGGGGAAAGGTGATCCCGGTGATAGACCTGAAGGTGAAGTTCGGGATGGAAGACGGGAATTATGGAGAGAGGAGCTGCATCGTGGTGATAGAGCTTCAGGGGAAGAAGGGCCCGGTCCTCACCGGGGTGATGGTGGACGGGGTCAAGGAGGTGGTGAACATCAATCCCGAGCAGATAGACCCTCCCCCTGAGATGGGACAGGGCATCGATGCCCGCTTCATCCTCGGGATGGCGAAGCTCGGCGAGCGGGTGAGCATCCTGCTCGATATGGAGAAGGTGATCGGGGATGGGGGAGGGGGAGTCCTTCAAAAGGAGGAGGGCGATGAAGGTCGGAGCACGTAAACCCCAAGAAAGTTATACCCCTGGAGGAGGGTCTCATATGGTGAAAGAAGCCGCAGCAGCGACCCTACGGAGGAAGGTGCTCAGGTGGTGGTTGGGCGCCTTCGTGATCCCTCCCTTCCTCTGGTTGCTGGCCCTAAGGATGGGGAGGGTGGTCGACTCCGCCCACGAGTTCGTCTCCATCATCACCAACCCGAGCCTCATCGCATATTGCCTCTTCTTCATAGGGGCAAGCAGCTG
>CAYRAR010000041.1:0-13305 GCA_964422255.1 uncultured Thermodesulfobacteriota bacterium | reverse complement strand
GACCTGCCCCCAACTAAAACCGTTCGTATAATCAGGGTCCCAGCCAGGGGGTTCGTTACCCAAGGTCCCATCCGCATTGGCTATCCCTTCCACGTTATGTCCATATGCATCTCCATAACCCTGGGCAGTCAACCAGTAAAAGTTTCCTCCTGCGAGGGTATGTCCCGGCCCCTGACCACCTGGGTCAGTGGTGGTGTACACAACAGGGATTATGGATCCACCCACGGTTTTAGTAGTTCCGCTTGAGGCACTGTGACATCCCACACAGCTACTGGCAAGAAGCAGATAGGGAAATGGACCCCCCGAGGCCGCACCGGGAGGGGTACCTCCATCCTGGCTGTAGTGCATGGTATGGCAGTTGGAGCAGACGCCCTGGATCGCCCAGCTTGACCCGGAGCCAAGGATCAGCACGCCCAGGACCACCATTCCCCACGTCAAAACCCCCTTCAGCATCCCATCACCCCCTTTCTTAAGCTGATTTTTATATAAACCATAAGAAAAATATTTGTCAAGAAAAAAAGTGAATAAATGTACAGGGCTGAGCAGCTTGATGTAAAAATGATTCTTATGGTATTCGATTGGTATCAATTTAGCATCCTGAGGGAAATGACCGATCGGGTGAGGGTACTGCTCTTTGGCCTTTGGGCGATCTTCCTCTCCCAAACGGTTTCGGCCGAGGTGAGGGGCCTCTGCTCCGACTGCCACACGATGCACTACAGTCAGGGGGGTGAGGTCCCCGCAGGGTGGGGGCAGGAGGGACCGTACCGCTTCCTCACGGTGAGCGACTGCGTGGGATGCCACAGCAGCACCGGGGGGCAGACCATCGTGAACGGCACCCCCATCGTCTTCAACACCTCTCTTCCCACATCCCCCCTGGCGGGGGGAAACTTCTACTGGGTGATGAGCCGTGGCGACAACTACGGCCACAACGTCCTCTCCATCCCGGGGGTGGAGGAGGACGGGAGGAACCCTGGCCCACCGGGCTTCACCGTCCTTTCACCAAGTCGAGACTCCTGCGGATACTGTCACGGCGGGGACGGGAGCAATGAATCCTGGCTCTGCGACTGCACCTCCTGCCACGTCCCCAGACACCATACCCCGGACCATCCCGACGGGAACTACAAGAACGTGGTGGATGGATCAGGAGGCTTTTACCGGTTCCTGGGGAGGCAGAAGGATAACCGCGCCCTCCCCTCTCAGGTCTACGACAACATCAAGAGCTTCCACAACAACCCCGGGGTGAAGGGGATCGAGGACCCTGACTGGGAGCGGACCTGCTCGGCCACCGATCACAACGAGTACCCCGGGGAGACGAGCCATTCGGGACCCTTCGGGGGCGGCTACGAATCGATCAGCGACTGGTGTGCGGGCTGCCACGGCTACTTCCACTACCTGAGCGATCAGAGCGCTGTGGGGAGCGGTTCCCCCTGGCTCAGGCACCCGACCGATTACGCCATCCCCAACGAAGGGGAGTTTCGGGACGCCTACGGCGCAGGGGGGAGCGGCCAGGGGACCTACAATCCCCTCATCCCTGTGGCCAGACCGAACATCGATGCCTACGATGGGAGTGGGCCTTCGGACAAAGTGAACCTCGGCACCGATCAGGTCCAGTGCCTGAGCTGCCACAGGGCCCATGGTTCCCCCTACCCGGACATGCTCAGGTGGGATTACCGGAACTGGCCGGGAGGGGGGACGAACGGCTGTGCCGTATGTCACACGTCGAAGGATTGAGATGAGGGTGCTTATCCTTCTCGCAGGTACGATAGTCCTCCTCCTTCAGGGCACCCTCTGGGCGGGGGATTACACCAGTTCGGCCCATGGGAGCAGTGCTTACGGCGTGAAGAGGAACGTCAGCGAGCTCTCCGGTTACGCCCGGGGTAACTGCGCCCACTGCCACGAGCAGCACGCAAGCATCGACGGGCGGGAGCCAGAGCCCTCGAGCGGGGGGCCCAGCCAGTGGCTGCTCTTCCGTAACGTATACGTGGACCAGAACAACGCCTTCTGTTTTCGATGCCACCGGGACAACACCATCCAGGCGGGGGGGATGCCGGCCCAGTACTCCTACAGCCACAAGTACGGAGGGGATACCAGCCTCACCTGCCCGGACTCCATAAAGGACGCCTTCAAGTTCATAGACGAGGACGGAACCCCTCAGAGCAACTGCGGTTCCAGCACCGGTTCCTCCCATGAGCTGACCGCCATCCGGGAGTTCCTGAAGAACAGGTGGGGATTTGGGACCGAGGGGATCAATCCCTGCTCAGGGTGCCATAACCCCCATAGGGCCCAGCGGGCCTCCTACCCCCCGGGCCAGAAGGGTACCTCCCCCATCTCCAGGCCCAGCTCCCATGAATCCGGGTGGGAGTTGTGGGGAGACGATACAGATGAAAGGATGAATAGCTACAGCTCCAATTACCAGGCCCCGTACCATCACGGCTCCAACACCACTTATGAGCCTTACGGCGATGCGACGGATGACGGTTCCAACATGCCCGATTACGTGACCTTCTGCACCGATTGCCACAACCCAAGTTACGACGGACAGATAAGCAGCGACCAGAAGTACAACTTCACGGATCATTGGCAGAGGCTGCTCTACAACCCCGATTGGGAGAACACCTCTCCCCACGGGAAGGTGGACGGCAAGAAGCCGGACGGCACGAAGAGGAAGCCCCCCTATACCGAGGACAGGAACTACGTGCTCTCCTGCACCGATTGTCATGAGCCCCACGGGAGCCCCAACGGGATGCTGATCAGGAAGGAGGTGAACGGGTCAAGCACCGTCAACTTCACCGACTGGGACAGCAGAGAGGCTTGGCTCTCCCTCTGTCAGCGGTGTCACAACATAGGCGAGAACCACCAGGCCGGAAATCCGTGTTATCAATGTCACATGCACAATAGGAACTGGCCGAAGCCCTTCTGATGGAACCGGGAATATGAAGGCCCTGGCAATCCTCCTCTTCTTCGCCTTCTCGTCCTGCTATCCGGGCACGGCGCTGAAGACCCCGGAGGAGGGGAGGTGCGTCCTTTACATGAGGCTTTCCGAGCAGCGGCCTATCCCCTCCATCGGCTTCTCCATCGAGGGGATCTGGCTCGAGGGGGAGGGAGGCAAAAGGGCCGTGCTCGCCCCCGTTACCGTCTTCGTCGAGGCCAGATCGTTGCAAGGGAGGCAGATCCTCCTCGCCAAGGGTCCCGTAAAGGAGGGAAGGTATGGCCGCCTCTGCCTCAGAATCGGGGAGGCCCACATCATCGGGAGGGAGGGGAGGAAGGGACTCTCACTCCCGGAGCGGGAAGTCTGCTGGGAGATCGACGTCAGCATCAGGAGGGGCAGGACGGTGCCCCTTTTCCTGCAGTGGTCTCCCCTCTCCTCCCTCAGGGGGGGCGAGTTTCTGCCCGCCCTCATGGTGAGGGGGAGCAGGGGCGGGCTCAGGAAGCTCCTCCTGTTCGCCAGCAACCCGCTTCAGGATCGGGTCACGGTGATCGACTGCGGTGTCCCGGAGGTGATCGCCACGGTAGATGTCTCAGCAGGGCCGATGGGGATGGCCCTCTCGGCGAACCGCCAGACCCTTTACGTGGCCTGCCATCACGCCAACCGCTTAGAGGTGATAGATGTGATGAGCCACCGGGTCTCGGAATCGGTCTCCCTCGGTGCAGGCCTGGGGCCCACCGAGCTCCTGTACCTCAGGAGAAACGGTTACCTCTACATCACCATGAGGGAGTCCAATTCGGTGGTGGTCCTGGACCCCCTTTCCAAATCGATCCTCCAGGTGATAGAGGTCGGGAAGGGGCCGTGGGGGATAGCCACCGATCCGGAGGAGAGGTTCGTTTACGTCGCCTGCTCCCTCTCCGATGAGGTCTTCGTGATAGACCCCTTCGGTCAGCGGGTGGTGGGGAGGATAGCCGTGGGGGGTGAACCGCGCTACCTCGTAGCCGACAGGAGATACCTCTACGTCTCCAACTACCGGACGAGCACCGTCGCCCTCGTGGACAGGTCTACCCTCAGGAGGGTCGCCTCGATCTACTGCCCCCTGCGGCCGGGCAGGATGGCGGCAGGCCCAATGAGGGTATATGTGGCCGGGGAGGGGAGCGCCGACCTCTCCCTGCTCGATCCCTTAGTGAGGACGGTGGTGAGGAGGATCCCGGTGGGGGGAGGGCCTGCGGGTCTGGCCCTCGACCGGAGGAGGAAGATCCTCTACGTGGGCCTCTCCTCCGAAGGGGTCGTTCGGGCGGTGGATCTGGTCAAGGAGAGGGAGAGGGCCGAGGTGGAGGTGGGAAAAGGGGTGTACTGCCTCCTTCTGGTCGGTGAGTAGGGATGGGGGAGCGGAGGGCCCTCCTTCTCGGGGTCTTACTCCCCCTTCTTCTTTTGATCCCCATCCCTTCCCGTCCTCAGGAGATAGGGGGTGGGCTTTCGGTGACCTATCGTTACAGCGAGTTTTCGGGAGAGGGGGAGAGGACGGAGGACTGGAGCCTTTCGGAGCGGGTCTTCCTCAACTACCAGGGGACCCTTACCCCCCTCATCACCCCCTCCCTCGGGGTCAGCTGCAGCCGGATGGACGAGAAGGACGGCGATTACCGAACCATCCTCCACCCCTATCTCAACCTCAGGCTGATCAATTACCTCTTCTCCTCCACCTTCGGCCTCGATTACACGACCATCCAGAGGGCCGAACGCCCTCCCATGGATAGCTATTTCTGGAGCCTCCGGGCCACAAGCAACTGGGATTGGGAGAAGGTGCCGTCCCTCAGCTTCCAGTACACCGGCTCGCGCCAGTACGAACGGGGAGGGGAGAGGCACACGGATACCGCAAGCCATGCGTTCCTGATGAACTTAGAGGAGGACCTCCGGTGGATGAAGGTGGGCTACAGCTACCGGAGGTCCTTCAGCTTCGATTACCTGAACGATTCCGAACAGGAATCCGCCGATCATGCCCTCAGCCTCGACTTCCACCGTACCTTCTGGGGGGACCGGGGCTCCCTCTCGGGCACCGCCAGCTACGACCACTATGAGACGGTGAGCCGCATCGAGAGGGGGGGATCGGTGAGGGAGAGCTTGCGACCTTCGGAGGGGTATTACGGCGTGGACACCAGCCCTGAGGAGAGCTCCCTCACCCATGAAGGCCAGCTGATAGACGGCGATCGGGCATCCGTGGTCTTCACCGTACAGGATTACATGAACATAGGCCTCGGTCTCTACTACCCTCAGGAGGCGGACACCTTCTACGTTTACACCGAGCCCACCTACACCTACGACCCGCATAACCCCTCGGAGACGGTGAGCTGGGAGGTCTACTGGTCCAATGACGCAGGGGAACCGAAGGACTGGACGCTGATCACCTCTTCGGCCCCCTTCACCTTCGATTATCTCAACCACCGGTTCGAGATCTCCTTTCCTGCCCGGACGGCCCAGCACTTCAAGGTCGTCTTTCGCCCCGGCCCTGCAGCCACCCTCTTCGGAGTGACGGAGGTGGAGATCGTGGGGACGAGGGTGGCGGAGGAGGAAGAGGAGCACAGGACCGTCGTCCAGACTTACGGGGGCAACCTCAACCTCTCCCTTCGCCCGCATCAGAAGTGGTCCCTGTCCCTCTACAGCTCCTACAGGCGGACCGAGACCTCTCCCGAGGAGGCCCTTTCCTATACCCTGAGTTACGGGGCCCATGTCGGCTGGGATCTCTCCCGTTACTTCCTTCTGGGTCTCACGGGATCAAGGAGCATCAACTACTCAGGAGAGAAGGAGACGGGATCGGACAGCGTGAGCTTCAGCTGGCGCTCCCTTCTCCTGGAGGCGCTCAGTGTGGGCCTTGTGGCGGGCCACAGCAGGTCCCTGGAGGAGGGGAGGGAGACGGGTCGGAGTACCTCTGCCGGGGTGAACGCGGTGGCCACGATATGGGAAGGGGTGGACCTCAACTGGAGCATCTCCTATTCCCGTTCCCAGGACCTCATCGAGGATACCGCCTCTTCCTCCTTCAGCTCGAACATGAGCTGGCGGCTCTCCCTCACCCCTGAGGTGAACGTGACCACCGACTTCGACTACGAGAGGGGAGAAGGGACGGAGGGCTACTCGATGACGGGGACCATCACCTACACCCCTTCTCCCCGTCTCTTCGGGAGGGCCTCTTTCAGCTTCACCTCCCCTTCGGAGGGGAAGGAGAGCTTCAGCCACGACTACTCCCTGGGATGCTTCATAGGGCGCAAGATCCAGCTGAACCTCTCCACCAGATTTGATGAGGGGGAGGGACGCCGGAGGTCCCATGGCCTCGACCTCCACTGGAGGATCAGCAGGAGGGCGAGCCTGAGGCTGGGTTACAGCTACAGCTGGTCTGAGGACGGGACTGAGCAGGAGAGCCACAGTCTCCAGACGTCCTTCAGCATGACCTTTTAGACCCGGAGGTATTTAACGATGGAAAGAAGATCTGATATATTGAGGTGGGAGATGAAGGGGAGGTTGATCGTCCTGTGGCTGCTGTCGATCGGGATGCTTTCCTGCGGGGGGGGATTCACCCGCTGGTACCTGAACCCCAAGGCCGATGTCTCCTACGTGAAGAGGGTGGCGGTCTTCCCCCTGCTCAACCACAGCAGGGACAACCTGGCCCACGAGAAGGTGAGGGATATCCTGGAGACGGAGCTGCTGATCACCCAGAGGTTTGAGGTCGTTGACCGGGGGGAGGTGGACCGCGTGATGAGGGAGATGAGGATCAGGGGGGCCCGTGAGATAAGCCCCCGCATCCTGATGAAGGCGGCCAGCCGGCTCGGGGTCCATGCGGTGATCATGGGGGCGGTGGAGGAGTACGCCCCTCAGACCGGAGGGGGGTCGGTGCCGGTGGTCACCCTATCCCTGAAGCTCCTGGATGCCCAATCGGCTAAGGTGATATGGCAGGCCACGGGAACGGAGAAGGGAGGCGGGGCCTTAAACAGGCTCTTCGGCATAGGGGAGAAGAGCGTCGACGAGGTGGCCCAGATCCTCATTCGGCGCCTCCTGCGGACCCTCATCTGATGAGGACCTTCCTCCTCGGCATCGTTTTCGGGATCCTCCTGGCCCTTCCGGGGAAGGGCTATCCCTTCCTTAAGGATGACGGGATGGCCCGGGTGAAAATTGAGAGGATAGCCCTCTTTCCCATCGAGAACCTCTCAGGGGTTGACCTTCCCCCGGACCTCATCGGGAGGATGAGGGAGCAACTGAAAAGGAAGGGAGGGAAGGTGATCTCCGCCGAGGAGGTGGAGGGTTTCCTCCTGAGGAACAGGATAAGGCGATTGGGTGGGATCACCAGGGCCATGGCCAAGAAGGCGAGAGGAGAACTGAAGGCGGACGGGGTGCTCATCTGCTGGGTTGACCTCTATGACGAGGGCGAACCGGCCATCGGACTCGGGGCACGGCTTGTGGACACGAGGACGGGATTGCCGGTCTGGACAGGTTATGTCGCCCTTCTCGGCGACGACTTCACCTCCTTTTTCAAACTGGGAAAGGTCCGCTCCTTCAGGGCCCTTGCCGATCTCGCCTTCGGAAGGCTCTTCGCCGACCTTGACCTGAGCTCCCTCAACGTGCCCCTCTGGGACGAGAAGCCCTTCGCCTTAAGGGATCTGCTGATATTGCCGAAGGTTACAAAGGGCGGGGAGGAAGTGAGGGTCAAGGTGAGGCTCGTTGGAACGGATTCCCGAAAGCCCCTCTCCCTGACGGCCCTCCTGGGGGACTGCGAGGTCCGTCTCAGGAGGGGGGAATGGTGGGAGGGGAAGATGCGGGCCCCGGAGCAGGAGGGGATCTATCCGGGCAGGGTGAGGGTCCATTACAGGGACTCGGAATACCTCCTCGATTCAGCGAACACCCTGATAGTGGACAACACCCCTCCCAAGGTGAGGGTGAGCTTTGAGAACCCCTCTTTCTCCCCCAACGGGGACAGGAGCAAGGACCTCTTCATCTTCTTCCCGACCCTTGAGGAGGACGATCGGATAGAGAGGTGGGAGTTCTTCCTCATGGGGGAGAACGGGAAGAGGGTGAAGGAGTTCGTGGGAAGCGGCGATCTCCCCCTTGGCCTCGGCTGGCGCGGTGACTCCAGCACCTTCCAGAAGGCAGAGGAGGGGGTGTACTTCTTCGGCTGTCTGGTCGAGGACGAGGCGGGAAACGTCTTCAGGTGTCCTCGCCGCAAGGTGGTCCTTGACCGCACACCGCCGAGGATCTCGGTGCAGCCTTCCATCGAGGGGAAGGTGGCGAGGCTCCGGATAAGTTGCGAGGAGGAAAATGGCCTTGATCAGTGGAGGTTCTTCCTCATGAAGGAGAACGGCGAGGTCATCTTGGCAAAAGAAGGTCCCCTCTCCCCTCCCCAGCGGCTGGAGGTAACCCTCCCCCCCGAGGACCCGGGTTCCCTCCTCTTCTCCCTGGAGGTGGGGGATAGGGCAGGAAACTGGACAGAGGTCAGGGGTCCCCTTCTCAAGCCGAAGGCCCTGCCGCATCCGAAAGGGGAGGAAAGGAAGAAGATGAGAAAGGGTGTGGAGTGGGATTATGATTTTTAGACCCCTTAAGGTCTGGCTAATCATCTCCCCCGTCCTCTTCCTCCTCTCTGTCGGCTTCACCAGGGAGTGCAAGGATTGCCACCTTCCCGCCATAAGAAAGTACCTGAAGGAGCGATACCTCCATCCACCCTTTGCGGAGGGGAAGTGCGGGAAATGCCATCTGTACGGATACACCGCCGGAGGGGAGAGGGTCGAGGCCGAGACCATCCGCCTCTTCAGCCCGGGGGGGAGGCAGCACCTCGTGGCGATACCCTATAAAGAAGGGACGAGGTGGAGGGGATGCATCCGCATAAGGGCTGCTGGCAGGGTGAGGGAGAGGGAGGTCGAGATAGACGCGGAGAGGCTCCCCGTCGTCGAGGACAGGACCCCTCCCCGCATCACCCCTCCCCGGATAGGGGAGATAAAGAGGGGGGTGTTCTGGCAGGCAGAGATCCTCTGGGAGACCGATGAGCCGGCCACCTCTCAGGTGGAATTCAGCCCCGACGGAAAGTACTGGATGGTGAGCCCGAGGGAGAAGGGCTTCGGGTGCCGCCACCGGATCATAATAACCGAACTGGAGGAGGGGATGAGGTACCACCTCAGGGTCCGCTCAGCGGATGCCTGGGGGAATGAGGCGGTATCGCAGGTGGTGGCCTTCCGGGTCGCTGAGAAAGAGGGAGCGAAGGAGAGGAGAAGGGGAGGGGAGGCAGAGATCAGGAAGGTCTCCGCCTTTCGGACGCCCGGGGGGCTGGTCCTGCTCTGCTGGGAGACCACGGAGGAGGCGGAGGGGGTGGTGGAGCTAAAGGAGCTGAAAGGAGGAGGTGAAGGGGAAGAGATGGAGGGACACGAAGGGCTCATATTCAAGGGGGACCGGGAGAGGGGGTTTGAAAGCTGTTACCGATGCCATCCTCCCCATACCCTGGGGGTCTCTCACCCCGTGGGGATCCGTATCCCTCCGGAGATGAAGGTCTCGAAGGGGATTCCGACAGCGAACGGCCTTATCCTCTGCACCTCCTGCCACGCCCCTCACGGGTCCAGGTATCCCTATCTCCTCCGTCTGTCAGGGGAAAGGGAGCTCTGCGTGAGTTGTCACGGGGAAAGATATTGAGGAGGAAGGCATGAAGGAGAGAAGGAAGAGGTTGAACTTGGGGATAAAGAGGGAACTGCAGAGGAGGCTTATACTGAAGATCCTCATCATAGTGGTCATCAGCCTCCTCTGTTCCACCCTCCTTTTCTATCTCTACAGCTCCAGGGAGGTGGGCAAGACCTATCATCAAGCCCACATCAGGATAAGGAGCTTTCTGGAGCTTCTCTGGCCCGTCATAATAGGGGGTTTGATCATCGGGTTAGGGCTCGGGCTTCTTATGGCCCTCTTTTACCCTCATCCGATAGCTGGCCCCCTCTTCCGCATAGAGAGGGAGCTGAGGAAGGTGGGGGGCGGTGACCTGACCCTCCAGTTGAGGTTGCGCAAGGGCGATGAGCTGAAGGACTTGGCCGAGGCGATCAACGGGATGGTAGGGGAGCTCCGTCAGAGGGTCGAGAGGCTGAAGGAGCAGGCCGCAGGGGTGCAGAAGGCGGCGGAGGGGGGGAAGGAAGGGGAGGTCAGGGAGAGGATCAGGGGGCTCCTCAAGGAGCTGGAAGATTTCAAGACATGAGGGCTCTGGTATGCCTTCTCGCCCTTTTGCTCCTTCTCAGGTGCAGCACCCTCCCCCGGCACTATGTGGACAGGGCTGCCCTTGAGGAAATCGAAAAGGTGGCTGTCCTTCCCTTCCAGAACCTGACCGATGACCCAATCGCCGGGGAGGTGACCACCAGGATCTTTCACGCCGAGCTTATCCGCTCGGGGCTCTTCGCCGTGGAGGAGCTGGGGAATATCGAGGACTTCATGTTCCAGCAGAGGATCAGGCGCAGGGCAGAGCTGGACCGAAGGCATCTGCTGCTATTACGCCGTCGGCTGGGGACGGAGGCCGTCATCATGGGGACCGTCAGCCGGTTCGAGTATGTGGGGGAGGTCCCGAGGGTCGCCCTGGCCGTCAGGATGGTCACCACTGAGGAAGGGAGGATCGTCTGGAAGGCCAGGATCGAACGGGATGGGGAGGATTACCTCCTCGTCCTGAACCTGGGACGCATCAGATCGCTGCAGCAGCTCTGCAGGGCGGTGGCCCGGGAGCTCATCAGGACCATGAGGAGATGATGATGAAAAAGGTCGTCTTGTTCGCCTCTTTCCTTTTTCTCCTCCTTCCCCCTTCAGTCCATGGCTACCTGGCCAAGGTGAATGGGGAGGAGATCACCGTGGAGGACTTCAGCGAGTACCTGCGAGGGGTCCACCTCCACAGGATGATGAGAGGGGCTGAGAAGGGAGGGGCCCTGAGCCGGGAGATGATAAAGAGGGCCCTCCAGGACCTGATAGACCAGTACCTGATGGCCCAGGAGGCCTCCAGACTGGGCCTGGACGAGAGCGAGGATTACCTGAGGGAGTTCGAGAGGGTGAAGGGAAGGCTGGCGAAGTGGAGGATGTGGCAGGAGGAATACGAGAGGATAGGGGAGCCCTCCGATGAGGAGCTCTGGGAGTTTTACAGGAAGAGGGTCGAGGGGGTCCGGGTAAGGCAGATCTTCACCAGGGATCGGAAGAGGGCCGAGGAGGCCTACAGGAGGATCAAGGAAGGAGAGGACTTCTCCCAGGTCGCCAGGGAGTTATCCGAAGGCCCCTTCGCCCAGTGGGGAGGGAGGACGGGGACGGTGCGGCGAGGGGAAATGGATGCCCGCTGGGAGCAGGTGGTCTTCTCCATGACTCCTGGGGAGATCAGCGGGATCATCGAGGCGGGGGATGGCTTTTATATAGTGAAGCTGGAGGGGATAAGGAAGGCAGAGAAAGAAAAGTTCGAAAGGGAGAGGGAGGGCATAAGGAGGAGGTTCCTGAAGGAGAAGCGGAGGGAGATCAGGAGGCGGCTGCTCGAGAGGTTGAGGCGAGAGGCGGATATCCAGGTGAAGGAAGACCTCCTCAGGGAGCTCAGCTTGCGGAGTCCCCCTGATCAGGTATTGGCCCGTGTTAACGGAGAGCCGGTTTATGTGGGGGAGGTATTGCCCGTGCTCAAGTCCAAGCTTTTTGGCTATGAGGCGAGGAGGCGCCGCTGGAGGATAGAGTACGATGAAGGGAAGGTGAGAGAGGAGGCCCTGAGGGAGGTAATAGACGATCACCTCCTTGTACAGGAGGCCCTTGGCCGAGGCTACTTCGAAAGGGACCCCCAGCTGCGCCACATGCTTCACCGCTACGAGGTGGGGATTCTGGCGGATTACTTCCGCAGAAAGCTGATCGCCCCGCAGGTAAGGCTCAAAGAGGGAGAGGTGAAGGAGCACTACCGTAAAAACATCGATAAGTACCTCTCGCCTGCCAGGTTCAGGCTGAGCGTGATCCGCGTGGCCTCCAGAGAGGAGGCAGAGGGGTTGAGGGAGGAGCTCCTCGCCGGCGCCGACTTCTCCTATCTGGCCCGGGAGAGGTCCCTGGATCGGTCAGGGAAGAGGGGAGGAAGCCTGGGGTGGGTATCTGAAAGGGAGCTTACCCAGCGGGTAAGGGATCTAATCAGGAAGCTGAAGCCGGGGGAGATAAGTCCCGTGGTGCAGGATGGCTCCAGATACGCCATCTTCAAGCTGGAGGAGGTGAAGGAGGGTGCCCCCATACCCTTTGAAAAGGTGAAGGAAGAGGTCAAAAGGGATTTGTGGAGGAAGAAGTTTTCTCAGCTCCTCAGCGAATATCTGGGAAAGTTGAGGGAGATGGCGAAGATAGTGGTTGACGAGAGGGCCCTCCAGAAGTTAGAAAAGGAGTTCCGGGTCCAGGAGTGAGATGAAAAAGGCAGGCGTCCTTCTCTTCCTCCTCTGCTTTTTCTCCTGTGTTCCCCCTCAGGCGGAGAGGCCTGTAGCGCGGAAGCGGTGCATTGACTGCCACCAGAAGGAGCTCGAGGCCTTCACCGCCCAGAGGGTGGTCCATGCCCCAGTGAGGGAGTCGAACTGCGAGGCCTGCCATGGGCCGCACGGCTTGATCGGCGGTGCATACCTGAAGAAGGGGTTCCCGGGGCTCTGCCTTACCTGTCACGAGGGACTGAAGGGCAAAGGAGGCGAGAGCCTCCATCCACCCTTTGAGAAGGCCCAGTGTCTGAAGTGCCACGATCCCCATGCCTCCGAGCACGCTGGCCTCCTCAGGAAAGGGCCCCGCTTCACGTGTCTCCTCTGCCATAAGGAGAGGGACCTCACCTGGAAGAACCTTCACCCCCCTTCGAAGGACTGCAAGAACTGTCATCTACCGCACTGGGGAAAGGGACCCCTGCGGCTCAGGGAGGCCGAGGAGGCCTTATGTCTCAGCTGTCATGGAAAGGACCTCCGGAGGGAGCACTGGGGCTATCCGGTGGGGGGCAGCTCCTGTCTGTCCTGCCATAACCCCCACAGCTCCCCCCATGGGGGGATGCTCAGGGCAGAGGTCCATCCCCCCATGGGGGAGGGGGGGTGCGGAAAATGTCATCGTGCCCCAACTGAGAAACGCCCCTTCAGTCTGAAGGCGCGCGGAAAGGAACTCTGCTTCTCCTGCCATGAGAGGGGGGAACCTCCTTTCGGGGCGAAGTACGTCCATAAACCCACCAGGCAGAAAGACTGCCTTACCTGCCATCGGCCTCACGCCAGCGAGCACGAGGGGATCATCAGGAAAGGGCAGAGGGAGCTCTGTACCTCCTGCCACAAGGGGATAGCCGGAAGGCTCAACCTTCCCCAGCTCCATGAGCCTGCAGGAGAAGGTTGCACCTCCTGCCATAACCCTCATACGGCGTCCGAAGAGGCCCT
>CAYRAR010000040.1:0-13703 GCA_964422255.1 uncultured Thermodesulfobacteriota bacterium | reverse complement strand
TGTGGTTCTCCATCAGGTACTCCCAGGGGCACTCCCCCTCAAACTCAGATCCCCCATCCACCTTGATCGCCTTCACCTCGCCAGAGGGGAAAGCTCCTGGACAAATGGTTGACAGAGTTTAAAGCATCTTATAGGATGAAGGCAGTCAGTTGAAGGAGGTGTAAGATGAAGAAGGCTCTGGCAGTAATGACGGTGATTTTGTTCCTCTTTTTTCATTTGCTCCCCGCTGCCCAAGCGGAGGAGAAAAAGGACGGAATGGGTATGATAGCCGACACGGTGGTGGTAAGGCCCATGGGCCTGGCCAGTATGGGCCTTGGGCTGGTGGGTTTCATCCTTACCCTGCCTTTCTCTGCGGCCACAGGAACCACAGAAGAGGTATCCAAGGCGTTGGTGGAGGAACCGGCCCGCTTCACCTTTTCACGCCCACCCGGAGAGTTCGAAAAATATTAAAGGCCTTCCTGAGCGAGAAAGTGAAATCGGGCCCCTGGAGGGAGGGGATTCTTGTATCCCTAAAGGGGGAGAGAGATGAGGAAGGATAAGTACATCAAAGAAAAGGGACATGATCCTTACGATGAGAGGAGGAAATATCCGGAAGGGACCTTCTGCCCCCAATGTAATGCCATCTACAAAAACGGCAGGTGGGAATGGCACGGGGAGAAGGCCCCCAAGGGAGAGGCCCATCTTTGCCCTGCCTGCCGTCGCATAAAGGACAATTATCCCGCAGGAGAGGTCCTATTGACCGGAGGATACCTGCGGGAACACAAAGAGGAGATCGTCAACTTGATAAACAACCTCCTTGAGGAAGAAAGGGAAAGATCCCCCCTGAAGAGGGCGATGGAGTTCTCCATCGGGGACGAGAGGATATTCCTGACCCTCACCGATGATCACCTGGCCCGCCATGTAGGGGAGGCCGTCTATAGAGCCCACAAGGGAAATCTCGAGATAAAGTACGGGGAGGAAAGCCGCTTCATCAGGCTCCACTGGCATCGTGACCTCTGATGCCCCGCCTCCTGATAGTGAACGCCGATGACTTCGGCATGAGCCCCGAGATCAACGAGGGGATCATCTTGGGGTTTCAATGCGGGGTCATCACCGAGGCGTCCCTAATGGCCAAAGCCCCCTTCGCCCAAGAGGCGGCGAGGGAGGCCCTGGAGCAGGGGATAGAGGTCGGTATCCACATAGATCTCGATCGCCTGCTCGGCTGGTATTCCCCCGGAGGGGAACACCTCAGTCGCGATGAGTTAATGGCCATGCTGGGGAGAAGGGAATTTTTAGAGGCCCTCTCCCTGGAGATCGAGGAACAGATAGAGCTCTTCCTCTCCTTCGGCCTGAGCCCCTCTCACATCAACACCCACCACCACGTCCATGGATTCCTCCCCATATTCCGGTTAATCGTTGAGGCGGCAGAGAGGTTCGGCATAAGGGCCATGAGGTTCAGCCGCAGCGGTTACCGCCTCCCAAGCCGCCAAGACATTCCCTTCTCCCCCGCTGCTTACCAGGAGATGGAGGAGGAGCTGAGGAGAAAGGGGATGGTTTTCGCCGAGCAGATGATCGAAGGAGTAGAAGAATTCATGGGCCAAGGGATCAAGGGGATCACCGAGCTGGTCCTTCACCCCGCAAAAGGAGGAGAGGAATGGAGAGAAAGGGAATTGGAGGGGATCTTGTCGCTTTCCTTCCGGGAGAAGCTGCAGAAAGAGGGGATAGTGCTTACTACCTTCAGCCGTCTCCCCTCTGGTTGACAAAGGGAGGATGAGGAGAATATAGTCTCTGAAAGACCCTTGGGAGGATCGTTATGAAGAAGACATGGATCGTCCTTTTCATCTTGTGTTCCATCATCTCTTCTTCATCTCTGTGGGCCCAGGAGGTGATCAGGGTGGCCCTCCTTCCCTTCACCGTGCACGCACAGGAAGACCTCACCCACCTGCAGAAAGGGATATGGGACATCGTCTCCAGCCGCCTCATGGCCGAGGGGAAGATTCAGGTGATCTCAAGGTCGGCCCTTCAGCGCTTCCTCTCGGAGCTGAAGGGGGTGGAGATAACCGAGAAGGAGGCCCGGTGGTTGGGATACAGGGTCGGGGCCGATTACGTGGTCATGGGGAGTATAACCAAGGTGGGGGATTATATAAGCCTTGACGCCAAGGTGATAAACATAACGGGGGACCGCCCTATCCTCTCGGTATTCGCCCAGCATAGGGGATTAGAGGAAGTAATGGTAAAGATCGATGCCTTTGCCAACGACATCCGGGACAGGATCCTGAAGAAGGAGGTGATTTATTTCCGCTCCGCCACAGGACAGCTCAGGTCCCAGCTCCTCTATCAGGCGATAGGGTATACCAAGTTGAGGCGCTTTCCCAAAATCGCCCTAAAGGGGGTTGATGTCGGGGACGTGGACGGAGACGGCAAAAACGAGATAACTTTGATCAGCAAGAACCACCTGTGGGTATATCGCGACACCGGGGATAAGTTGGAGATGGTGGCCGAACTTAAGGGGGCCACCTCGGAGAACTTCCTCACCGTAGACGTCCTCGACCTCGATGGGGACGGCAAGGCGGAGATCGCCGTGACCGATGTGATCGAGGACACCCTCAACTCCTTCATCCTCCGGTACGCCGAGGGGGGGGTGCGCTATATGGCCAAGGGGCTGAACTGGTACCTGAGGGCGAGGAGCTTGCCGGAGAAGGGACCTGTTCTCCTCGCCCAAAGGATGGGAAACAACACCGACTACGAGGGGCCGATAAGGGTCGTCCAGTGGAAGGGGAAGTTTCATGTGGGTCCCGCCCTAAAAGGGCTGCCCAAGGAGGTTGAGGATCTCTTCTCCTTCAACTATGGATACCTGACCGAGTCAGGAAACCTGGAGGTCCTCTACCTGACCCCTGGAGGCGAGCTGAAGCTCCTTTCGGTGGAAGGGGAGCTCCTCTGGAAGTCCAAAACGGGATACGGCCTTTCGGACAATTACTTCGATCGCCCCGAGGTCTTGGCCGATCGCAAGGGGATGCCCACCCCCTTTCCCCGTCGGGTCTACCTCCCCACCAGGATCATTGTGAAGGACCTGGACGGAGACGGATTTGACGAGGTGACCCTAATCGTGAACCGGTTCAAGACCGGGGAACACGTGGAGAAGGTGAGGGCCTACGACAGGGGATACATCGAGGGACTCGTCTGGGATGGTATGGCCTTGGCCGAGGCCTGGCGCACCCAGGATATCCCGGGGTATGTGGCCGATATCGCCATAAAGGATTCGGACAACGACGGGAGGGACGAACTGGTGGCGGTCTCCGTGTACGGCCATTTCCTGAAGAGGGAAGCCCGCAGTAACCTCCTCGTCTTCGAACTCTACGAATAGCTCACTTCCCGATACAGAAGCGGGAGAAGATCATGTCGAGGACCTCCTCAGGGGTCGTCTCCCCGACGATCTCCCCCAGCAGGGAGAGCCCCCTCCTCAACTCTATGGCCACGATGTCCCACGGAATGCCCCTATCGAGCCCCTCCTGCAACCCCTGAAGCACCCCCTCCAATTCCTCCAGGATCCTCTTGTGCCGCAGGTTTATGGGCACAAGCTCCCCCTCCCCCCTCTTGAGATGCCTCTTCCGAATCTCCCTCGCCATTCCCCGCTTCAGTTCCTCAACCCCCTCCCCGGTCAGGGCGGAGATCACGAAGAGATCCTCCACCTGGGCCTCCTCCTTCACCTCGGCAGGGGAGAGGACGGGAGGGAGATCCGCCTTATTGAGCACCAACAGAGAGGGCTTTCCCTCCTCTCTTACCCGTCTGAAGATCTCCCTGTCCTCCTCCTCAAGGGGGGCGCTCCTGTCCACCATGAGAAGGACGAGATGGGCCTCCCGCAGCTTCTCCTCGGCCAGCCGCACCCCTTCCTCCTCCACCGGCCCCCTGGCCCTTCCCAAGCCGGCCATATCGGTAATCCGTAAGAGTATCCCCTCCAGCACCATCGACTCCTCGATCACATCGGTGGTGGTCCCAGGGATGGGGGTCACGATCGCCCTCTTTCGCTCCAGGAGCTGATTGAGAAGGGAGGACTTCCCCACGTTGGGCTTCCCCACGATGGCTACTCTCACCCCTCCTCTCCACAGCTCCCCTTCCTCATACCCGGAGATGAGTTCCCTGACCCTCTTGATGACCCGCCCGATCCCTTCCTTTACCCCCTCCTGAGGAGGGGGTGCGATATCCTCCTCCGGGAAGTCGATGTACGCCTCGATGGGGACCAGGATCTCCATTATCTCCCTCCGCAGGGCCTCCACTTCCCGTGAAAGCTTCCCCCGGAGCTGCTCATGGGCGAGGCGGAGCCCCTCCTTCGTCTTTGCCTGGACGATCTCCAGGACCGCCTCCGCCTGAGCGAGGTCTATCCTACCTGAAAGGAAGGCCCTCTTAGTGAACTCTCCTGGCTCCGCCCCCCGTGCCCCCTCCCTGAGCACCACCTCTAGGACCCGCTCGAGGACCAGATATCCCCCATGACAGCTTATCTCCACCACATCCTCCCGCGTGTAGGTGCGGGGGGCCCTCATGTAGGTGAGCAGGGCCTCGTCTATCACCTCGCCGGTGGAGGGGTCAACGACGTCTCCATAGCGCACCTGATGAGAGGCAAGTTCATAAGGGGGGCGGCGGGGGCGGAAGACCTTCTGGGCTATCTGGAGGGCCTGGGGGCCGCTTATCCTGACGATGCCTATCCCTCCCTCCCCGTAGGGGGTGGCGATGGCAGCGATGGTGTCCTGCTGAGGGGAGCTCATTCCTCTGGGCCGAGGGGTGTTTCACGTGAAACGTCTTTGGGAATGATGGAGACCCTCCTCCTGGACCCTTCCCCCACGCTGCGGGTCTCCACGGCCTCATCATCCCGGAGGAGGAGATGGACGACCCTCCTATCCTCGGCGCTCATCGGGGGCAAGAGGACCCTCCTGCCGCTTGTCTTCGCCCTCCTGGCCATCCTCAGGGCGATCTCCCGCACCCTCTCCGTGCGCCTCCTCTTGTACCCCTCCACGTCGAGGAAGAGACTGACCCTCCTCCGCGCGTACTTGGCCACCATTTTGGAGAGGAGGTATCGGAAGGCCTCCAGGGTCTGACCATGGCGGCCTATGAGCAACCCGCTTCCATCGCCGGTTACCTCGACCCGGAGCCCATCCTCCTCGATCCTCACCTCTGCCCGGGCTTCGGGGACGATGGC
Organism: uncultured Thermodesulfobacteriota bacterium; assembly: GCA_964422255.1. GTDB lineage: Bacteria > Desulfobacterota > B13-G15 > B13-G15 > B13-G15 > CAYRAR01. The sequence goes on along the minus strand of CAYRAR010000040.1, from coordinate 8,533 downwards.
CTTGGCGATCCGCTCCGCGGCCTTGAGGGCGAACTCGGCCACTCTCTCCCCCTTGAGCCAGGCCCTCACCTTCACCCTCTTGGGAGAGAGGGGGCCGAGGATCCCCCTTTCCTCCACCACCTCAAACTCCAGCTCTTCCCTGCTCCTCCCTAACTCTCGGGAGATCCTCTCCTTCAGCTCCTCAGCATCCCTTCCCTCCAGCTCTATCAAGGGCATGGGCACCTCCTCAGGCCTTCCTCTCGATGTAAAGTTGGTGAAGGATGCTCAGCAGGTTGGTCACCAGCCAGTAGAGAACGAGCCCTGAGGGAAAGTTAAGGAAGATGAAGGTGAAGATGATGGGCATAAAGGTCATCATCTTAGCCTGGGTCGGGTCGGTGGCAGGGGTGGTCATCTTCTGCTGGATGAACATGGTGGCTCCCATCAGCAAGGGAGTGATATAGGTGGGGTCCTTGTCGGAGAGGTCCCTGAGCCAGAGCACAAAGGGGGCATGGCGCAGTTCGATGGAGGCGAGAAGGGCCCGGTAGAGGGCGAAGAAAACCGGAATCTGCAGCAGGAGGGGGAGGCAGCCCCCGAAGGGGTTGATCTTTCGGCGGCGGTAAAGTTCGAGGATCTCTCGGTTGAGACGCTCTTTGTCCCCCTTGTACTTTTGCTGCAGCCTCTTTATCTCGGGTTGCAGCTTCTGGAGTTCCTTCATCGCCTTCTGGCTCTTCAGGGTAAGGGGAGTAAAGAGGATCTTCAGGAGTACGGCCAGGATGATGATGTCCAGACCGTAGTTCCCCGTAAACTTATGGGTCAGTTTCATGAGCTTGAGGATGGGAACCGCGATGACGGAAAAGGTCCCGTAATCTACGAGTTTTTTCGCCGTGGGGGTTACCTGGGCCAGGAGCTCGGGAATCTTGGGACCGAGAAAGAGGACATAGGTCCACTGAAGGCCCTCTCCTTCTCCTCGCTCAGCCCTGCTCAGGAGGGAGACGGAGACGACCTTCCCCTTTACGGGGGCGATGGTGGCCGTGCCCTTGCCCTTTATGGGGCAGATCAGGGAAGTAAAGTAACCTTGGTCGAAGGCGAGCCACTGTACCTCCTCGACCTTCAAGGGCCCTTTCTTCAGGGCCTTGGGTTTTACCTTCTCGACTCTGCCCGAGGAGAAGTATATAGGGCCGTAAAAACGGTAATATCCCGCCTTCCCCTTCGCCTCCCCTATCCAGGCAAGCTCTGCCACCGCATCGGAGGACCCACCGTCCTTCCAGATGACCTTAAGGTCTACCCGGTAACTTTCGGCGTGGAAAGTGTATTCCTTGATAAGGGTCCCTCCCTGAGGGGAGTGCCAGAGGAACCTCAGCTTCGCCTCGCCCCTGGAGAGCTCAACCTCCCTTTCAGGACACTCCCAAGGGATGTGCTCATCGTAAGGGATCTCATCCCCGGGGAAACGCAACCCCAAGGGGAGCAGGCCGACGCCCTTCTCCTCCACCAGATTTACCGGTTCAGGGGGAGGGGGCTCTTGGAACCTCCGCCCCATGAGATGGGTGATCGTCCTCTGGACCCATTTCCCCAGGGGATGGAGCTCTATCCTGTCCTTGTAGGCCTTAAGCCGCCACTCCTTGAGCCTCGCACCGTAAAGGGAAAAGGTAGCGTCGTAGAGAGGCGTGCTGACCTTGACCTCGCCATAGGTCCCTTTTACCTCCTCGACCCGTGGGGGAGGGTGGGGGGGGAGTTCCCTCTTCAGGGGGCGGGAAACCGCTTTCTGCGGGCGGGGTTGCCTCTTCAGGTACTTCTCCGTGTACCACCACTGGTAGAGGACCATCACCAGGATGGAGAGAACCAGGGCAAGCAGTAAACGAAAGGTCATCTCCTTTCCCTCCGCCCCTGCCTATTTTACCGGATCGTATCCCCCGGGGCAAAAGGGGTGGCAACGCAGGAGCCTCTTGAGCGCCATCCAGCCCCCTTTCCAGGGGCCATAGCGCCCGATGGCCTCCATCGCGTACTGAGAGCAGGTGGGGGTAAAGCGGCAATTACGGCCCAGGAGGGGGGAGATAAGGCGGTAGGCCTTAAGAAGGGTCAGAAGCACCTCCCGGAGGACGTCATTCCCCCGGCTGATGCAACTCCTCATCCTTCTTCTCTCCCTGAAGCAGGAAATGGAGTTCCCTCACCACGTCCTGATATTTGAGCTCCTCAGCGCCCTTTTTCCCGATGATCAGATAATCGGTCGAGGGACGAAGACGGTCCTTATGGCGACGGAAGAACTCCCTGATAAGCCTCTTCACCCGATTCCTCGCCACCGCACCCCCCACCTTCTTCCCTGCCACGGCCGCGATTCTGGGAAAGCCGACGGGGTTCCTGCGCAGAAAGATGGTAAAGAGAGGCGTGTGGAGCCTTTTCCCTTCCCGATAGATGGCCTCGAAGTCCCTCTTGAGCCTTATCCGCTCCTCCTTGCTCAGCCCCTCCCGCTTCTTCATACGGTGAGCCTCTTTCGGCCCTTCGCCCGCCGCCTCCTTATGACCTCCTGTCCCCCTTTGGTGCTCATCCTCTTCAGGAAACCGTGGGTCCTCTTTCTGCTCAGATTGCTCGGTTGATATGTCCTCTTCATCTCTCCTCCCCCTCATCTTTTCAGAAAGGCCTCAGTTAATCACACCCTTCCCCCAGCTGTCAAGCAGGGTCTCCTGAACTCTGCATCCCAAACTGGATCCAGCACCTCCTTCAGCTCTTCGTCGTAGGAGAGCATCCCCCGGTGATAGGCCTCATCTTCGAGGATCTCGAGGGCAGAGGGGTCGGCGGCCTTGATCTTCATCTCCCTGAGCAATCTCCAGATAACCTCGTGATGGTCCCTGATGGGGCATGGAAGGATCAGATTGCCCCTCTCCTCGGGGGGCTTCCCTAAGGCATATTCCTCCTGCCATCCCCTGATCTTCCGGAAGAAGGGAGAGTTCAGTACATCATCCAAGCTACCCCCTCGGCGGTAGATCTCGAGGATATTGTCTTCATAATAGGGGACGAAGACGCAGGGCATAACGTTCCCATTCCAATCTATGTAGAGGTATCCGCCCATCCTGCCGGCGGCCAAGCAGCCATCGGTCATCACCCCTTGGTTCCAAAAGTCTATGTAATTGTATCCCGCCTTGATCGCCTCAACGTCCCGGCGAAACATCTCCAGTCGCTCTTCCGCGGTGACCATCTCCCTCAGACTGTACCCCCTCCCTATGGGCATATATTGAAAGAGCCAGCCATAGAAGGCCCCTTCCTCATCGAAGAAGAAGCGCAGGAACTCCCGGCTCGTGACCTCGTCCCAGTTTTCTCTATCGGCCACCACCGATATCCCGAAGGGGACACCTGCTCTTCTCAACCGGTCGAAGGCCTGGAGCACCTTCCTAAAGGTCCCTTTCCCCCGCCTCCTGTCCGTCTTCTCCTCAAACCCCTCCACCGAGATCACCGGGGTGAGGTTCCCCGCTGCGGCCAAGGAATCGGCGACCTCCTCATCTATAAGGGTACCGTTGGTGTAGACCATGAAGAAGTTGTCATCGTGCTGCCGGGCGAGTTCTACGATGCCCTTCCCCTCGCTCCTCCAGAGGAAGGGCTCCCCACCAGAGACCACGGTGAAGTGAGAGTGCCAGAGAGTGGTCTTCTCCCTCAATATCCTGCTAACCACGTTATAAGGGAGGGAACACTCGGTGTGGGGGGTGCTGCCCGCGTAGCAACCCGGGCAGTGGAGGTTGCAGAGCTGAGTCGGGCTTATCACTATGAAGGAAGGGCGGGGGGCTCCTTCCTTTCCCCTCACCCTGTCCCTCTCCTCCGTGTCCTCAAGGAGGACGCCCCGGGCGAAGACCCTCGCCATCCGGTGGAATACCTTCCTGCTCATCCACCCCTTCCTCAGATGGCGATCCGTGCACCGGAGCAGATTTCGGACGAAGCAGAACTTGAGCTCTTGGGCAGGCCTTATCGCCCCTCCTTCCTCCTCGACGATGGCCTTCCAGAGGAGCTGCTCCATGTGCCGGACGAGAAGACCCCTCAAGACCCCTATATCCAGGAAGAGGACCCCCACCTGACAGAGGTTTTCCAAAAAACGGCGTTTGATCCCCTTCATTTGCTTAAATGATATTCCCTCCCCGGGAGGCTTTCAAGGTAGCTGGACAGGAGGATGGGGTTGGGTTAAAGTTGCTAACGGTCCGCGGGGACGAGATGCTCCTGCTCGCCATAGAGACCTCCTGTGACGATACCGCTGCTGCCCTGGTGGAGGGTGGGAAAAGGGTCCTCTCCTCCTTCGTCTCTGGCCAGGAGGAGGTACACAGGAGATACGGTGGAGTGGTCCCCGAACTCGCCTCCCGCCACCACATCCAGAACATCGTGCCCGTGGTGAAGGGGGCACTGGAGGAGGCCTGCAAGGGATGGGAGGAACTGGACGGGGTAGCGGTGACCAGGGGCCCTGGCCTTGTGGGATCCCTGCTTGTGGGCATATCCCTGGGGAAGGCGATCGCTTATGCCCTGGGGCTCCCTCTGGTAGGGGTGAATCATCTCATGGGGCATCTGATGGCGATCTTCCTTGAAAAGGAGGTCCCCTTTCCCTTCATCGGCCTGGTCGCCTCTGGAGGACATACTTCCCTCTACCTGGTCAAGGGTTACCTGGATGTATCGCTGCTCGGGGCCACCAGGGACGATGCAGCGGGGGAGGCCTTCGATAAGGTGGCAAAGCATTTGGGTCTGGGCTACCCTGGGGGGAGGGTGATCGAGGCCCTTGCGCGCAAGGGAGATCCAGCCGCGATCCCCTTTCCCCGGGCCTATCTCGGCCCGGACTCCCTGGAGTTCAGCTTCAGCGGGGTGAAGACCGCCGTCGTCCAGTTCCTCCGTTCCCATAGGGTGACCGAAAGGGACCTTCCTGATATCGCCGCCTCTTTCCAGGAGGCGATCATCGATGTGCTCATCTCCAAGGCCATAAAGGCCGCCGAGATATACCGCATCCCCAGGGTAGTCGTAGCGGGGGGGGTGGCCTCCAACCTGCGGCTGCGGGAGAGGCTCCAGGAGGCGGCGGCCGAAAGGGGGATAGAAGCTGCCTTCCCCTCCCCTCACCTCTGCACCGATAACGCGGCGATGATCGGGGTCGTGGGATACCACCTCCTTTTGAAGGGAAGGATGGATGGATGGGAGATGAATGCCCTTTCCCGCTGGCCCCTGCCCGAGGAGGGGAGGTGAAGGGGAGGTCCTTAAAGGAGCTCCTGAGGGAGGCGAGGCGGAGGGGGCTTCTCCCGTACAAGTCCTTGGGGCAGCACTTCCTCATCCATCAGGGGGTAGCGGAAAGGATCGTACAGGGGGCAGAGGTCGAGGAAGAGGATGTGGTCTTGGAGGTGGGCCCTGGGATAGGAGGGCTCACCTTTCTTCTGCTGGAGAGGGCGAAAAAGGTCATAGCGGTCGAGATAGACGAGAGGTTTGCCTCCTTCCTTGAGGAGATGGCGGCGGGGGACCCGAGGCTCCGCATCCTGCGGGAGGACGCTTTGGGGCTGGATATTTCCGCCCTGGCCGAGAGGGAAGGGCGGAAACTGAAAATCGTCTCCAACCTCCCCTATAACGTCTCCACCCCTCTATTCTTTCACTTCCTGTCTCATCGGGAGGTCCTTACCTCCCTCACCCTCATGTTCCAGAGGGAGGTGGCCGAGAGGATAATCTCTCCCCCTGGCAGAAAGACTTATGGCATTCTCTCGGTCTTCGCCGGGCTTTACACCCGGGCGCGAGTCCTCTTCCACGTCCCCCCTGAGGCCTTCTGGCCCCCACCGAAGGTGGAGGGGGCCGTCGTGCGTCTCGAGGTGCTCCCCCATCCTGCCGTCCCCATAGAGGACCCCCGTCTCCTCCAGCGGGTCCTTCAGGCCTGCTTCCAGAGGCGGAGAAAGACCCTTCTTAACGCCCTCTCCTCCGCAGGCCTCGGCACAAAGCAGGAGCTAAGGGAAATCCTTCAGGAACTCGGGCTCGATCCCCAAAGGAGGGGGGAGACCCTTTCGGTGGAGGAGCTGGCCTCTCTCAGCAATATCCTTTCCAAAAAGGAGAATTTTTGATAGATTCTTTAAAACAAGCCTAAGGAGGCAGGGATGGGTTTTCCCTATACGCGGCCAAGAAGGCTGCGGGAGAAGAGGCTCCTCAGGGAGATGGTGCAGGAGACGAAATTGAGTGTGATGGACCTCATCTACCCCCTCTTCGTCCGCCCGGGCAAGGGGGTGAGGAACCCCATCGCCTCGATGCCCGGCTGTTACCAGCTATCGGTGGACGAGCTCGTAAAGGAGGCAAAAGAGGTCAAGGCCCTGGGTATCCCAGCGGTGATCCTCTTTGGCATTCCGGAGAGGAAGGACGAACGGGGCTCTGAGGCTTACTCTGATGAGGGGATCGTCCAGAGGGCCGTAAGGGCGCTGAAGGATTCGGTTCCCGAGCTCGTGGTCATCACCGATGTCTGCCTATGCGAGTACACGAGCCACGGGCACTGTGGACTTGTGGAGGGGGAGAGGATACTGAACGATCCCACGTTGGAGCTTCTGGCGAAACAGGCCCTCTCCCACGTGCGGGCAGGGGCCGACATGGTTGCCCCCTCTGACATGATGGACGGGCGGGTAAAGGCCATAAGGGAAGCCCTCGAGGGGGAGGGGTATCATCACGTCCCCATAATGGCCTACAGTGCGAAGTATGCCTCCGGTTTTTACGGCCCCTTTCGGGAGGCTGCCGAGTCCCCTCCCCAGTTCGGCGATCGCTCCTCCTATCAGATGGACCCGGCCAACAGCGACGAGGCCCTAAGGGAGGTGGCCCTCGACTTAGAGGAGGGGGCGGACATCGTGATGGTCAAGCCCGCCTTGGCCTATCTGGACATCCTCAGGCGGGTCAAGGAGACCTTCAAAGTACCGGTGGCCGCGTACAACGTGAGTGGGGAGTACGCGATGATAAAGGCAGCGGGCCGCCTCGGATGGCTTGACGAGGAAAGGGTGATGATGGAGGTACTTCTGGCCATCAAGAGGGCGGGGGCAGACCTCATCCTCACCTATTTCGCCAAAGAAGCGGCCCGTCTGTTAGGGGGATAAGTTTTGTCGCCTTTGTGACAAATTTTTGCCCCGATGTTTGCCAGTCACCGGAGATGGCCCCAGTTTTAAAGGCACGGATCTTGCTGAAACATGAAGCTTAAAGCTGAGTTGATGATGATAGCATGGGAGTTGACGAGGAGCTGCAACCTTAGCTGCCTCCATTGTAGGGCGGCTGCGGAGAAGGGGCCGTATGAGGGGGAACTCTCGACCGAGGAGGCCTTCGCCTTCATAGACGAGGTGGCCTCCTTCAGCAGGCCGGTGCTCATCCTCACCGGAGGGGAACCCCTTATGAGAGAAGACGTATTCACCCTGGCCCGGTACGCCACGGAGAAGGGGCTGAGGGTGGTCATGGCGACAAACGGGACCCTCATCAGCCCCGAGACCGTCTCCCAGATGAAGGAGGCGGGGGTGAGGAGGGTGAGCGTGAGCATCGATGGCGCTACACCCCAAAGTCACGACGCCTTCCGCGGGGTGAGCGGGGCCTTTGAGAAGGCGATGAGGGGGATAAGGTACCTCCGGGAGGGGGGGGTGGAGGTACAGATAAACACCACCCTGACGAGGAGGAACGTGAAGGAGCTTGAATCCTTCATCCGACTGGCGGAGGAGGTGGGGGCAGTGGCCTACCACATCTTCCTCCTCGTTCCGACCGGCAGGGGGAAGGAGATGGAGGGTGAGGAGGTCTCCGCAGAGGAGTACGAGCAGGTCCTTGAGCGATTTTACGACCTGAGCAAGAGGGTCCCCCTTCAGCTTAAGGCCACCTGCGCCCCCCAGTACTATCGCATAGCCGCCCAGAAGGGGGAGCGATTGAGGGAAAGAAGCGGGAATGCCCTTCACACCTTCACCAGGGGCTGCTTAGGGGGGGTCGGCTTCTGTTTCCTCTCCCATCGGGGGGACGTGCAGCCCTGCGGTTACCTAGAGGTGGTGGCGGGCAACATAAGGGAGAGGGGGTTCAGGGAGATATGGGAGGAGAGCGAGCTCTTCCTGAAGCTGAGGGACCCGGACAATTACAGGGGAAAGTGTGGCAGGTGTGAATACAGGGTGATATGTGGGGGGTGCAGGGCAAGGGCCTTCGCCGCAACGGGCGACTATCTGGAGGAGGAGCCCCTCTGCCCCTATGAACCTCGTCGGGGAAGAGATGTGGGGTTGGCTTAAAAAGGATCGGACCGACGTCCCCCTTCTCGAGGATCCCTCCTTCTACCAGAAGATGGTGGAAGAAATGGAGGTCTCCCTCCTCTTCATAGATCCGGAGGGGAGGATCGTCTATGCCAATCCAAGGGCCAAGAAGTTCATGGGGAAGGAGATCATAGGAAGGAAGGTGGAGGAGATCGTAAGGGGAGCCGAATTCGTGGATCCAGGGGATGCGGAGAAGGTCATCGAGAGCTTCCGGCGAAGGCAAAAGGGCGAGGAGGTCCCGCCTTACAAGATCCAGGTCATCTTCAAGGGGGGACGGAGGGCCTGGGTGAGCATAGAGGGGAAGGCCCGGTGGAGGGGGA
>CAYRAR010000039.1:0-13852 GCA_964422255.1 uncultured Thermodesulfobacteriota bacterium | reverse complement strand
GGGGGCATCTGTGCGATCGTGGAATTGGCAGAGGGATAAGCTTGTCAGGACAGAAGGGCTTTGATAATGGTTGAGGGGGAAATGGATCTGCGAGGGAAGAGAATCCTGGTGACGAGGCCCCGAGGGCAAGGGGAAGAGCTAGTCGATCTCCTAAGGAAATGGGGAGCAGAGGTGATCCTCTTCCCCACGATAGAGATAGTCCCTCCCGAGGACTGGGAACCCCTGGATAAGGCGATAAGGGCAATCGGAAAATATGACTGGATAATCTTCACCAGCGTCAACGGGGTCCGGTTCTTCTTCGAGAGATGGAAAGGAATGGGCAAGGGGGACCTTCCTCCCTCGCTTAAGGTGGCGGCCATAGGCCCCCGGACGAAGGAAGAACTCGAGAGGAGGGGGATAAGGGTTTCCTTTATCCCCTCAGAGTATCGGGCAGAGGAAGTGGCGTCCAGACTCATACGGTTAGGGATAGAAGGCAAAAAGCTGCTCCTGCCGAGGGCCGATAGGGCAAGGGAGGTCCTCCCCAGGATGCTCAGGGAAGCCGGGGCTGAGGTGGACGTGGTGAGCGCCTACCGTACCGAACGTCCCAAAAAGGGGAAGGAGTTACTGGAGGAGATCCTTCGCCAGGGAATAGATGTGGTCGTCTTCACCAGCTCCTCCACGGTCACCAACTTCCTTGACCTACTGCAGGACAAGGAGGCCCTCTCCGGGGTGAAGGTGGCGGTAATAGGCCCTGTAACGGGAGAGACGGCGAGGAGATGCGGCATAGAACCGGAGATAATGCCCGAGCACTACACCGCCCCTGCGTTGGCAGAGGCGATCTACAGACATTTCCAGGAGGGATAGACCATGTGCCAGTCGACCGTATACCTGATGAAGGAGGACGGGACACAGGAGGAGGTCCTTGCAGAGGTCGCCTCCATAATCCCAGAAGGGGAGAAATTGCGACTGATAAGTCTCTTTGGAGAGGAGAAGGTAATCGATGCGCGGATCGAGGAGATAGACCTCCTTGAACATAAGATCCTGGTCCGCCCGCTCCGTTAGGCACTGCCCCTTCTTATCCTGTGCAGGATGGTGACAGAGGTATCGCTGTAGCGGCGAGAAAGGAGGCGGGATAGGGATTCAGGGGGGAGGACCTCTTCCGCGGGGGCATGTTCCACCACAATGATCCCGTCCTCCTCCAGTAACCTCCTTTTCTGGATCTCCTGGAGGGTGGGAGAGACGAATCCCCTTCCATAAGGGGGGTCCAAGAGGATCAGGTCAAAGACGGCCCCCTCCCTCTCCAGGATGCGAAGGGCCTTCTTGACATCGAAGGGGAGGATGTGGCTTCTGTCCTTCAGGCCCAATTCTTCCAAGTTCCTCCGCAGGATCTGCAACCCCCCTTTTGACTTCTCTACAAAGACCGCTTCCTTCGCCCCGCGGCTTAAGGCCTCTATGCCCAGGGCCCCGCTGCCGGCAAAGAGGTCAAGCACTCTCGAGAAGGGTCCCATATTGGCGAGGATATCGAAGATGGCTTCCCGGACTTTTTCCCTTGTGGGCCTGGTCCTCCTACCCCGTGGGGCCCGGAGGACCCTCCCCCTCAGTTCCCCTCCCGTCACCCTCAATTTCCCTCTTCACCTCCTCTATCAGGTCCCTCATCCTCTCGTAATGGGTCCCGGGCCAGAAGACCTTCTGACAGCGGGGACAGCGGGAGAACTCCTTGTGCTGGAGGAGAACAAACTCAGGAACCTCTCCCTCCACCTCTTCTGCTCTCACCTTCTCTAAGGGGAGGTTGCATTCCAGACAGCGGGAGAAGAGGGCCTCCTCCTTTATCGGGAGGCGGAATGCCCGGATCACCTCCTTAAGCTGCCGAAAGGGGTTATCTTCTCTTATCAGTAGCCCCTTGAATCCCTTCCCCTCCATCAGATGGACGATTCGCGTGAGCAGTACCCTATCCTCCTTGACGGCGAGCTCTATAAGCTCCTTTTCGTCTCCTCTCCAGTAAAGGGTATCGTATCCCAGTATCCTCAGCCACCGAGATAGCTTCCCCAGGGACCTGTCGGCGATGAACCTCATCCCTTGGCCCGTGCGACCAACTCATAGGCCACCCGCCTCGCCTCCTCCACAATCTCCTCTTCCCCTTCCACCTTTCTGCCCCTCATCAATATCCTCCCATCGCAGATGAGGGTGTCCACGCATGAGCCATCAGCGGCGTAAACCAGATCTGAAGCCTCGTGGAAGTGGGGGACGAGCGGAGGGGCCTTCAGGTCGAGGAGGGCGATGTCGGCCCATCTCCCTTCCTGAAGCCTTCCGCACCCCAGTCCAAAGGCCTCTGCTCCCTCCCAGGTTATAAGCCCCAAGGCCTCCTCAGCCGGGAGGGCCTCCGGATCCCGTAGGTGATGTTTCTGCAGGAGGGCGGCAAACTTCACGCTCTCCAGGAGATCAAGGTTGTTGTTGGAGGATGGGCCGTCAGTGCCCAGGGAAAGGGTAATTCCCCGTTCCCGCAGTTCCCTGTAGGGGAAGACGTCACCTACGGCCAACTTCATGTTGGATACGGGGTTATGGACCACCTTCACCTCGTGATCGCGCAGAATTCCCATCTCCTCCTCATCGAGCCAAACGCAGTGGGCTGCCACCACCTTGGGCCCCAAAAAGCCGATCCGCTCCAGGTAGCGGACAGGCCTCACCCCGTGTTCCTTCAAACAATACTGCACCTCTTCCTGGGTCTCGCTCAGGTGGATATGCACGAGCAAGCCGTTCTCTTCGGCAAAGCGGGCACACCACCTGAGCCCCTCTTCGGAGACGGTGTAAATCGCATGGGGACCGAGGGTGAAGATCACCCGGGGGCTGAAGGAGGAGCTCTCCTCCAGGAGCCTCTCGTTCAGCCGGATCTGCTCCTTCGTCTTTGAGGGGTCGAAGAGATCTATGAAGACGGCCGACACCGCTGCCCTTATCCCCATCTCCTCAACGGCCCTTGCCACCCCTCGCCAGTGCCAGTACATGTCGTTGAAGAAGGTGGTCCCCGTCTTGATCATCTCCAGACAGGCGAGCTTCGTCCCCCAGTAGACGTCCTCCTCCGTCATCTGGGCCTCTATGGGCCAGATCTTCTCCTGGAGCCATCTCCTCAGGGGCATATCGTCCGCATAGCCCCGCAGGAGGGTCATGGCGGCATGGGTGTGACCGTTGACAAAGGAGGGGACAGCGAGGAGCCCTTCCGCCTCTATCACTTCATGGGCCCCTGAGATCTCAGGAGCTATCCTTTCTATCCTGTTCCCCTCTATCAGGATGTCCTTCCTCTCCCCGTTGACCAAAGCCCCCTTTATCAGGATTCCCATCCTTCAAATTCCTCCAGGATGCGATTTATCTTCTCGGCGTTCTCCCTCGCCCGCCGAGCTATCTCCTCCTGGCTGAGGGGCTCGGGCAAGAGGCCGTGGGCATAGTTGTCCACCGAGCAGATGCTGGCATAAGGCACGCCTATCTCGCATGCCAAGGTCGCCTCATGGGCCATGGTCATGCCCACTACGTGGCCGAAGGTCTTGAGCATGGCTATCTCTGCCTTCGTCTCGAGACGGGGACCGAGCGTCTGAACGTAGACCCCCTCCCGAGCGAAGTCCACCCTCGCCTTCTCTGCTGCCTCTATCAACTTCTCCCTGAGCCCTTCGTCCAAGGAGGGGGTGACGTGGAAGGCCTCCCCATCGAAGAAGCTCAATATGGACCAGGGGGAAAGGAAGTCATGGGGTATGACGATCTTCCCCGGGGGCAGATCCTTTCGAAGGCTACCTGTCGAGTTCACCCCGATTATCGCCTTCACCCCCAAGTCCTTCAGGGCGAAGAGATGAGCCCTGTGGTTTATCCTATGAGGAGGTACCTTCCCATCGGGGCCATGACGGGGGAGGAAGAAACACCTCATCTCCCCCAGTTCCCCCCACCTTATCTCCTCGACAGGACCAAAAGGGGTCTTTATCTTCCCCCGTCCCGTCTCCTTCCACCTCAAATGGAAGTTACTTCCGGCGATGATGGCGAGCATTTCTGAAGAGGATTTTATTATGGACCCCTTTCCCTTTCAACGGGTCAAAATAAGGTCTCTCTGATGGGCTCGGGGCCGGAAGCTAAGGCCCTTCACGCAGGCTCTCCTCCTTTCCTCGATAGAAGAAGCGTTCAAATAATCTGTGATATTCCGTCCATTCTCCCTTTTGCCCCCTGCGTCGGATGAACTCGGCGATCCCCGTCACCTTGGCGTCCAAGTTGTCCAGCTGATGCAGTAGCTCGGCCTCTAAGGTCTTGGGCCTCTTGGGAGAACCCCATTCGTACTGCCCGTGGTGGCTGGCAATAAGGTGCTTTATCAGCATGGCGAGGTCCTCGGGGAACCCGGGGATCGAGGAGATCTTCTCCTGAACCATCTCCAGTCCCAGGAGGATGTGCCCCAGGAGCCTCCCCTCATCGGTGTAGTCGAAAAGGAGACCCTCGCCCAGTTCCCTCACCTTCCCCACGTCGTGGAGGATCGCCCCGGCAAGGAGCAGGTCCCAGTTAACCCCCTCGTAATGGCCTCTTATCCTCTCTACGAGCTTCACCACCGAGAGGGTATGCTCCAGGAGCCCTCCGATCCTGGCGTGATGGAGCCTCCTTGAGGCGGGGGCCTTGATGAAGAGACTGAGGAAATCCCTGTCCTCCAAGAAGGAGAAGACCAGGCGGAAGAGGAAGGGTTCCCTTATCCTGAGGGCGATCCTTCGGAGCTCTTCGAGCATCTCCTCCGGGGGACGGGGGCTTTTGGGGAGGAAATCCTCCAGATCCACCTCCTCCGAGGGGTAGGGCTCCAGGGTGAGGATCCTCAACTGGAGCCGATCCTGGAAGGTCACCGCCTGGGCCTCTATCAGGATGAAGTCCCCCTTCTTGAAGAGCCTTGAAGCCTCCTCCACCCCTTCCCAGACCCGCCCCTCGATCTCCCCAGTCCGATCGGCAAGCCTCACCTTGAGAAAAGGGGCTCCTTCCTTGGAGGTAGCCATCACCTTCTCCTTCACCAGAAAGACCCCCTTCACCTGATCGTTCTCCTTTATCCCCTCTACAAAGTCCCTCTTCATGACCCCTTTAGGTGATCATACCCTGATATCTCCAAAGACGTCTCTTTTCCATCCTTGAAAAGCCTCAACTCCCTTTCCGAGGTCACCTCCCCCACCCGAGTGATGGGCACCCCGCAGAGCCCTGCGACCTCCTCAAGCTGGGATTCATCTCCAGGCGCCACCGTGAAGAGGAGCTCATAGTCCTCACCCCCTGAAAGGGCAAGCCGTAAGGGGTCAAGGCCCAGGGCCTCCGCCTCCTCTCTGCACTCATCGGAGATGGGGACCTTCTCCAAGTGAAGCTTCGCCCCGACCCTGCTTTCCTCAAGGATATGGGAGAGGTCCTGCACGAGCCCATCGCTTATATCTATCGCTGCGGTGGCGAGGTGCCTCCTCGCAAGCTCCCTTCCCAGGGTGAGTCGGGGGGTGGGGGAAAGGTGCCGCTCGACGAGATACCCCCCCTTCTTCCCCTGGAGGAGGAGCCTGAGTCCCAAGGCCGCATCGCCGAGGGTCCCTGACACATATATTCGATCTCCTGGTCTTGCCCCCTTCCTCAGGATCACCTCATCCCTTATCCCCTCTCCCAAGAGGGCGATCGATAGGGTGAGAGCCTCACCACGGGAGGTGTCTCCCCCTACTAAGGTGGCCCCGTACCGATCTCCCGCCGCTTTTATCCCCTCATAGATTTCCTTTACAGACTCCCATTCCCTCTCCGGCTCCACCATCAGGGAGACGAGGAAGTAACGGGGGGTACCGCCACAGGCGGCGATATCGCTCAGGTTGACCACCAAGGCCTTCCACCCCAACTGAAAGGGAGATATGAGGCGGGAGCGAAAATGGATCCCCTCGGTGAGCAGATCGGTGGTGAGGAGCAGGCACCCCTCCCCCGCCTCTATCACCGCCACGTCTTCCCCCAGTCCGGCAAGAACCCCTTCTCCCCTTCCAAAGATCTCCCTTATCCTCTCGATGAGGCCGAACTCCCCGATTTCCTTAAGCTTCATCCCTTCTTCTTGAGCCCCAGATAACGGGCAATCTCCTCTGCCGAAGGAGGGAGTCGGCGGGGATGGTTCTTCAGTTCTTCCCTTGCCTTTATCCCGTACTCCGGTGGGAAGGAGTCCTCAAAGTACATCTGCTGGAAGGAGGCGAACTTGAGCTGGTGGGAGGTGGAATCGACAACGATCCTCCCTCCCCGAGGGATCACCCCTTCGGAGATGGCCTTCTTGAGTCCTGCAATCGCCTCCCCCCCCTGGGTGCAGACCACGTGTCCGTGGCGGTTGGCCACCAGCATCCCCTCCATGATCTCCTCTTCCGTCACCTGAACGACGAAGAAGCGATCGCTGAAGTGTTCCTCGACCAACTGGGCCACCTTGGGGAAGGAGACGGGGTTTCCGATCATGGCAGCCTGAGCCACGCTCGGGCGGACCTCAACGGGGGTGTACTTCCCCGTCTTCCTCCAGAGCACCAAGGGGTTTGCCCGCTCGCTCTGAACGCCGAGTATGGTGGGAAGTTCCTCGATGATCCCCAAACGATAGAGGTCGACGAAGCCCTCCATGATGGCGGTGACGTTCCCGGCGTTCCCTATGGGGACGACGACGACGAGCCCCCTGGTCCTGTAGGCCAGCTGCTGGGCCACCTCATAGGAGTAGGACTTCTGTCCCTGGATGCGGATGGGGTTTTTTGAGTTGAGAAGGCACACCTCATAGTTCTCGGCGAGCTCCTCCACGATCTTCATGCAATCGTCAAATACCCCGGGGATCTCGATCACCACGGCCCCACTCCCCAAGGGCTGGGAGAGCTGTGCGGGGGTTACCTTCCCCTGGGGCAGCAGGACCACCGAGCGGACCTTATCCTTTGGCAGATAGCTCAGGTAGAGGGCGGCCGCTGCGGAGGTGTCGCCAGTGGAGGCGCATATCCCCAGGACCTGCTTGAGCCCCCGGTAGCGGATCATGTAATTGATGAAGCTTATGGCGCTTGCCATCCCCCGGTCCTTGAAACTCACCGAGGGGTTGAGGCCATCGTACTTGATCAGGAAGGGGGTGCCGACCCAGCGGCCGAGCTCCTCGTTGGCGCGCACCATGGGTGTGTGCCCCTCTCCGAGGTAGATGACCGCATCGAGGGGGATGATGGGGAAGATGAGCTCGTGAAAGAGGAATATCCCCCTTAAGGCCTCCCGGCGCAGGAGCTTCCTGAAGTCGAAGATCCTCCGCCATACTGGACCCGGCACCTCCTTCAATCGGTCAAATCTCAGGTCTCGAAGGCGCAGGAGCCCTCCACAGCGGGGGCAGGTGTAGAGGAAACGATCGAGAGGAAAGGTGCCACCGCAGGAGATGCACTCGTAGACCATCTCCCCTTCTGGGGAAGGGATCAGGCGTCGCTTTATCTCCTTCTGCATCTCGTCCATCTTACCCCTCTCTTCAAACCTCGTAAGAGCACCACCCCGAATAGGATGGCTCCAGCATTAATGAGCCCTGTCAGAAAGGGACGCTCCTTCACCCACGGAAGGAACCCGGCCATTGCCGCGTGTTCGAAGACATCCTCTATATCGGTCCGCCCGTTCACTACCAGGATCTCCTCACATATACCTTGTGGGGTGATGCGGAATACCAAGGCGTGATGAAAAGCCCCGTACTTTTTCGCCTTTATTCTGGCTCCTCCCCCGCCGGTGAGAATATAGACCGTGCTGCCTTTTCGCAAGTGACCATAACCGTGGTAGTCACCACAGATCACGTAATCGACCTGGTATCTTTCAAAAAGCTCGATGAACTTATCGGCGTCTTTGAACCTTCTCACCTTCCAGTCCTTATAAAGAGGAGGGGGTATGTGCATGAAGACGAAGACGCCTTTACAAGACTTCCTGTGGAGCAAGAGGGTCTTTTCTAAAAAACTGAGGGCTTCCTCGCTGGAGAAAGGTGCGGGCAACACCCTGAGTCCGATGAATAGATAGCTCTTATATAGAAAAGAGAAGTTAGTGGGACCGTAAATTTCCTCGAAACGCTTGAGCGGAAAGGATGGTCCAATATCGTGATTTCCTACGATATAGAAAAGGGGATAGGTGATGGGCATCTCCTCCAGTTCAGCCCATAAATACCGGTGCTCCTCGGGGGTACCGCGGAAGGCGCAATCCCCCAAAAGGACAAAGAAGGAAAAGTTCTCCCCTTTGAACTTTTCTGCGATCTGCTCAAATACGCCGTGGCTCTTCGTATCCCCGGCCACTGCAAAAGTAAATCCCTCGCTCTTTTCCTTTTGGAGCATAGAGATCACTCTTTCGCCGTTTCCTAAGTTAGAAGGGGGGGCCTTTCCCTCAGTAAGGTTTACAAAGAACGCATAGATCTCAAAAGTAAACCCAGACAATATGAGGAGGAGTAGGAGAACGTAAAAGGTCTTTTTAACGTTTACCATCTTTAACTTTTCTCCAGTACAAGGTCATCTCCTGGACCCCTTCCGTTCCCTTTAAAGAGAGCAGAATGGCCTGAATGAGCCGATGGAGCAGCCCTCTTACAAAAGGGTTAAGGGTGACAATCTTCCCATCGGCTATCATTTCGATTTCCTTTTCTTTTTCGTCTTTTATCAAACGCTCACTGATAAAATCGGCCACCTTCTCTTCTTCATCGGGCCGGAAGATGGGGAGGTCAACCGAGGGAGAGGCCTCGGTTATGATGGCGATCACCCCTTTGACCCGCTCGGCCAAAGGGGGCTTCCCCAGTTCCTCCCGGTAGACCTCCAGTTTGGGAAATGGTCCCTCTTTCATCCCTTCCACCAGCACGAGATCGGCCCCTCCGGATATGGTCCTCAATTTATTCAGGGAGGTCTCCTCTGGGGCATCCTCCACGTAAGAGAAACCCTTAGGGGTGAGAAGCATCGATCCCTTCGCCCCGGCCTGACGATGCCGCCAGGTGTCCTTCCCGGGGATGTCCAGCTCCCCGCCCTCGGGGTGATGCTTCACCGTCACCACTTCTATTCCCCTCTTCCGGAGGGCAGGTATCAACCTCTCGATGAAGGTCGTCTTTCCGCTCTTAGACCACCCGATTACGGAAAGAAATACCATCGCCCTCCATAAGGCTATCTCCTTTGCCCCTTCCCCGTCAAGCTCACGGGGAGCACAAGTTGACAACCTCCACTTGGAAGAAGTAAAAGAGAAAAGATGGGACCTTATGCCGAATTGAGAAAGAAGTTTCGCCAATTAGTAAAGGATTCAGGACTCTCCTTGGAAAAAGTGCAGGTGAAGGCTTACCCCCTCAGCCCCGAGGAGGCCATAGGAAACCCCGAAGAGAGGGACTATCCCTTGGTGAAGGGGAGGGAGAGGCTCATGGAGGCGGAGCTGCGGGGAGCAAAGGGGCAGGCCTACACCGACCTTTTCGGCGACTTTGAGGGCTCTCTCCAGGAGATAGCGGAACTCAAGTTGCGGAACAACTTCTTTCGGGCGGTCTTCATCTCCTCCCTGAACGCCCTCCTTCGCCACCTCGGCCTGATCAAGGGGACGATCCACTGCAAGGACAGGAAGCCGAGGCTCTGCGGGGAGGAGCTGGTGGAGTTCATAAGGAGGAGATGGGGAAGGCCCAAAGTGGCATTGGTGGGCCTTCAGCCCCGGATGGCCGAGGCCCTGGGAAAGGAGTTCCCCTTAAGGATTAGCGATATGGACGAGGAGAACTTGGGGAAGGAGGTCGGCGGGGTATTGGTAGAGGGTCCCGAAAAAAACGGGGAACTCCTTGAGTGGTGCGACCTTGCGGTGATCACCGGGACGGTCCTTACCAACGGCACCGTCGAGAGAGTCCTCTCCTCCAAACCGACCCTCTTTTACGGGGTCACCGTTGCAGGGGCAGCTCACCTCCTCGGGTGGGAGCGCTTCTGCCCTTTCGCCCATTAGCTCCGGAAATCGCTAAATTCCTTCCCTCCCTTCGACCAGAGGTATAAGTGTGTTAAGATATACATGTTATGGGCTTTTCCTTGATAGATCATACCGCAGATGTGGGGGTTAAGGTCTGGGCAGAGGATCTGGGGGGACTCTTCGAGGAGGCGGCCCGGGCCCTCTTCTCCCTGATCACCTCCATAGAGGAGGTCCGCCCCCGGGTGAAGAGGGAGGTGGAGTCAGAGGGGAATGGCTGGGAGGAGCTCCTTGTGGGATGGCTCAGTGAACTCCTTTACCTTCACGAGGTAGAGGGACTCCTCTTCTCCCGCTTTAAGATCAGCGAGCTTCAGAGGGGCCGCCTTAAGGGCGAGGCCTCGGGGGAAGAGATAGATCCCGAACGCCATCCCATCCAGACTGGGGTCAAGGCGGTCACCTATCATCAGCTCAGGGTGGAGAGAAAGGACGGGCTCTGGGAGGCCCAGATCATCTTCGACATATAGGAGGAGAAGAGATGGCTGCGCAGGAATCTATACCCTTGGAGAAGGTGGACGATTACCGCTGGAGGATACCTCGCCACGGCAAGATGCGCACCGATGGCATCGTGTATGCCGACAAGAGGATGCTTGAGGCAATAAGGAAGGATCAGAGCCTCCTGCAGGTGAAGAACGTCGCCTGTATGCCCGGGATCGTCGGTTATTCCTTGGCGATGCCCGACATCCACTGGGGCTACGGCTTCCCCATCGGGGGGGTGGCCGCCTTCGACGAGGAGGAAGGGGTCGTCTCCCCAGGGGGAGTCGGTTACGACATAAACTGAGGGGTGAGGCTCATGCGCTCCGGGCTGGAGCGCCGAGACATCGAGGGGCGGATAAGGGAACTGGTGGATGCCCTCTTTGCCAATATCCCCTCAGGGGTGGGGTCTCACCGCAAGGACCTGAAGCTCGACAGGGAGCAGGAGAGGAAGGTGCTGCTCAAGGGGGCCCAGTGGGCGGTGGATCAGGGTTATGGCCGCTGGGAGGACCTGGAGCACATCGAGGAACGGGGGCGAATCCCTGATGCCGATCCAGGGCTTCTCTCCTCTAAAGCCCTGGAGAGGGGCAGGGCCCAGCTCGGGACCCTCGGCTCGGGGAACCACTTCGTGGAGGTGGGCTATGTGGAGGAGGTGTACGACGAGGAGGCGGCCCGGGCCATGGGGCTTGAGAAGGATCAGGTGACGGTGATCGTCCATACGGGTTCCCGAGGGCTGGGACATCAGGTCTGCGATGACTTCATAAAGGTGATGCTCAAGGCGGTCCAGAAGTACGGGATTGAGCTTCCGGACAAACAGCTCTGCTGCGCCCCCATCCGCTCCCCTGAGGGGAGGGACTACCTGGCGGCCATGGCCTGTGCCGCCAACTTCGCCTTCGCCAACCGGCAGCTGATCACCCACTGGGTCCGGGAGACCTTTGAGCAGGTGCTCAAGGTGAGCCCCCGCACCCTGGACCTGGGCCTGGTCTACGACGTGTGCCACAACATCGCCAAGATCGAGACCCACAGGGTGAACGGCACGGAGCGGACCGTCTGCGTGCACCGCAAGGGGGCTACCAGGGCCTTCCCACCTGGGGATCCCGCCCTCCCTGAGGACTACCGGGAGATCGGCCAGCCGGTCCTCATCCCGGGGGACATGGGGCGATATTCCTATGTGCTGGTGGGGACCTCCCGGGCGATGGAAGAGACCTTCGGGAGCACCTGTCACGGAGCAGGGAGGGTCCTGAGCCGCCACCAGGCGAAGAAGGCCGCCAAGGGAAGGGCAGTGGCCCAGGAACTGGAGCGGAGGGGCATCTATGTCCGGGCGGCAAGCCGGGCCACCATGGTGGAGGAGATCTCCGAGGCCTACAAGGACGTGGGAGACGTGGTGGAGATAGTCCATCAGGCCGGCATAAGCAAGAAGGTGGCAAAGCTCAGGCCCTTAGGGGTGGTTAAGGGATGAGGAAACGCCCCTACCTGCGGACCACCCCCCCGGAGGAGGCCCTAAGGATCCTCCTCGAGCGGACAAAGCCCTGGCTCTATGACCTAAAAGAGCTCCTCCCGGTTACTGAGGCCTTGGGGAGGGTGACTGCAGAGCCCGTCTTTGCCCTTCGTTCTGTCCCCCACTACCGGGCGGCGGCGATGGACGGGGTGGCGCTGAAGGCATCGGTCACCTTCGGTGCTGACCTCTCCAGCCCCCGGCGGATCCGCCTGGGGGAGGAGGCCTTCTGGGTCTCGACGGGCGATCCCCTGCCTGAGGGCTGCGATGCGGTGGTGATGGCCGAGGAGGTCCACCAGGTGGACTCCGAGACGGTGGAGCTTCAGAGGGCTGCTCGCCCCTTCCAGCACGTGCGCTCCGTGGGGGAGGACATGGCCGCGGGGGAGATGATCCTCCCCAGGGGCTGGAGGCTCAGGCCCTGGGACCTGGGGGCGCTCCTCGGAGCAGGGATCAAGGAGATATGGGTAAAGCGTCCCCCCCTCGTCGGGGTGATCCCCACGGGAGGGGAGCTGGTGGAAGCCACAGAAGAGAGGCCCCTCAGGGAAGGGGAGATCCCCGAGTTCGACTCGGCAGTGATCGAGGGAATGGTGAAAGAGGCGGGGGGCCGGGTCCTCAAGCACCCCATCGTGAAGGACGACCTCGAGGAGATAAGGGGGGCGATGAGGGAGGTCCTCGAAGAGGGGTGCGATATCGTCGTCCTCCTTGCCGGCTCCTCGGCAGGAGAGAGGGATTACGTGGCCGAGGCGATAGCCTCAGAGGGCGAGCTCCTCGTTCACGGGGTCGGGGTGATGCCCGGAAGGCCCACCGCCCTGGGGGCGGTGGGGGGGAAGGCCGCGATTGGCCTTCCCGGATATCCGGTCTCGGCGGTGATCTCGGCCGACCTCTTCCTCTTGCCCCTCCTGGAGGCGATGCTCGGTCAACTCCCCTCCAGGAGGCCCACTGTCCCGGCCCGCCTCCTCCGCTCCCTCCCGTCCAAGCTCGGGCTTCAGGAGGTGATCCGGGTGAAGGTGGCGGAGGTGAGTGGGGAGTGGGTCGCCTATCCCCTCGCCCGGGGGGCAGGACTGCTGAGCTCCCTGGTCAGGGCCGATGGCCTCCTGAGGGTCCCCCCTTCCCTTGAGGGGATAGGGGAGGGGAAGGGAGTGGAGGTGGAACTCCTTCGTCCCCTCGAGGAGCTCTCAAGAAGCGTCCTTGTCGTGGGAAGCCATGACATGGCCCTCGACATCCTGGCCGATGAGCTGAGGAGGTCCTATCCTCCCTTCTTTCTCTCCTCGGTCCCGGTGGGAAGCCTCGATGGGCTCCTGGCGATAAGGGACGAAGGCGCCCACCTTGCCGGCTCCCACCTCCTGGACCCGGAAACGGGAGCTTACAACATCCCTTACATTAAAAAATATCTGGAAGGGGTTCCGGTGAAGGTGGTCCGCTTCCTCAAGAGGGAGCAGGGACTGATCGTCCCCAAGGGAAACCCCAAGGGGATCAGGAGGCTTGAGGACCTCTCGAGGCCGGACGTGACCTTCGTCAACAGGCAGAGGGGCTCGGGCACCCGGGTCCTCCTCGATCACCTCCTGAAGGAGGCGGGGATCAGGCCTGAGGAGATAAAGGGCTATGCCCATGAGGAGTACACCCATCTGGCCGTCGCCGTGGCGGTCAGGGAAGGGGGGGCCGATGTGGGGATGGGGATCAGGGCCTCGGCCCAGGCCCTGGGCCTCGACTTCGTGCCCCTGGCCACCGAGCAGTACGATCTGGTGATCCCGGAGTGGGCCTCAGGGCTTGAGGGGGTAAAGGCGCTGCTCGATCTCCTCTCCTCTTCGGAGCTGAGGAGGAGAATCGAGGCCCTGGGAGGGTACGATACCCGGGAGATGGGGAAGGTGATATGGCCATAAGGGCAGGGATCGTAACGGTAAGCGACAAGGGGGCCCGGGGGGAGAGGGAGGACAGAAGCGGCGCCCTCATAGAGGAGCTCCTGGAGGGGATCCC
>CAYRAR010000038.1:0-14179 GCA_964422255.1 uncultured Thermodesulfobacteriota bacterium | reverse complement strand
GGCTGGACCTGAAAGATTTGGTTCCCCTCTATCGGGAGTTCAGGGACATCCCGGTCGTCTCCATCTCCGATGCCCAGAGGGAACCCCTCCCCTGGCTCAACTGGCAGGGGACCGTCTATCATGGGCTGCCCGAGGACCTCTACCGTCCTCACCTGGAGAGGGGGAAATACCTTGCCTTCCTGGGGAGGATTTCGCCGGAGAAGCGGCCTGACAGGGCGATAAGGATCGCTGAGGAGGTGGGGATGGAGCTGAAGGTAGCGGCGAAGGTGGACGCCGCCGACAAGGAGTACTTCGAGGAGAGGATAAGGCCCCTCCTGAAGAGCCGGTATGTGGAGTTCATCGGGGAGATAGGGGAAAAGGAGAAGGAGGAGCTTCTGGGAGGTGCCCATGCCCTCCTCTTCCTCATAGACTGGCCTGAGCCCTTCGGTCTGGTGATGATCGAGGCCCTCGCCTGCGGCACGCCGGTGATCGCCTGGAGGTGTGGCTCGGTCCCCGAAGTGATAGAGGACGGAAGGACGGGGTTTGTGGTCCAGAGCATGGAAGAGGCGGCCCAGGCGGTGGAGAGGATATCAGAGATAGACCGCTTGGAGTGCCGGAAGGCCTTCGAGGAAAGGTTCACCTCCAGGAGGATGGCCGAGGACTATCTGAGGATATACGAGAGGTTGCTCTCCGAGAGGGAGCCGCTGCTCAAGGCGGTTTAAATGGAGAGGGAACTCGTTCGCATAAAGGACAGGTATTACATCCTGGCCCGCTCCCCCAGGGTGGACGTCTACTGCAGGGTCCTCAAGCACGGGGAGAGCTTCGGGGTCTTCGATCGCCACGGGGATATCATCCCCGCAGGGCTGGGTGAGCAGGGCCTCTACCATGAGGGGACCAGGTTCCTCTCCCGGCTCGAGTTCCTGCTTTACGAGGCGAGGCCTTCCCTTCTCAGCTCCACGATAAAGGAGGATAACTCCCTCTTCACTGTGGACCTCACCAACCCGGACATCTTCGCCGGGAAGAGGATATTCATCCCGAAGGGGAGCCTCCATATCCTGAGGACGAAGTTCCTTCTGGATAGCACCTACTATGAGAGGGTGGAGCTTCAGAACTTCGCCCCTTTCCCCATCGAGGCCTCCTTTTCCTTCCTCTTCGATGCGGATTTTGCGGACATCTTCGAGGTAAGGGGGACAAGGAGGGAGAGGAGGGGGAGGAGGACCGAGGAGGTGCTGGACAGGAGGACCGTCCTCTTCAGGTACGAGGGTTTGGACGGGGTGCTGAGGGGCACGAGGGTGCATTTCACCCCGGAGCCCAGGGAGCTCACCCCCTCCGGGGCCCTCTTTGAGACGAGGCTTGCCCCTCGAGGCAGGGCCGTATTCTTTCTCACCATATCCTTTGAATACGGTTCACCTTCCCGTCCCTTACCTTACCGGAAGGCCCTCCTTCGGGCCAGGGGTTCCCTCAAGGAGCTGAAGGAGGGGACGTGTGAGATATTCACCTCCAACGAGCAGTTCAACGCCTGGCTCCATCGCTCCCTGGCCGACATCTTCATGATGGTCACCGAGACCCCTTTCGGCCTTTACCCCTATGCGGGCATTCCCTGGTTCAGTGCTGCCTTTGGCCGGGACGGGATCATCACCGCCCTGGGGTGTCTCTGGGTAAATCCCGAGATCGCCAGGGGGGTCCTCTCTTTCCTCGCCGCCACCCAGGCCAGGGAGTTCGATCCCGAACGGGAGGCGGAGCCGGGAAAGATCGTTCATGAGATCCGAAAGGGGGAGATGGCATCAACCGGTGAGATCCCCTTCGCCCAGTATTACGGCAGCGTGGACGCCACCCCCCTCTTCGTCATCCTTGCGGGCGAGTACTGGAGCCGTACCCACGATAGGGCCTTCATAGAGGGGCTATGGCCCAGCATCCAGAGGGCCCTGGAGTGGATCTCGGAATATGGGGACCTGGACGGGGATGGCTTCATCGAGTACGAGCAGGGCTCCCGGGGCCTCATCAACAAGGGGTGGAAGGATTCGGCCTCCAGCGTCTTTCACGCCGATGGAACCCTCCCCCAGGGACCCATAGCCCTGGTGGAGGTCCAGGGCTATGCCTACGCCGCCAAGGTGAAGGGGGCGGAACTCGCCTCCCTTCTGGGAGATGAGGAGATGGCAAGGAAGCTCCTTCAGGAAGCTTCAGCCCTCAGGGAGAGGTTTGAAGAGTCCTTCTGGTGCGAGGAGCTCTCCACCTATGCCCTCGCCCTCGACGGGGAGAAGCACCCCTGTCGGGTAAGGGCCTCCAACCCGGGCCATTGCCTCTTCGGAGGGATCGTCAGCAGGGAGCGAGCCCTGGCCCTTGGCCGCACCCTCCTCGGGCAGGATTTCTTTACCGGCTGGGGGATAAGGACCCTGGCGAGCACCGAGGCCCTTTATAATCCCCTTTCCTATCACAACGGTTCTGTCTGGCCCCACGATAACGCCATGATCGCCTACGGCCTCTGCCGCTACGGCCTCAAGGATCTCGCCCTTCGCATATTCAAGGGCCTCTTTGAGGCGAGCACCTTCTTCGACCTGCATCGCCTTCCCGAGCTCTTCTGCGGCTTCAGCCGCCGCCCTGACGAGGGCCCCACCCTCTACCCCGTCGCCTGCAGCCCCCAGGCCTGGGCCTCGGCCTCCGTCCTCCTCCTGCTTCAGGCCTCCCTCGGCCTCTCCTTCAGCGGAGGGCAGATCCGCTTCCATCATCCGATGCTGCCGGACTTCCTCCAGGAGGTCTGGATCAGGAACCTGAGGGTGGGGGAGGGCTCCGTTGACCTCTTCCTGAAGCGGTACGGAGACGATGTGGTGATAAACGTGGAGAGGAAGCGGGGAGAGGTGGAGCTGGTGATAGTGAAGTGAGACCCCTTCCTGCCCGGAAGTAGAAAATTCACCTCCTTAGGGGTAAGATTAAGGAAGAATCCGTGAGGGGATCATCCATGAAGGAGCTCTACGGGTACATCCTGGAGCTGATCCGTAGCGGGAAGAAGGGCGCTCTGGCCACCATCGTCCATCAGGCGGGTTCCTCTCCCAGGGGGCTGGGGGCCCAGATGGTCATACGGGAGGACGGTGAGATCCTGGGCAGCGTGGGCGGTGGCACCCTGGAGGCGGACGTGATCAAAGGTGCCCAGGAGGTGATGAGAGAAGGGGTTCCTCGAAGGATGGAGTTCTTTCTCCGGGGAGAGGAAGTGGCGGAATCGGACATGATCTGCGGTGGGGATGTGGAGGTGCTTCTGGAGCCGCTAAAGGAGGGATTTGCAGATCTTTACAGCAGGTTGAAGGAGATCAAGGAGAGGGACGAGAAGGGGCTCCTTTTCACCCTCCTTCCAGGGGATGGAAGCGAGGGAGGAAAGGGGCTCTTCGTCCCCAAAGGGGAGGGGGTCAGCCTCCTGCCCTCCAGGGTCCACTCTCTCCTTGAAGGCTTCCTCTCCTCCCATCCCGAGATCTGGCAGAGGCGGGATCCTTTTCCCCTCTCCGTTGAGGGCTTCCAGTTCTTCGTCGAGCCCATCTTCGTCGAGCCCACCCTTTACATCTTCGGTGCGGGGCATATAGCCCAGCAGATCGCCCCTCTGGCGAAGATGGCCGATTTTCGGGTGGTGGTACTTGACGATCGGGACGATTTCGCCACCCCGGAGAGGTTCCCGGAGGCCGATCAGGTTCTGGTTCAGGACTTTGAGGGGCTGGCCTCCAAGGTGAAGGTGGGGGAGGAGGACTATTTGGTAATCGTCACCCGGGGGCACCTTCACGACTACACCGTGCTGCGCCAGTTCCTCCGCTCAGGGGCGAAGTACATAGGGATGATCGGGAGCAGGAAGAAGAGGGACGCCATCTACAGGAGGTTAAGGCAGGAGGGGTTCTCGGAGGAGGAGATTTCCCGGGTTCATGCCCCCATCGGTCTGGATATAGGGGCGGAGACCCCTCAGGAGATCGCCATAAGCATCGTGGCGGAGCTGATAGCGGTGAGGAGGAAGGGGGAGGCCCCCTTCCGGTCATGAAAGGCCCCCATCCATGCCCCATATCTTCGACCCTCTCCTTGGCCTGAGCCTTATCATCGCCTTCGGCTATCTGGGCGGAGAGATCGCCCATCGTCTCCGCCTCCCTTCCATCATCGGAAACATCCTCGCCGGGGCGATGCTCGGTCCCTACGGGTTGGGGGTCCTGCCCCTCTCCCTTATAGTGAAGGACCTGAGGCTCGTCAGCTCCATCGCCTTCGGATTCATCGCCGTCTCGGTGGCCCTCCACCTGAGGGTCAGGGACCTTAGGGCCACCTCCGGTGCCCCCCTGATCATCGCACTCTGGGAGACCCTCCTCGCGTTCCTGCTGGTCGCAGGGGCGATATACCTTGGGACGGGCTCCGAGAGGCTCTCGCTCCTTGCCGGGGCCATGGCCTCTACCACCGCCCCGGCGGCGAGCCTTGCCGTGGTGAGGGAGTCGAGGGCCAGGGGACCTTTCGTCTCCGCGCTCCTTCCCACCATCGCCCTCGATAACATAATTGCCATCCTCCTCTTCACCTCGGTGATGGCCTTCCTGAGGGTCAAGGGGAGTGGCACCTTTCTCTCCCAGATAGCTGTGCCCATCGTCGTGGGAGTGCTGGTGGGATCGGCCTTCTGCTTCCTCCCCGCTTCCCTCAAACGGGACAGCAGAAAGATCCTGGGGAGCTCCTTTCTCGGGCTCATGGCTGCCTCCGGGATCGCCGAGCACCTCAACACCTCTCCCTTCCTCGCCACCATCACCCTCGGGTTCGTCATCGCCAACTGCGAAGGGGTACACCAGGAGGTATCCAAAGCGTTGCGGGAGCTGGAGCCCCTCATCTACCTGATATTCTTCACCATGGCGGGGGCCCACCTCCGCTTTGACGTCATCATCTCTGCCGGAGGGCTGATCTTCGTCTTTGTCCTCGGCCGTTTCGTGGGGAAGTTCCTGGGCGGCTTCCTTGGCTCCCTCACCTCTCCCCTCTCTTTCTCCTGGAGGGGGCTCTTGGGTCTGGGACTGCTGCCCCAGGCAGGCCTTGCCCTTGGCTTCCTGGTGATGGTGCAGGAGGCCCCTGGCCTCGGGGACGTTTCAGACCTCCTCTCCGCCATGGTCCTTTCCGCCGTGATCATAAACGAGTTCGTCGGCCCTCTGGCCATAAGGTTTGCCCTGAGGTGGGCGAAGGAAGAGGGGAAGGCCCTTCCACCTGTCCTGGGGTTCCTCGAAGAGGAGGACATCTACCTCGACCTGGACGCCCAGGACAAGTGGGAGGCGATTTCCAAGCTCGTCAAGTTCCTCTGCAACCGTCGCTGTGCCGACCTGGACCTGGAAGGACGGTTCCTCGAAGAGGTGGTGAAGAGGGAACTCTCCATGACCACGGGGATCGGCCATGGCCTCGCCATCCCCCATGGGGTGATAGAGTATCAGGGTGGTGTCATTGGGGTGCTCGGGATCTCCCAGCGGGGGATCGAGTTCGGCTCCCTTGATGGGAGACCCGCCCATGTGATCCTGCTCACCCTGGTGCCCGAGGAACGCCTCCAGGAGCACCTGAACGCCCTGAGGGAGTTCTCCCGCATCTTCAGCAAGCCCTTTGTCATGCCGGCCCTCATGGAGGCGAGGACCAGGGAGGAGGTGATGGAGGTCCTGAGGGAGGCATCCCTCTAACTTACTTCAGACCGAGGACATCGGCCATATCGTAAAGGCCGGGCTCCTTTCCCACCACCCAGAGTGCAGCCCGCACCGCGCCCCGCGCGAAGATCTCCCTGGTGGAGGCCCTGTGGGTGATCTCGATCCTCTCGCCCTCGGTGGCGAAGATCACCGTATGCTCTCCCACCACATCGCCGGCCCTCACGGCCAGTATCCCTATCTCCCCCCTCCTCCTTTCCCCCACCATCCCCTCCCTTCCGTAAACGGCCACTTCCTGCAGGCTCCTGCCCCGCGCCCTGGCCACCCGCTCCGCTATCCTCAGGGCCGTCCCGCTGGGGGCGTCCTTCTTTTTGCGATGGTGGACCTCAACTACCTCCACGTCGTAATCCTCTCCCAGCACCCCTGCCACCTCCTCCACCAGGCGAAAGAGGAGGTTTACCCCCACGCTCATGTTAGGGGAGAGGACACAGGGGAAGCCTTCAGCGAGCTCCTTGATCCTTTTCATCTGCTCCGCTGAGAAACCCGTTGTCCCCACCACCATGGGTTTCCCCCGGGAGGAGGCGAGTTCGAGGTGCTTGAGGGCCGCCTCGGCCACCGTGAAGTCTATGAGGACGTCGGTATCCTCCATAACGGAGGAGAGGTCATCGGATATCTTTACCCCCATCCCACCTACCCCGGCGATCTCGCCCACATCCTTTCCGACTGCGGGATGGCCCGGGGCCTCCACTCCCCCCACACATTCGATCCCTTCCGTCTCCTGGATGGCCTTGATCACCATCCTCCCCATCCTCCCCCCCGCTCCGATCACCACTGCCTTTACCATATCGCCTCCTCGTCAAGTTTTCCTTTGTAAATGACCCTCACTTCCCCCTCCAGCTCGAGGTCGGTGAATCTCTCCCCCTCCTTCCTGTAATGGACGGTCAGGGGCTCCTTGCTTCGGGGGATCACCGTGGTGGGAGAGGTGGTATATCCGTGAAGGTGGGCGATTAAGGCCGCGGCCACCGCCCCTGTGCCGCAAGCGAGGGTCTCCCCCTCCACCCCCCTCTCATAGGTCCGTATCCTCACCTCCTCCCCGGATGGGAAGATGAAATCCACGTTTGTCCCCGCGGGCTGAAATTCGGGGCTCCAGCGGATCTTCCTGCCGAGTCCCTCCACATCCACCCCCTCCAGGTCCTCGGCGATGATCACGAAGTGAGGTACCCCGGTATTTATGAAATCGCCTGTTATAACCTCGCCCCCTATCTCCACCTTGACCCCCTGCTCTATCCTCGAGGGCGGGGGTAAGGAGATCCTCACCTGTCTCCCGCTCACCCGGGCGGAGACAAGGCCAATGGCGGTCTCGAAGACCAGCTCCTCCGGGGCCATCCCGAGGAGATAGGCCAAGCGGGCAGCGCACCTTCCACCGTTTCCGCACATCTCCGCCTCGCTCCCGTCGGAGTTGAAAAAGTGCCAGCGGAAGTCGGCCCTGTCGGATTCCTCGATCAGTATCAGACCATCGGCTCCCACCGAGTAGCACCGCCGACAGATTCGGGGGATCAGCGGACGGAGTTTCTCAACGTCTATCTTCCCATCCCGGTTGTCTATGATGATGAAATCGTTCCCCCCTCCCGTGAGCTTGTAAAACTCTATGGACCTCATCTGGAGTCCTCGAGAAAGGCCGGGACCCTCTCCCCCCTCACCAGATCCTCGTAGCTTTCCCGTTCCCTGATGACGAAAAACTCTCCTCCTCTGACCATCACCTCTGCCGCCCTCCTCCTGGCGTTGTAGTTGGAGGCCATGGAGAAGCCATAGGCCCCTGCCCCCATGATCGCCAGAAGGTCCCCCGGGGAAGGCTCGGGCATCTCCCTCTCCCTGGCGAAGAAGTCCCCTGTCTCACAGATGGGGCCTACCAGATCGGCCACCATCCTCTTTCCCCCCTTTTCCTTCACTGGGAGGACCTCATGATAAGAGCCGTAGAGGGCAGGACGGATGAGGTCGTTCATACCCGCGTCCACCACCACGAAGTCCTTCTTCCCCACCCGCTTCAGATAGAGGACCCTGGTTATCAGCACCCCGGCATTTCCCACCAGGACCCTGCCGGGCTCGAAGATGAAACGACACTCAAGCCCCTTCGCCTCCTCCTTGATGGCCTCCGCATACTCCTCCGGGTGGGGAGGGAGCTCGTCCTTGTAGGTGATCCCCAGCCCTCCGCCGAGGTCTATGTACTGGAGGTCGAAATACTCGTCCTGAAGACGCAGATATAGCTCTTTTACTTTCCTTAAGGCCTCGACGAAGGGCTCGACCTCAGTGAGCTGAGAGCCGATATGGCAGCTTATCCCCTTCACTTCCAGGTGAGGCGACCCCTTTGCCCGCCGGTAGATCTCTAAGGCCTCCTCCATGTCTATCCCGAACTTGGAGGTCTTGAGCCCTGTAGCCACATAGGGATGGGTCTTGGGGTCTATATCCGGATTGACCCGCAGGGCGATGGGGGCCCTCTTTCCCTCCTCTTCGGCTATCCGCTCTGTTGTGCGGAGTTCTCCCAGGGACTCGACGTTAAAGAGGAGGATCCCCTCCCTCAGCCCGTAACGGATCTCCTCCTCCGTCTTTCCCACCCCTGAGAAGACGATCCTCTTGGGGTCCGCCCCGGCCCGGAGGGCCCGGTATATCTCACCCCCTGAGACCACGTCCACACCGCTTCCCAGTCTGATGAAGGTCCTCAGGACGGCCAGGTTGCCGTTGGCCTTGGCCGAGTAGCAGACGAGGTGGGGGAGTCCTGCGAGGGCCTCATCGAAGACCCTGAAGTGGCGCTCCAGGGTCCGGTGGCTGTAAAGGTAGAAAGGGGTTCCCACCTCCTCGGCTATCTCTGAGATGGGTACCTCCTCACAGAAGAGCTCTCCCCTTTGGTACTGGAAGAAGTGCATCCTATCCCCTCAGGGTGGCCCGGTGACGCAGGGGTTTGAGGATCAGCTCCAGGGCATAAAGCACATCGGTGACCACCAGGTCGGCGTTCTCTATCGTTTCTTTGGCCGCCCCTTCCCTCCCTATCACCGCTATCCCCAGGATCGCCTCCTTCACCATCAGATGGTCGTTGTAGCCGTTCCCCACCGCGATGGTCTTCTCTGGACCCAGCTCCCTCACGAATGCGGCCTTCTGAGGGGCCTCCTCACCCTCCTTGAGCCTCACCAGCTGGGCCCTCATCCTCCCCATCCTCTCAGCGGCATCCCCCCTGGTGTCGGCGGTAAGTACATATACGTTAAGCTTTTTCCCCAGGAGGTTTATCCTGTCCTTCACCTTGGCGTTTATCCGGCCGTCGGTGGCGATGGTGCCGTTCATGTCAAGGACCAGGTTCTCTATCTCCCATGTACCCCTCCCGGGGATCTCCATGCGGATCATGGCTTAGAGGTTGTACTTGTAGTTCCCTTTGCAATCTATGGAGACGAGCTTACGGTAGTGGATGGAGTATAGGTGCTTCAGCCGTTCAGGGGTCCCGTGGATGGCCACGATCTCCCCGATAAAGAGCGTGTGGTCCCCTGTTTCCACCTTATTGACCACCTTGCACTCGAAGGCGACGGTGGAGCCCTCGATGATGGGAGGGGTCACCTTCTTCGAGGGCACCGCCTTAAACCCCCCTTCTTTGAACTTGTCTATTTTGCGGCCGGATTTTGTCCCGCAGAGCCATGCCCCCTCCTTCTGTTCCTCCGAGGGGAAGCAGAGGACGAACTCCCCGCAGGCCTCAAGGCACTCATGAGAGTATCTTTCCTTTCCCACGGATATGGCCAGCATCTTGGGCTCCCAGGAGCAGAAGGTCCACCAGGCGAGGCCGATGGCATTGGGTCTTCCGTCCTTATCCACCGTCACCGCCAGCACATAGGGGTACGGGGACCCCCATTCCAGGGCCTCATCCCAGCTTATCTCCTTCATGGCCCCCTCCAGAAGGTTTTCGTTATATATACATTTTTATCCCTTTCATTTCAATGGAGATTTGGCCTCGTTGACAAATATTGGGCAGGGAAATTATCATCGGGAGGAAATGGCGAGAAAGATCCTCATCAATGCTTCTGAGCCAGAAGAGGTGAGGGTGGCGGTGGTGAAGGAGGGGGTCCTGGTCGATTTCTTCGTGGAGCTCCCATCCCACAGGTCCATCCTGGGCAACATCTATAAGGGCAGGGTGACCCATGTGGAAGGGGGTCTTCAGGCCGCCTTTGTGGACTTCGGGGAGAAGAGGGAGGGGTTCTTGCCCTTCCGCGAGATCCATTTCCTTTCAAAGGACGGGACTTCGTCTTCCAGCCTCTCTCGCCACCAGGAGGTTATCGTTCAGGTGACCCGGGAGGAGATGGGAAAGAAGGGGGCAGCTCTTACCACCTACCTTTCCCTGCCGGGCAGATACCTGGTCCTCTTACCCTTTAAGGAGATAAAGGGGGTATCCACCAAGATAGAGGAGGCCAAGAGGAGGAAGCGTCTCAAGGAAATGGTCTCCCAGTTCCCCATTCCCGAGGGAATGGGGTTCATCGTGAGGACTGCGGCGGCAAATCGGACCAAGAGGGAGTTGTTGAGGGACTTCCACTATCTGCTCCGCCTCTGGAGGGCGATAAGGAAGAGGGCTGAGGAACTTCAGGCCCCAAGCCTTCTGTATCAGGAGAGCGATGTGGTGGTCAAGTCTCTGAGGGATTACTTCTCCGCGGACGTGCGAGAGGTGATCGTGGACGAGGAAGGGACCTACAGGAGGGTGATGAACTTCTTCAACGAGGTAATGCCCAACTACAGGCGAAGGGTCAAGCTCTATCAGGACCCTCTGCCCCTCTTCTCCCGCTATCAGGTGGAGGATCAGATAGATCGTCTCTTCTTGAGGGAAGTCCCCCTCCCCTCGGGGGGAAAGATCTGCATCGATGTGACGGAGGCCCTTGTGGCCATAGATGTGAATTCAGGGAAGGTCCAGCAGGCCCGGGACATAGAGGAGACGGCCCTGATCACCAACCTCGAGGCGGCCGAGGAGATAGCCCGTCAGGTGAGGTTGAGGGATCTGGGAGGGCTCATCGTCATTGACTTCATAGATATGAGGTCACCGGAGAACCGCCGGGAGGTGGAGCGGAGGCTGCGGCAGGCCTTCAAGGAGGATCGGGCAAAGGTGGACTTCTCCAGGATCTCCCGTTTTGGCCTCCTGGAGCTCTCTCGCCAGAGGTTGAGATCCCCTCTGGCCGAAGGGATATACGTCCCCTGCCAGAGGTGCAGGGGGCTGGGGAGGATAAAGTCCCCTGTCTCCACCGCCCTCTCCGTCCTCCGGAAGGTAAAGGAGAGGTTGGCGACCGATGGGGAGCTATCCGAGGTGAAGGTCTTTGCACCGCCTGATGTGGCCCAATACCTGAGGGAGGAGAGGAGAGAGGAGCTGAGGGGGATGGAGAAGGGACGTCGCCTTAAGGTCCTCATCGAGGAGGACCCCGGCCTGGGGGCGGACGAATTCAGGGTAGAATGCCGCAAAAAGGAGACCGCTCTCCCCTGGTACAAGAGGATCTTCGGTTGATCCTCTCGCGAAGCTTACCTTTTGAGGGAAATCTGTGTTAAAATTTTGAAAACTTAAGAGGAGGTCCGATATGCCCGAGGAGAAAATAGGAAGCGTGTTTGATTACTTTGCCAAGATAGGGGTCGCTGCGGTAAGGATAGAGGAGGGGACGTTAAGGGTAGGGGATACCATCCACATCAAGGGCCATACCACCGACCTCACCCAGCAGGTCACCTCGATGCAGATTGAGAGACAGCCCGTGGAGGAGGCCAAGCCCGGCGATGAGGTTGGGATAAAGGTGGAAGATCGGGTGAGGAGGGGCGATAAGGTTTACAAGGTGATCGAATGAGATGAGGAGGGCCGTAGCCCATCTCCCCCTCCATTACGGTTCTGCTCCCCGGTGGCTCTTCGAGAGGATGAAGGCCCTGGGGAGGGAGGTGGTCCGGATCATGGCCTGGGAGTTCGGGCCGGAAGAAGTCCTGCGCCGCCTCTCCGACCCCTTCTGGTTTCAGGCCCTGGGCTGCCTCATGGGCTTTGACTGGCACTCCAGCGGCCTCACCACCACCGTCTGCGGGGCCCTGAAGGAGGGGCTCAGGGGCTTGGAGGAGGAGGTGGGGATATTGGTGGCCGGAGGGAAGGGAAAGCGGTCCCTCGAGACCCCTTCAGAGCTGGAACGATATGGGGAGCGCTTCTCCGTGGATGCCGATCGCCTGATCTATGCCAGCCGGATGGCGGCCAAGGTGGATAGCTGTGCCCTTCAGGACGGCTACCAGCTCTACCACCATACCTTCTTCTTCACCTTCCAGGGGACCTGGTGCGTCATCCAGCAGGGGATGAATCCCGCCACCCGCTATGCCCGCCGCTACCACTGGATATCGGAGGGGGTGGAGGACTTCTGCTGTGAGCCCCATAAGGCGATCTGCTGCGATGCCAAAGGGGTGACCCTCAACCTCGTGGCCAGGGAGAGCGAGGGGGCGAGGGAGGCGATGGCAGAGATAGCTTCCGAGCATCCCGAACGGGTGCTTCGAGAACTCAAACCTATCAAGGAGCTGACCCTGCCTCAGCGCCATCCCATAAGCAGGGAGGAGGTCTCTGAGGAGATGCTCCATAAGGTGCTGCTCAAGACCTACGAGCGGCAGCCAAAGGACCTGGAGCAGATCCTCGCCATCCGGGGGATAGGGCCTAAGGGGATAAGGGCCTTGAGCCTTGCCGCCGAGGTCATCTACGGGAAGAGCCCCAGCTTTCGCGATCCAGACCGCTTCAGCTTCGCCCACGGTGGGAAGGACCGCCATCCCTACCCCGTGGACCGGGAACTTTACGACCGGACCATCGAGGCCCTCAAGGAATGCCTCTGGGCGGCCAAGGTGGGGAGAACGGAGAAGCTCAAGGCGATCCAGAGGCTTTCTACCTTCTACGAACGTCGCTGATGGAGCTCTTCGCCAAAAGGGAAAAGGGCACGGTTTCCTCTGCAGCACCTCTCGCCGAGAGGATGAGGCCGAGGGGACTTGAGGAATTCGTCGGCCAGAAGCACCTCGTGGGTGAGGGAAAGGTCTTGAGGAGGGCCATCGAGGCTGGAGAGCTCTTCTCCTTCATCCTGTGGGGTCCTCCCGGGGTGGGGAAGACCGCCTTGGCTCACATCGTGGCCTCCAGCACCGGGGCCCATTTCATCTCCTTCAGCGCCGTCCTCTCGGGGGTGAAAGAGATAAAGGAGGTGATAAGGGAGGCCGAGGCCCAGCTCGCTTTAAGGGGCCGCAGGACGGTCCTCTTCGTGGACGAGATCCATCGCTTCAACAAGGCCCAGCAGGATGCCTTCCTCCCTCATGTGGAGCGGGGCACCATCGTCCTCATAGGGGCCACCACCCAGAACCCCTCCTTTGAGGTGATCTCCCCCCTCCTTTCCCGGGTTCGGGTCTTCGTGCTCCATCCACTGGGGGTGGAAGAGCTGATGGTGATCCTGAAAAGGGCCCTGAAGGACGAGGAGAGGGGCTTAGGGGAGCTCAGGGTGAGGATCTCTGATGAGGACCTCCGGTTTCTGGCCCAGCTCTCGGACGGGGACGCCAGGGCAGCCCTCAATGCCCTGGAGCTTGCCGTCATGACTACCCCGCCCGATGCGAAGGGTGAGAGGGTGATCAGCAGGGAGGCGATCGCCGAGGCGGCCCAGAAGCGGGTCCTCTACGACAAGGATGGCGAGGAGCACTACAATTTGATCTCGGCCTTCCACAAGAGCATGAGGGGGAGCGACCCCGATGCGGCCCTTTACTGGCTCGCGAGGATGCTGGAAGGGGGAGAGGACCCCCTCTATATCGCCCGCAGGATGGTCCAGTTCGCCTCAGAGGACGTGGGTTTGGCCGATCCCCAGGCCCTGGTGGTGGCGGTGGCCGCAGCCCAGGCCTTTCAGTTTCTGGGACAACCGGAGGGGGAGCTGGCCCTGGCAGAGGCGGCCGTTTATCTCGCCACGGCCCCCAAGAGCAACTCGGTGTACCGGGCCCTTGAGGAGGCCCAGCGGGATGCCAAGGAGAAGGGTAGTCTGCCCGTGCCCCTGCACCTGCGAAACGCCCCTACCCGGCTGATGAGGGAGCTGGGATATGGAAGGGAGTATCGTTATCCCCATCGGTTTCCAGGGGCCTTTCTGCAGGAGGAATACCTGCCCGAGAAGATCAGGAGCAGGAGATATTATCGGCCGACGGAGAGGGGGTTTGAGAGGGAGTTGAAGGAGAGACTTGAGCGCTGGTGGAAGGGGAGGAAGGGATGATGCGGAAGGTTTTCCTGGTGGCGGCGGTTTTTTTCATGGGCGCCTTCTTGGCGTACAAGATCCTCTCTCCCTCGGATGAGGAAAGAATAAGGAGGACCCTTTATGCGGGGAAGGAGGCCATCGAGAGGGAGGACCTGGAAGGGGTGATGAAGCACGTCTCCTTCCATTATCAGGACGGGAACGGCCTTACATACCTGAGGGTGAAGGCGATCCTGGCGAGGATCTTTGAGAACTTTGACGATATAAAGATATACATACGGAAGATGGAGGTGGAGGTCCCCTCCAAGGGGCTGGGCAAGGCGGTCCTTCTGACCTGGGGGACCGCCAAGGGCAGCGACG
>CAYRAR010000037.1:0-15212 GCA_964422255.1 uncultured Thermodesulfobacteriota bacterium | reverse complement strand
GCACCGCGTTCGGGACGCGGGGGTCGCTGGTTCAAATCCAGTCATCCCGACCAATAATTTTTGATCTGTCGGAAAACCGACAACTATCCTTCCTCCTTTTCACTTTCTCTCCTTTACCAATGGGAACGCCAGCGGAGAAAAAACTGGTGGCATATATTTTGCTTCAAACTCCTTGAATTTTTGCCGAGCAGGAGGAAGAAGAAGATGAGGGACAAGAGGGGATTTACTCTGATAGAGATCGCCATCGTGCTGGTCATCATCGGTATCCTCATGGGGGCCATCCTCAGGGGAGGGGAACTGATAAAGAGCGCCAAGGAGAAGAACTTCCACAGCAAGCTCCGGTTCGTGGCCTCCGCCCAATTCACCTATCTTGACAGGATGGGGCGGTATGCCGGTGATACCGATGCGGACGGTATCATAGATAACAATACGACGGCATGGAATGAGCTCATCGCCCAGCAGATCCTCCAGAACAGTGACCAGCGTCATGTCTTCAACGGTCAGTTCTCCTTCGGGGGAGGAGTTTCTCCTTACACTAATTACAACTACATTCAGGCCACCAGGGTCCCTTGCTGGGTGGCCCAGTCCATTGACAATAAGATAGACGACGGGACCGCTTCAACAGGGAACGTCAGGTGGGGAAACGGCCTCGGGAGCTGGGGGAATTATGCCACGGAACCCGATCCGAACAATGCCCGGACCCTCTTCTGGTGGTTCGATCGTTAAATAAGATGGAGAGGGAAAAAGGTTTCAGCCTCATCGAGCTTGCGATCGTCTTGGTCATCATAGGTTTTTTAATGGCCGCGGTCCTTCAGGGGCAAAAGGTATACTGGAACGCCAGGATGAACAGGATCGTTCAGGACATGAGGGACTATCGCCAGTATTTCCTCATCTATTATCAGACCTGGGGGATGTATCCAGGAGATGAGGACGATCTTAATTTCCCTCCCAGCGACTCCTACGAGGGGAACCATAATGGGAGGATAGATTCTGCCGCCGAGGCAGAGAACGTCTGGGAAGACCTGAATCACTCCATGGATGTGGTGAGGAAGAATTCCCCTGTTAGGGGAGGGGTGTATGAGTTCGGGAGCATGGATTTCGGCTTTGGGGTGAGGAACTACATATCGGTCACCAACATCTACAACCGGATGGCCGAGGCCATCGACGCCCGGCATGACGACGGGATCTGGGACAGTGGGAACATACGCTCTCGGGACCCGTACAATGGAGGGGATGACTTGACCATCCTCTACTGGCGCTTATGATGAAGAGAAGAGGGTTCACATTATTAGAGCTGGTACTGGTATTGCTCATCCTGGGAATCCTTGCAGGGGCGACCATAACTCTGGTCACCGAGCTTGCCAAGCAGAAGCACCGGGAAGAGACGAAAAAGGCCCTCACGGAGATAAAGGAGGCCCTCATCGGCTATGCCGGGATAAACCATCGCCTCCCCTGGGCCGACACCGATGGGGACGGCCGGGGTGATGATGGTGAGGAAGAAGGTAACCTTCCCTTTGTGGA
This sequence comes from uncultured Thermodesulfobacteriota bacterium, assembly GCA_964422255.1. GTDB lineage: Bacteria > Desulfobacterota > B13-G15 > B13-G15 > B13-G15 > CAYRAR01. Next base: position 13,691 of record CAYRAR010000037.1, on the reverse strand, counting down.
CATTGGCCTTGGAGGGGTCGATAGCTGGAGAAAGCCCTATCGTTATCACGTACACGGGAAGCTTCCTGCTGCCGGTAGCATCGAGGACTTCTGTGAGGTCCTTCAGGTCTTGTCCACCAATCCCTCAGGGGAGTATCCCCAGCTGATCATAAACGGCAGCACCCCCGTTGTGGAGGCCGCCGTGCTCTTGAGCCAGGGGGAAAATGGGGCCCTTGATGAGGAGAACGGCGATGGCGACGGGGTCTACGAGACGAAGAGTCCCACCGAGAGCTTTGATGACCTGGTGGCCTTCCTCAACCCGAACATGCTCTGGTCGAAACTGTGCGAGGGGGTGGTTCAGCAACAGGTCACCCTCGACGTCCTTAACGTGAACTGTAGTCCTTACCTTTACATCTATGACGACGGCAGTCGCATTGGTAGCATCCGTTATGGGACAAGCAGGACCTTCAACGTCCAGAGGGGATCATCGATCAGGATAACGTGGTGGAGATGGGGGTGGGAGGCGACCTGTTGTAACTTCAATATAAATGAGGACAGGAGGGTGAGGGTAGTAAGAGCAGGATGGTGGGGTTGTACTTGCGAATTTCGGTGAGAAAAGTGGCACGGATGTTGCTGTGCAAAATCGAAAAACTACGAAGAAAGGAGGGAAGTGAGATGTACAAGAAGGTGATGAGACGCCAAAAGGGGTTTACTTTAGTAGAATTGGCGATAGTTTTGGTGATCATCGGTTTGATTTTGGGGGCAATCTTAAAAGGACAGGGGATGATCAAAAACGCGAAAATAAAGCGGGTCAAGAGTGATATTGATAGCTTAGTTGCAGCGGTTTACGGCTATCAGGATAGGTACAATTACCTACCTGGAGACGATCCTGTTGATAGATGGGGGATTGGAACAACTGGAGATGGAGATGGAACATGGGCTGAAACGACAGATAGGACTCTCGCCTGGCGACATTTAATGTACGCTGATTTTATCTCAGGTGATCCCACCCAAACTTCCGAAACTGTATTGGCAAAGCGCAATCCTTTTGGGGGGGCGTATTATTTCCGTTACAATGGTACTTTAGGCAAAAATTATGTTCTCGTCGATAATATCCCCTCTGATGCAGCAGCAAGCTTAGACGAGAAATACGACGATGGGACATGGAATACAGGGGATATTAGAGCGAATGCTGATTATACAGGAGGCTTAAGAGACATGTATTGGTACGTATTTTAAATAATGACCAACTGTGCGAGATCAAAGGGGGCAGTTAGGTGCCCCCTTTGATTTTTTCTTCCTTAAATATTTTCTTTATCAAATCATATAAAGTAGTACGGGGAATCCCCAGGTCTTTGGCGGCGGGGGCGATCTTGCCCCCGTGTCTCTTAAGCGCTTCCTTTATCCAGCGTTCCTCCAGGGTCCTTCTCGCCCGAGGCAGGTCATACCCGGGCCCTGGTGTCGAAAATCCGACATCCCCTGTCCCCTCACTGACACCCAGGCCGAGATGCTGGGGGGTGATCGTCCCGCCTCCTGCGAGCAGGAGGGCCCTCGAGATCATGTTCCTCAGCTCCCTCACGTTACCCGGGAAGGGGTAATGGAGGATCGCCTCCTCCGCATCGGGCGATAGGGAGGAAGGGGGGAGGCCGAACTCCCTGCTCAGCTGATTTATGAAGTGACGGGCCAAGGGGAGGATATCGTCCCTCCTCTCCCGCAGGGGGGGAACCGTTACGGTGAGCTGGTTCATCCTGTAGAAGAGGTCGAGGCGGAACTTCCCCCTCCTCACCTCCTCCTCCAGGTTGCGGTTGGTGGCCGCTATTACCCTCACGTCCCCCTTTCTGGCCTTCCCTCCCAGGGGGGAGTACTCCTTGGTCTCCAGGAAGCGGAGCAACTTCGCCTGAAGCTCCCAGGAGAGTTCCCCCATCTCGTCGAGAAAGAGGGTGCCCCCTTCAGCCTGGGCCACTTTCCCCTCCATCCGCTTCACCGCGCCGGTGTAAGCCCCTCGCTCAGCTCCAAAGAGCTCCGCCTCCCCCAGGGTGACGGGGATGGCCGCACAGTCCACCGCCACGAAGGGACGCCCCTGGCGTCTGCTCCACCTGTGGAGCAACTGGGCGATCAGCTCCTTCCCTGTACCGCTCTCCCCCATGATGAGGACGTTCACCTCCAAGGGGGCTATTCGGCGCACCTCGTCCACCACCCTCCTCATCGCCTCGGAGGCGACCACCATGGGCACGGGGAGGTCTTCCTCCCTTGAGGAAAGCCACTCCCTCTCCAGCCCCCATCTCCAGGTGGCCCTCCTGAGGAGGGTGAGGAGCATCTCCTCGTTTACCGGCTTTACTAAAAAATCGTAGGCCCCGAAGGAGAGGGCCGTGTGGGCCACCTCGTCCTGTCCATGGGCCGTTATCACGATGACCTTGAGGAGGGGGTCCTTCTCGGTTATCTCCCTCAGGAGTTCAAGCCCTACCTGGGGGGTATCGCTTGAGGGAGGGAGACCCAGATCGAGCAACATGAGGGCGATCTCCCCTTTCTCCAAATGGGATAGGGCCTCTTCTCTGGTAGAGGCCACCTCCACCGTAAACTCCCCCTGGAGGAAGCGGCGCCACTGCTGGGCCAGGGGGATGTCATCTTCCACTATCAGCAGCTTCTTTGGGGAGACGGCACCAGAAACAGCTCCCTCCTCCTTCTCTCGGTTCATACCAGATATCTCCTCCCATCTCTTTCAGGAGCAGTCGGGCCTGATAGAGCCCCAGTCCCGTGCCCCCGGGGCGGGTGGTAAAGAAGGGATCGAATATCTTCTCCTTCAGTTCCTCGGGGACCCCTGGTCCCCTGTCGCATACCCCTAGGAGCACCTCGCCTTTCCCCTCCCGGATCAGCACTTCGGCGGAGCCTGCGGCTTGCAGGGCGTTGAGCAACAGGTTCTCCAGGACCCGCTTGAGGAACTCCGGGTCCACACAGGCAACGGCCGAAGAGGAATCGAACCTCACCTTCTCGCCCAAGCCCTCGCATACCTCCCTGATGAGGGGAGACACCTCGACCTTTTGCAGGACAGGCCTCTGCTCCGGATTGAAGGCCTCTATGCGGGCGAGAATCCTCTTGGCCCGCTCGGAGGCCTTCTGTAAGGCGGGAAGGAGCTCTCGGAGGAATTCCCTCGCCTCCTTCTCTTCCTCCACCGTCGTTATGTTCTTCACTATCAGGTCGAGGAGCTGGGCCATGTTCTTGGCGTCGTGGAGGATGAAGGAGGCCGCCTGAGAGAAGAGGGCCATCTTTTCCTCCAGCTGGCGACGTTGCTGTCTCTCCATCTCCTCTATGAGCATCCCCAAAGTGAGGGACCAGAAACGGATCAGCCTCCTCTCGTCCCGGGAGAGTCGGCGAGGGCGCCGATCGAGCAGGAGGAGAAACCCCTCTCCCTTCCCGATGTTGAAGACCTCAAGAGACCGGAGTCCCCCCATGACGGTCCCCTTCCTGGGCGGGCCCTCCAGGGACTGGGGAAGGGCCATCCCCTTGGGAGACGATGCAAAGGGAGTGAACTTTCCGTCCTTCCCTTTATAGAACACGACCCCTCCCACCTTCAGCTTATTCCTCAGATGCTCCACGATCTTCTCCCGCTTGCCCCTTTCCCCGAGCAACTCCAAGTAGAACTTCACCTCCAGGGCGAAGTCCTGTTCGGGGATGTAGAGGTGCTGGAAGATGCTTTCCCTCAGCCTGCCGATGGGACCCAAAGGCAGGGCGAGGAGGAGGCCGAGGAGGGCGAGGGTCACGAAGGCGATAATGTCCCAGTAAGAGGCAAGCCTCCTTCCCCATCCCCAGCGGAGCACATCACCCCAGAGGAGGAAGGCGAAGGCCCCCAGTACGAGGATGATCGGGGTCAGCTTTACCGCAAATTCTGGGGAAGGGTGGAGGCGAACCGCAAGGAAATCGGATCGGAGAAGGAAGAAATAGGTTGAGAGTAACAGGAGGAGGTGGAAGAGGAGGAGGGCATCAAAGAGCAAAAAGGGAAGGGAGTCTCCCGAAAGGATCATCTTGATCAGGAAGTAGAAGACGATGATCCAGCCGAACATGGTGCCCCCGAAGAAGACCCGCTGCGAGAGAGTGGCCTTAATGTTTCTTTCCCACACCTCACAGTTGAGGATGAAGGCCCCAGTGGAGAAGATGAGCAGGGCCATGCTCAAATGAGGCAAAAAGGGATGGGGGAAGAGAAAGGCCTTTCCCATCAGCTCGGGGCGATAATCGGTGATGAAGAAGAGGATGAGGGAAAGTCCCATCACTATCAGAAAGGGATGGGAGTAGCGGTAGAGCGAAGGCCTTATCCCCTTGAGGAGGGAATGAAAGAAACAGTTGAGGGAAAGGACGGCCAGGACCCAGAGGGCGATCGCCCAAGGAAGGACCTCTGCGAGCCTTGTGGCCCAGAGATATGCGGACAGCGAAACACAGAGCACATAAAGGGAAAAGAAAACCCGATCTTCCCTCAAACCCCGCCCGAGAATCAGAAAGATGAGGGGTAAGGGTAAAAAGGAGAAGACCTTGAGAGGCATTTATCTTTTCCCCTCCAGCCGTTGGAGGAGACCTACCTCCCCCCTTTCCCTGGCCAGACGGGCTGATATCTCCAGGAGGGCCTTTGCCCTTTCCTCCTCTCCCTTCCTTTGGAAGAAGAGGGCTTCGTAATAGTAAGGATAAGGGTTATACGGATCCATCCCCTCCGCCTCCTTCAGCAGGGGGATGACCTTCTCCAGCTCTCCCCTTTGCCAGTGGAGGAGGGCCATGTTTATCATCGCTGCCACGTCATGGGCCCTCTCGAAGTAAGTGGAGGCCTTGAGGAGTTCCCCCTTACGCATGCAGAGGACGCCCATGGCATTGAGGGCCGCCTTCTCCTCGGGGGCAACCTCAAGGGCCATCTTCAGATCCCTTTCCGCCAGGGAGAGCTTTCCCATCCGCTGAAAGATTATGCCCCTGTTGGTGAGGGCCTCCACGTTCTTCGGATCCCGCTTCAGGACCCGGTTGTAAAGATCCAGTGCCTTCCTCAGGTCGCCCAATTCCATCTGGAGGTAGGCTGCCTGAAGGAGCGATGTCAGGTCCTCAACCGAAGGGGCCCTCTTTTGGGCCGTGGGGGGAGTGAGCTTGGGCCTCTTGGGAGGGGAGACCTTCTTCGGCCTTGATGCGAGGAGGGGCTTTGGCCTTTTCTCCCCAGCCGCCTCGGGCTTCTTCTTAACTACTGAGACCTCTTTCTCTTTTTCCTTTTTTATTCCTTTTGCCTCAATCCCCTCTTCCCTCCTGGGCTCGGACGAAGGGGCCTCCTTCTTCGGCTCCTCTTTTTCGCTATAAGGGACAGAAATTTGCGCCTTTTCCTCCTTCAACACGGGCAGGGTTTGGGGGGGAGGTTCAGGAGGGGAGAGCGGTGGACCACGAAAGGCCTCTTTGAGGAGGAGGCCCAGTCGCCCTGGGCCGAGGCCGAACCTCGGAAGGAAGAAGGCCCCTGCCCCTATCACCACCAAAATTAGGAGGATCACCAGCAGTAAGGGCCCCTTCCCCCTTTTCCTTCCACCTCCTCCCAGTACGCTCCTGGGGTCCGGAACTGAAGGACCCCCTTCGCCTTTCTTGGCCTTCTTCAGGGCCTCTTCTATCAGGCTCATCTCAAAGCCTCAAGTCCTCCACTGCCATCCTCACCTCCCTCTTCCCGATCTCCCTCCTGCCCCTTATGTAGCCGGCTATGAGGGAGCGCTCAGCTATCAGGTTTATAAGACGGGGGATTCCCTGGCTCGCCTTATGGATCTCCTTTATGGCCTTCTTCGTGAAGATCAGGGGATTCCCTCCTGCCACGCTCAGGCGGTAATGGAGGTAGGCCTCGGTCTCCTCCCTCTTCTCGAAGGGGGTGAGGATGGCCCTTATGGGAATCCTTTGATAAAGCTGAGGGAGTTTCTCTTTGACCCGTTCCTCCAGCTCCCTTTGTCCCACCAAGAGGATCTGGAAGAGCTTCTCCTCATCGGTCTCGAAGTTGGAGAGTAACCTCAGTTCCTCCAGGATGAAATCCGGGGCCGCCTGAGCATCGTCCAGGATGAAGAGGACCTTCTTTCCCTTCTTGTAACGGTCGAGCAAATAGCGGTGGAAACGGTTGAGGAGCTGCACCTTGGTTCCCTTTGGCACACCCCTCCCGTTCGCCTTCAGGTCAAGGAGCAGAAAGGAGAGGAGGTCCTCAGGGGTGCTGAGGGTGGGGTTGAAGAGATATGCCCTCTCCACCGAATCGTCGAGCATGGAAAGGAAGAGGCGAAGGAGGCTCGTCTTGCCGACCCCCACCTCCCCCACCACCATCATGAAGCCCATCCTCTGCTCCAGTCCATAGAAGAGCTGGTCGATCACCTTCTCCACCCGTGGAGAAACGAAGAAGTACCTGAGGTCAGGGGATAGGCGAAAGGGGTTATCCTTCAGGCCGTAAAAGTCCCTGTACATATCTCCTTCCCCCTGCTTATCCTATCATAGCCGAGTCCCTTCCCCGGGGTAAAGGGATAACGCAGGCGAGGCGTGACGATGATCACCAGCTCAGACCGCTCCCTCTCCCTCGTCCGATGGGTGAATATCTCCCCTATCCCGGGGATATCTCCCAGGCCCACCACCTTCCTCGTCACCCCTCCTTCCCTCTCCTGGATCAGGCCGGAGATGATCACTATCTGTCCGCTCTTCACCCTCACCACTGTGCTCGTCTGGCGTGTCTCGATGATGGGGATGACCTGGGTGGGTGCGCTGGGGATCCCTGTGGGGACGGTCTTCTCGTCCACCTTCCGGTTTATCGCGGGGACTATCTTCAGGATGATCTCCCCGTTGGGGCTGATCTGGGGGGTGATGTTCAGGGTGACGCCGATGAATATCGGGTTAAGCTTGCTGGTCACCGCGGTGGTGGCGACCCCCCCTGCCGCCGCTGCGGTGGTGGTCAGCTCATAGGTCACGTAGAAATCGTTTATCCCGACGGAGACGATGGCCGGCTGATTGTTCAGGGTGACAAGCTGTGGGCGGGCAATGGCCCTGACCTCGCCCTGCTCCTTAAGAAAGGAGATCAGGGTGTCGATGGTGTGCTGGTAAGCCACGTCGTCCCCCAGGATGTGGAGCACCCCTGCCTGCAGTCCCCCTGTGGGGCTGAAGGAGAAGGGAGGGGTGGCCAGGGGGGAGACGATCCCTCCCGCCCCTGCTGCGCCTCCTCCGGCAGCCCCTGCTGTGGCCATCGACCTTTCTATCGCTTCCCTCAAGTCCGGCATCTTGAAGAACTGAATGGTCCCCGGGAAGCTCGACCAGTCTATCCCCAGTTTCCTCTCCTTGTCCAAGGAGACCTCCAGGATCTGGACGTCTATGAGGACCTGTCGCTTCAACTCCTCCTTCACGCTGGCGATGAACTTCTCGACCCTTTCCATCATCTCGGGAGTGGTGGTGACGACCACCGTCCCTGTCTGGGGGTCGATGGTGTAAGACCCCAGGAGTCGCTCCTCCTCTTCTCTGGTTACTTCCCTTGCCTCCTCCCGGACCGCTTCCGTTGGGGTCTCCTCTTCCACCCTCATCTCAGGCGCCGCTTCGGGCGGAAATCCCATCTGGAGCTGGCGCTCGAGCATCTTGCTCTTCAGCGAGAACATCTTCATCCGATGGCGCTGAAGCTCCTTCTCGTATTGCTCTTTGTAGGGCAGCAGAGCCAGGTCCTTCTGGAGCTTTTTTCGTTCGTATTCCGCCTGAAGGATCTCGTAGAGGGGGTCCTGAAGCAGGGACTTGAGCCTCTCCTCGAAGCTCTCCCAGAAGTTCACCTCCTCTGAACTCGTGACGTTTGAGGAGGTAGCTCCTGCCCCCTCCGTCCCCCCGGAGACGAGGACCACCGAGGTGCTGCTTGTCCCTCCCCGGGTGCTGACCACGTAATCTATGTGGAAGAACCTGGTGACCATCCGGGAGATGCGCAGATATCCGGGATAGGGTTTCGAGTAAAGGCCATGGGCCCCCAGGACCGCCTTCAGCGCCTGCCAGAAAGGGACCTTCTTGAGGGTCACGCTCACCCTCTTGTCCTCGATATCCTCATCGATCACCAGATTCACCCCCGCCTGCTCGGCCATGGTCAGAAGCAGCTTCTTCAGCCCCGCGTCCTTCACGTTGACGCTCACCAAGGCCTCCATGTTTCCATATCCTTGGGGCCTCTTCAGCGGGAGGAAGGGCTCAGGAGGAGGTAGGGGTTTTGCCACCCTCTGCTCCTCCTTCGGAGGCGGGGGGATCTTTATGGAAGGAGGTTCCTTCACCTCCTTGGTCGTCGAGCACCCGAAAAGCCCCAGAATCAACGCCGCATAGATGACCCTCTTAAGGTACATCGCTTCCTCCTTTCACCGAGAGGAAATATTCCCTTCGCCCCCTCCTCAACCTCACTCCCTTCTCCTCTATCTTGACCAGAGAGAACCCCCTTATCCTCTCCCCTTCCTTCACCGGGGCCCCATCCAGGATGGCCACCTTCTCTCCCCCCACTATCAGGACGCCGTTCAATCGGGGCAGGGCCCCCAGTAGCTCCCTGAAGCTGCGCCATTCTCTTTCCTTCTGGCTGAGGAAGGGGTTTCTGTAGCCTTTCCCCCTTATATCCTTCAGGTATGCCCTTACCTCCTCCACCGAGACCTTCTTTACCGGTGCGGGGACAGGGGGAAGTTCTTCTCGAGGGGGGGAAGGAAGGGGTTTTTCACCCCCTGTTCTCATCAATGAGAGGATCACCGCCACCAGGGCGATGAGGAGGACGAAGAAGACCACCTTCTGGGCCTTTGCCCTATCCACCCCTCTCCTCCTTAAGCCTGTAGGCGAAGGTGAGCTCCACCGATACCTCTATCTCTTCCCCGCTCTTTTCACATTCCAAACCCTCTACCATGCACAACGGGGCCTCCCTTTCGAGGTTCAGCAAGAGGCGTACCAAGTCCCGGTAGTTTCTGAACCTGCCCCTCGCCTTTGCCCCCAGGTAATATATCCCTCCCTTCTTCTTCGCCTGGGGGGATACCTCCATGGAGAAGGCCTTTGCGTGGCCGTGGTCGAAAAGGCTCGCGATATGCTTTCTCAAGAAGAGCCTGGCCATAAGGGGATCGGAGAAGAAGGGCACCCAGCGATCAAGGGAATACTGTTTGGAATAATAATCGATCTGCTTCCGCAACTCCTCCAAGGAACGGAAGACGTTCTTCCTCTCCCTGTCCAGACGGGCTATCTCCTCCTCCCGACGGTAAATCCCCTTAAGCTTCGCCTCCAGGTAGACCCCGTAGCCGATGGCCACAATCCCGATCGCCACAAAGAGGACGGAAAATTTGAGCAGCCTAATCAATCTCATAGGCCACGATCTTCCTCAGCCGGACGGTGACTTCAAAGGTCCCGTCGTGAAGCAGGGAGGAGTCGTCCACATCGATATCCTCCACAAAGGGGGCCTCCCTCAGATCGCTGATGAACCGCTGAAAGAGGTCATATCGCGCCTCCATTCCCTTGGGATCGGCGACGGCGACCACCTTGAGGAAGGGAATCGGTGGAAATCCCTCCTTCACCGGCCTTCTTCCCCTGGCCTCAAACCTGCCCTTCTCCCTCGGATTGGGAGAGGGCTTCTCCCTCGGATTGGGAGAGGGCTTCTCCCAGCTTATCTCCTTCAGGTGGATCCCCCGAGGGGTGATGTAGGCGAAGGTCTCCATGGGCAGGTAGATCAGGGAGCGTTCCTGCAGATGTCGGGAGACCTTCTGGGCCTCCTCCTTCAAGGCTTGAAGTTTCCGGTAACTCTTCTCCTTCTTCTGGAGTATGGGCTCCCACTGCCGGAGGATCTCTTCCTCCTTCTGCAAGAGGGCCCTTTCCTCCCGATATTCCCAGTGCTTGATCATCGCCCAGGAGGATGTCAGGAGGGCAAAACCGAAGGTGATCAGGGTGATGGCGGCGTAGTGCCGCTTGGCGAAGTCGAGGACCTTCACATCGGGGGGAACTAAGGAGAGGAGGCGGCCGACCGCCCCATCGGCCTCGGCGAGCAGCTGCAACCATGGGGGCTGATCGGAGGGGGGATGAAGGAGTTCCACCCTCAAGCCGCCCCTTGCCGTCACCTCATCCGCCAGCTCCTCGGTAAACCACCGCGGAGGGATGACCACCTTGGCCCATTCTCCCGTCACCTTGAACTCCTGCTGCAGGTAGAGGCTCGATCGCCTCAGCTCCATGGCCAGTTCTTCCCCTACCCCGGTCCCTTCCACGTCCGAGGTCAGGGTGAAGGTCCTGTAGAAGACGAAGTTCCCCTCGCGGAAGAAGAGGATATAGACCTTCTTCTGATCGATCAGCACTAAGCATCCGTTCCCCTCCGCCGCCCAATCCCTCCCCCGCTCGATGAGGAGGTCAAGGGGCGAGATGACCTTCTCCACCTTCACCCCCCGGTCGTGGAGCAGCTCAAGGATCCCTTCTATCTCCCTTCTGGGGACAGCGCATATCAGATAGGTAAGCCTCTCCCCCTCCCTCTTCCGCATCTTCCCGAGGACACGGCCGGTGAAATAATAGGCCGAGGGCTCCTCCACGATGGAAGGTCCCTCTGCCCTTAAAATCTTTTTGAAGTTCAGCCGGGGGGAGAAGGGGAGTTCGACCAGCTTGTACTGCAGGAGGGAATCGTCAAAGAGCAGCAGGACCTTTCTCCTCATGCGGGGCAGGGCTAAGAGCCTGGTGGTAAACTCCTCCCCGTCCCACCTGAGTCCGTGGATCCATTCCCCTTCCCAGTGCAGGTAAACTCGCTTCACCCTATCTTCCCTATCAAGGTGTAGATGGGCCAAAGCACCGAGAGGATTATCGCCAGCATCACCAGGCCGATGATGATGAGGAGGATCGGCTCTATCATGGAGACGACCCTTTTCAACGTCCTGTCTATCTCCTCATCGTATTGCCTGCCTAGTTCCTGGAAGATGCTGTCAAGGGTCCCTGTGCTCTCCCCCACCCGCACGGAGCGGTGGATGAGGAGGGGGAAGACCTCCACCTTCGACATGGAGGAGGAGAGGCTCTCACCGCCCATCACCAGATCCCGGACCGCCTCGACCTGCGCCTCCACGTAGCGGTTGTTCAGGACCTCCTTCGTTATATCCAGCATGTCGTAGATCTGGATGCCTGCCCTGTAGAGCATCTCCGCATAGCGGAGGAAGCGGGAGATGACGAGCTCATAGAAGAGCTTGCCCAGTACCGGGAGGCGCAGCTTGTACTTGTCCCAGATATACCTGACCCGCTCCATCCTCTTGCTCATGGCGAAGAAGATGAGGAAGGCGGCGAGCAGGACCAGGGGGACGAACCAGAACCGCTCGAAGAGCCCCTCGAAGGCGATGAGGATCCTCGTGGGGAGGGGGAGGGGCATGTTCATCTCCGATATGAACTTGACCAGCTTGGGTATCACGTAGGTGATGAAGATGATGAGGGCGATGATGATCAGGACGATGACGATTATGGGATAAGTAATTGCCTGCTTGATGCGGGCCTTAAGGTTTATTGTCCACTCCAGGTAAGCGGCCAGGTCATGAAAGGACTTGTCGAGCTGGCCGGTGGTCTCCCCAGCCCTCACCACAGCGATGAAAAAGCGGGAAAAGACCTGAGGGTGGGCCTCCAGGGCCTCCGAGAAGGACTTTCCGTTCTCTATGTCCCTTATGATGGCGAGCAGGACCCCTTTGAAGAACTCATCGGTGGTGGCCGTCATGATGTCTCCCAGCCCCTGGAGGATGGGGATTCCGGCCCTGATCACGTGATCCATGTGGCGGCAGAACTCCGCCAGGGCCCGGGGTGTGACCTTCTTCTTCCTTATGAGGGGGACGGCCTTGCGAGAGGCCTTCACCAGGACCCAGCCCCTCGCCCTCAGGGTCTCGTAGAGGGCGACCTCGTCCCCCACCTCCATCATCCCCTGTTCTGTCTCGCCCCTCTCGTTTATGGCCTCATAGCGGTAAAGGGGCATTCAGACGACCCTCCTCACCTCCTCGATGGTGGTGATCCCCTCAAGCGCCTTCATCAAACCATCCTCGTACATCGTGGTGTAGCCCTTGCCCCTGAGGACTTCCTCTACCTCCTCCATCCGCGCCTCATCGGAGATGAGGTTGAAGAGCTCCCTGTCCACCTCGAAGACCTCCACCACTGCAGTCCTGCCCAGATATCCGGTATTGGCACACCGTTTACATCCCCTACCCCTCATCAGGACCCAGGAAGGCTTGAGTTTGACCTTCCCGGCCAGCCCTTCCTCCACTATCTTCCTCTCCTCATCGGTGGGCTGATAGGCCTCCTTGCACTCAGGGCATATCATGCGCACGAGCCTCTGGGCCACCACCCCCCTCAGGGCCGAGGCGAGGACGAAGGGTCCAGCCCCCATATAGCGGAGGCGTGGTATGGCCTGAATCGCCGAGTTGGTGTGCAGGGTGGATAGAACCAGATGGCCCGTTAAGGCCGCGTGCATGGCCACCTCCAGGGTCTCCTCATCCCTTATTTCTCCTACCAAGATCACATCGGGGTCCTGACGCAGTATGGTCCTCAGTCCTTTAGCAAAGCTCAGGCCAATCTTTGGGTTTACCTGGGATTGGCGCACGAAGATGAGGTCATACTCTATGGGGTCCTCGATGGTCATGATGTTTATCTTGGTGGAGTTTATCTCGCTCAGCGCCGCGTAAAGAGTGGTGGTCTTGCCGCTTCCCGTGGGTCCTGTCACCAGGACCATCCCCTGATTCCCGTGGATCAGTTTGCGGAAGACCTCAAGCTGCCTTCCCGTGAAGCCGAGGCCGTCGATCCGGGTTATGAGCCTTTCCCGATCCAGGATCCTTATCACCACATTTTCCCCGTAGGAGGTGGGGAAGACCGATATCCTCAGGTCCAGCACCCTCCCCCCGAAGCGGAAGTCGGCCCTTCCGTCCTGGGGCAGGCGGGTCTCTGAGATATCGAGATTGGACATCACCTTGATGCGCGAAACGATGCTCCTTTCCAGGATCTTCGGGAAGAGCCTCTTCACATAAAGCACACCATCGATCCTGTAGCGGACTACCACCGCCTTCTCCTCAGGTTCTATATGGATGTCCGTGGCCCGCTCCTTCACCGCGTTTACCAGCAGGAAGTTCACGAGCCTTATCAGCGGGGCCTCCTCCGCAGCCCTGCCCCCGATCCCCCTGACCGATTCGATGGCCTTGCGGATCACCTCCTCAAGACGATCCTCTTCCTCCATGTACCAGAGGTCTATGGCCTTGAGGATCTCGTTCTCCGGAGCGACGATCGTCTTTATCATCTTGCCCGTGGTGCTCCTTAATGCATCCACCGTCACCACATCAAAAGGGTTGACCATCGCCACGGTCAGCTGATTGTCCTCAAGGAGGAGGGGGACCACCTTGTACTGGCGGGCGATATGCTGGGGCAGGACCTTGAGGGCGGCAGGATCGGGGACCACCTCCTCCAAGGAGGAGAGGCTGGTGGTCCCGATATCCTCCGAGAGCACCGCGTTCAGCTCCCCCTGGCTCAGGAACCCTGCGTCCACCAGGACCTCTCCCAGGAGCTCCCCGGTGCTCTTCTGGATCTCCAGGGCTATTCGCAACTGTTCCGGGGTGATGAGCCCCTTCTCCACCAGCTTCTCCCCGAGCTTCCTTCTTCCCGTATCCTGCATCTCTTCTTCTCCCAAAAAATTTTTATAACTTTTAACTTAAAATTTTATGATTGTCAACGCCTGGCCGTAAAGGGCACTGTCAACCTCTTGTGTTGAAATTCCATTGAAGTTG
>CAYRAR010000036.1:14114-15488 GCA_964422255.1 uncultured Thermodesulfobacteriota bacterium | reverse complement strand
CGGTCTCCCCGTTTCCGGTATCGCCAGGGTCCTCTCCCCTGAAGGATGGGACAAGCTGGCCAAGGAGTTCTTACTTACAGCGGAGGAGGAGCAGAGATGAAGGGGGTATTTTGGGCAATCGCTTTCTTTGCAGGGCTCTCCGTTCTTTCCCTCGCATACCCTGGGGACGTCCCTGAGACGATCACCTTAAATTCCCTCGTCAATCTGTATGGGCCTGTAGAGTTCTCCCACGAGGATCACATGGAGATCGCAGAGGACTGCACCAGCTGTCATCATCACAGCGAGGAGGAAGCGGCCTCCTGCAGGGAGTGCCACGAGCCCATCGTCATCTATCATTATAAGGGAATAAAGAGGAAGACCGGACTGGGCCTGAAAGGGGCATACCACGGGCTGTGCATGGGATGTCACAAGGAGAGCGAGAGCGGTCCCCTCGGCTGTACCGACTGCCACGAGAAAAGAGCGAAAAAATAGGGAGTTTTAACAGGGTGGCTTCACCGGAGAGGGCCTAAAGGGGCCCTCTTTTTTTGGAAGAAATTGCAGTAAGGTGCAGAGTGTGATATTTTATTAACAAATGATCAACTTTACATGGTATCGCAACCTGAGCGTCAAGCTCATCTTCTGGGTGGGGGTGATCACTGTGCTGGTGATCGGGACCTTCGCCTGGGTCAACCTCCGCACCCAGAGACGCCACATGATGGAAGAGGTCATCTCAGGAGCACAGCAACTGAGCGACACCATAAAGAGGAGCCTCTGGTACGACATGCTCCGCAACTACCGGGACGCCCTCTACAACGTCATCGAGGCCATAGGGAAACAGGAGGGGATAGAAAAGGTAAGGATCTTCAACAAAGAAGGGATGATCATGTTCTCCTCCGATAAGGAGGAGAAGGGTCGGATGGTGGACAAGAGGGCTGAGGCCTGCTATGTCTGCCATGCGGTGGACAAGCCCTTAGAGAGGCTCGATATCCCCAAGAGGACCAGGATCTTTCGGGCAAATGGCTACCGGGTCCTGGGGATGATAAGCCCCATCTACAATGAGCCTGCCTGCTGGGAGGCCCCCTGCCATGCCCACCCCCCTGAGCAGAAGGTGCTGGGGGTGCTGGATGTCTCCCTCTCTCTGGCCACGGCGGACAGGAGGATAGAGGAGATAAAGCGCAAGACCCTCCTTTTTGCTGCGGTGACCATCCTGGCCATCTCCACCATCATCGGGCTCTTTATCCGCAGGGCGGTCTACAGGCCTGTCAAAGAGCTGGTGAAGGGGACCAAGAGGGTGGCCGAGGGGGACTTCGAGCACACCATCCCCTTCCGCTCCAGGGACGAACTGGGACAACTGGCAGAATCCTTCAATAAAATGACACAAAGACTGAAGAGGGC
>CAYRAR010000036.1:0-14014 GCA_964422255.1 uncultured Thermodesulfobacteriota bacterium | reverse complement strand
CTGAAGAGGGCTCAGTATCAGCTTTTGCAGTCGGAGAAGCTGGCTTCCATCGGGAAGCTGGCGGCCACCATAGCCCATGAGATAAACAACCCCCTGAACGGCATCCTCACCTACACCAAGCTGATAGAGAGGAAGCTGGCCCAGGACTCGGTGAAGAGGGAGGAGCTGGAGAGGTTCCGCTCCTATCTCTCCATCATGGAGAGGGAGACGGAGCGCTGCAGCAACATCGTGAGGAACCTGCTCGATTTCGCCCGTCAGAGGGAGCCCTCCCTCAAGTCCGATGTCGACGTGAACGGGGTACTGGAGGAGGCCCTCTCCCTTGTGGCCAACCAGATAGCCCTCCAGGAGATCCAGCTGGAGAAGTCCTTTGGGAAGCTTCCCCCCATTATGGCTGATCCGATGCAGCTCAGGCAGGCTTTTCTGAACATCCTGATCAACTCCTGTGAGGCAATTCAGGACGGGGGTAGGATAAGGATAGCGACCGAGTACCTGGAGGGGGAGGGGATGGTGAGGGTGGAGTTCTCCGACAATGGGGTGGGGATTGAGGAGGAGGACCTGCACAAGATCTTCGACCCCTTCTTCACCACGAAGGAGAAGGGAACGGGTTTAGGTCTTTCGGTGGTGTACGGGATCATCAACTCCCACCAGGGAAACATAGAGGTGAAGAGTAAACCAAAAGAAGGTACCACAGTAACCATCAAACTGCCCTTGCGGATCGAGAACCAGGCCTCGGCACAGGAGGGAAGATGAAGAGAGAGGTGAACATACTGGTGGTGGACGACGAGGAGATAGTGCGCTCCTCCTTGGTGGACTGGCTCAGGGAGGACGGCTATCACGCAGAGGCCGCAGAGAACGGTTTCGAGGCCCTCGAGAAGCTCAAGGAGAAGCCATGGGACATCGCCCTCGTGGATCTGAAGATGCCCAAGATGGATGGCCTGGAGCTGATGGAGCGGATGAAGAAGCTGAAACCCGATATCCAGGTGATCATCATCACCGCCTATGCCACGGTGCATACTGCAGTTCAGGCCATGAAGATGGGGGCCTACGACTATCTGGTCAAGCCCTTCAATCCCGAGGAGATTTCCCTTCTGATCAACCGCCTGATCGAGAGCCAGGAGCTGGCGAAGGAGATCTCCTATCTCCGGAAAGAGCTGGCTAAACAGTATCAGTTCCACGACCTGATCAGCAAGAGCCCCAAGATGCAGAAGATCTTCGAGTTCGCCCGCACGGTGGCGAAGAGCAACTCCAACATTCTCATCCTGGGGGAAAGCGGCACGGGGAAAGAGCTACTTGCTCGAGCCATCCACAACGAGAGCCTCAGGGCCGCAGGGCCCTTCGTGGCGGTCTCCTGCGTGGCCCTGCCCGAGACCTTGCTCGAGTCAGAGCTCTTCGGCCACGAGAAGGGGGCCTTCACCGACGCCGTGACCCAGAAGAAGGGGAAATTCGAGCTCGCCCATGGGGGCACGTTGTTCCTCGACGAGATCGGGGACATAAGCCCCAAACTCCAGTTGAACCTCCTCCGGGTACTTCAGGAGAAGGAGTTCACCCGGGTGGGGGGAACGAAGCCAATCAAGGTGGATGTCCGGATAATCGCCGCCACCAACCGGGATCTGAAGAAAGCGGTGGATGAGGGAAAGTTTCGAGATGACCTCTACTATCGCCTGAACGTCATCTCCATCCAGATACCCCCCTTGAGGGAGCGGAAGGAGGACATTCCCCTGCTGGTCCACCGTTTCATCGAGAAGTTCAACATCGAGCTGAGTAAGAGGGTGGAGAAGATATCGGAGGAGGCCTTAAAGACACTGATGAAGTACGACTGGCCCGGGAACGTCCGCGAACTGGAGAACGTGATAGAGAGGGCCATGGTGATCACCAAGGGCACCCTGATCAAGCCTGAGGACATCCAGATCTCTGCCGAACCAACAAAGGAGGTTCGCGTGGAGGGGGAGGATAAATCCCTCCGGGCTGTGGAGAGGGCCCACATCCAGAGGGTGCTCGAGGAAAATGACTGGAACATCCAGCGCTCCGCCCAGATCCTGGGCATAGACCGGGTCACCCTTTACAAGAAGATCAAAAAGTACGGCCTCAAACGAAAAGAAGAGAAAACATAAGTTAACGTTTAAAAAGGAAATCTTTCCCCCATCACATAAAGAATCAGATCGGTAAGGTAGAAGACCCTGCGACCTTTCTCTGAAAAGGTCCTCAACACTAAGTGGCAAAGGGGGCAGAAGGTGACGATATCCCCTGATGCTCCCTCCCACACCTTTTTGGCAAGCTTCTCACTCACCTCCAGCTCCTTGAAAAAGAGGTTCCCTCCGCAGCACTGGGCCTTGACCTGAGAGGAGACCACCTTCCCACCCAGTCTCGTTATGATCACCTCTATAGGGTCCTGGACCCGGAGGGCGAACTCCCTGGGCCGTAAAAGGATACAGCCATAATAAGGGGTAAAGGGGCGTCCTCCCAGGTCCCTCTTCATCGGTAACCTATCCCAGAAGGAAGCCTCGGAGAAGACCTCCAGGGGATGAAGGACGGATACAGAGGAATCTGCTGCCTCCCTCAGGTTCTTGAGGCAGGCAGGACAGGGGGCGATGATCTCTGGAGACACTTCCCTACCCTTCCTTATATTCGCCTGAGAGAGGGCCAGGATCCTCTCCTTCTCCCCGAACTCAAAGGCACCGCAGCAGTTCCAATCGGGTATCTCCACAAGCTCATCCCCCAAGGCACTAAATACCCTCCTGACCCCCTCATCCAGCCCTTTGGCCGAACCCTTCAGACTACAACCGGGATAATAGGCGTACCTCACTTCTTCTCCCCATCGAAGATCCCTTCTGTCTTCACCCTCTTGGGCAAGGAGGGGCGAAAGGAGGGAAGGCCCTTTACAAGAAGCCTTAAGTAGCCCTTCCGGAAAAAGTAGGGTAGCAATCTAAAAAGGAGATAAGGTTCATATACCCTCCCAAAAAGCTCAAGGGAACTGGAGAAGGCCCGCTCGAAGGGATGGGAAGGAAGGAAGGCGGCCCTTGCAGCCCTCACCACATCCGGCACCTTTATCTCCCATGGGCAGAAAAAGGTGCATGCATAGCAGCCGGTACAGTACTTCAGGAGGGGATCTCCCTCGAGCTCTTCCTTCTCCATGATCAGATTAATGATGAAATTTCGGGGGTTGGCTTCGATGCCTATCTCATTCAGAACACAGATAGAGGAACAGATCTTACATCCTAAGCATACGTAAAGGTCCTCCCTCCTGTATCCGGCAAGATCCAGTATCTCGTCAATCAGAGGCATCGGGAAGCTCGTCCTCCCGATATGTGGTGAAGGGCAAGGGTTCCTCGAAGTCTCCCCCTGCCTTATACGAGAAGGTCCTCTGTATCCTCTCTGAGGACGCCTTGAAGAACCTCGTCAGGGGTATATTCATCGGACACGCCTCCTCACAGGCGCCACAGGCGGTGCAGCTCTGGGCCACGTGATACATCCTCACGAAATGGTACAGGAGAACGTCATGGGGTAGATCCACAACCTGCTCCCTCCAGAGGAGGTTTAAGAGATCGTCGCCCGCAGGCAAAAACCCCCCACCGTCAAAGAGACAATCGAGACAGTAACAAATGGGACACATATCCCGACAGTTCTTGCAAAGGATACAGGAGGAGAAGGCCTCACGGAGCTCTGAGAGTTCAAAGGAAGGCGGCTCGGCATCCTCCTCAGGAGCTTCCCCTAAGAGCAGTTCCTCAGGGGATACCTCCCTCCATGGGCCAAAGTTCGCCAAGAACTCCTCCCCCCGCTCCGTATAGGGCACGAGCAGGAGATCGCCACCGGAAAGAAACCTCACCCCCCCATCACCGTACTTCCCCCCCCTGTCCTTGCAGTTTTTGCATGCCCATCGCAAAAGCCCCTTCGCCTCCAGAAACCCTCTCAACTCTTGGGGGCTTTCGGGAAGGGGTGGAGGGTCATCCCCCTTGAGAGAGAGCGTCCCGAAACAATCCACAGAAAAGACTACAAAATTGTCCCCCTTCACCTGGTTCAATTTGGTAAGCTCCACGTAGGCCCGGACCTCACAGGGCCGAAGCAGGGAGAAGATCCGGTAGGATGGGTTCAGGGTCCGGTGAAGGAACCGGGCGGAGTTGAAGGAGAAAAAAGGATTTATCAGGACGAACTCTAAGGGTGGTTTCTGCCGTAAAGAGAGCCCGACGGAACCATCCGAAAGGGGGAAGAATCCCAGAAAGGCGCACCGCTCCCCCTGAAGGAACCCTTCCACATACTGCCTTAAGACCTCCCGATTCGTAACCACTCCTTTCATCGTCCGCCCTTCAGAGGGTTCCTCCCGAGCTTCCTTATCTCCTCGACCATCTCGGTCACCTTCTGGACGAATCGCCTCGCCTCAGAGGCACTGACCCAGAAGAGTTTCACCCTCCCCTCAAGGCCCACTGTCCGAAGCAGCTCCTTCAGGGCATATATCCTCCTGCGCGTATAATAATTGCCCTTTATGAAATGGCACTCCCCGGGGTGGCAGCCCGCTACAAAGACCCCATCCGCCCCTTCAAAGAGGGCCTTGAGCACATGGGAGGGATCAACGCGGCTTGAGCACGGGACCCTTATGACCTTAACCCCTTCAGGATACTGGAGTCTGAGGCTCCCGGCCATCTCAGAGGCCTTGAAGGCGCAATAGCTGCAGAGAAAACCCACGATCTTCGGTTCAAACCCCACCTTCCCCCTCCATCATCCCGGAGACCTCCTCCCTCAGAATAGGGTCCGTGTACCCCCTGAGGGTGATGGCGGAGGAGGGACAGATGCTCCCGCAGAGGCCACAACCCGAGCAGGCCATCTCGTTAACCGTCACTGTCTCGCTCGACGGATCGAATGCTATGGCCTCCGCTGGGCAGACCCTCTCGCAGAGCCTGCAGCCGCTACAGCGAGTTGAATCTACTTCGGCTTTCAAGGGATCAACTGCTGCTGTACCCGAGGCCAGAAAGGAAAAGAGTTTCATGGCTGCTGCCCTTCCCTGAAGGAGGGAATCGGTTGCGTCCTTAGGCCCTGCACAGGAGCCGGCGATGTAGACGCCCTTTCTCACCGTATCGAAAGGCCTGAGCTTTATGTGGGCCTCCTGAAAGAAGCCATCCTCGCCCAGACTGATCTTGAATATCCGGGCTATCTCTTCGGCGTCCTCAGGCGGATCCATCCCTATCGAGAGAATCACCAGATCGAACTCCCGCTCAAAGACCTCCCCTAAGAGGGTATCCTCTCCCCTGAGCACCACTCCCTGGGGTTTGGGATAGATCTCGGCGACGTTCGCCCTGGTGTAATAGACTCCTCGGCGCTGTACCTCCTCAAAGAACTCCTCCCCCCCTCGAGGATGGGCCCTCACGTCCATGTAAAAGACCTCCACCCTCGCTTCAGGGTAGGCGGTCTTTATCCTCGCCGCCGTCTTTGCTGCGTTTATACAACATACCCTCGAACAGTAAGGTCTCCCTATCTGCTCATCCCTCGAGCCCACACAGTGAATGATCGCTACCCTCCCTGAGGGTTTTGCGAAGAACCCTTCACAGAACTTCTCCTCGAACTCCAAGGTGGTGATGATCCTCTCATCCCTTCCGTAGAGGAGTTCTCCCTTGATCGAGGGATCGAAGGGGGTGAATCCGATGGCAATGATCGCCCCCCCTACCTTTATCTCCCTTTCCCCCTCCGGAGTCTCTATCCTCGCCTGAAACCCTCCCGCAAAACCATCAAAGGCGAGGACCCGAGAGTTCAAAAATACCTCCACGTTATCCCTGCTTGTGAGCTCCTCAATGAGGGGGGCCATCACCTCCTCCCCCCTCCTCATGCTCGGCCACACGGAGGAAAGCCTCCTTGTCATCCCCCCGAGCTCTCCGGACTTTTCCACAATACAGGTCCTTATCCCCATCCTGGAGAGGGAAAGGGCCGCTGAGATCCCCGCAATCCCCCCTCCGAGGACCAGGGCGGATCGCTCAACTGGTATGAACTTCTGCTCCAGGGGCTTAAGGTGAAGGGAGGAATATATGCCCCCTTTGATAATGCCTATCGCCTTCTGGGTATTCCTCTCCTTATCCTGGCTCACCCAGGATACGTGCTCCCTTATCCCCACCTGCCTGAGGAGATAAGGGTTCAGCGGTGTCTCCTTGAGAAGCCCCCTGAAGGTCTCCTCGTGCATGCTCGGGGTGCAGGCCGCGACCACCACCCTATCGAGCTTATGTTCCAGAACCGCCCTCTTTATCAGCTCCTGCCCCGGTTCAGAACAGAGAAAGGGATAATCCTCAACGACCAGGACGTGGGGAAAGCGATGGAAGGCCTCCTTCAGGGCCTCTATGTCCACCGTACCCTTGATGTTTTCACCGCAGTGACAGATAAAAAGCCCTATCCTCATGAGAGATACTCGATGCAGGCACCCGCAGCAGCAGAGGCAGAGGCAACCGTCTCCGGGATGTCCTTCGGCCCGGTGATGGCACCACAGGCAAAAACCCCTGGGACATTGGTCATGAAGGGGGCGAAGGAGCCGGTCTTCAGGAAACCGTAGGGGTCCGTCTCTGCACCCAGGGTGCGGATGAGGTGCTCCACGCCTCTCTTGGGCCTGATCCCAGGGGCCAGAACTACAAGATCTACCGGAATCTCCCTCAGGAGGCTGCTGAACTGGTCCTCCACCCTCACGATCATCCTCTCACCTCTTCTGTAAACCTCCCCTGCTACCCCTCTTATGTAATAGACCCCCAGTTGCTGAAGCCTCCTGTAAAATTCCTCATATCCCTTGCCGTGGGCTCTCATATCGATGTATGAGACGTAAACCATTGCTCCTTCTACCCTTTCCTTGACTATATAGGCGTGTTTTGCCGTATACATACAGCAGACCCTCGAGCAAAAGGGCGCCCCCACGGTATGATCCCTGGAGCCGACGCACTGGATGAAGAAAAAGCTCTGGGGGCGGAAATCTCCGAGGCGAATCTCTCCTCCGGTGGGACCATTGGGAGCCATTAGCCTTTCGAGCTCAAGGCTCGTTATCACCTGGGGATACCTCCCGTAACCGAGCTCGGGCTTCTCCGCCGGATCGAAGAGGTCAAAACCCATGGCGAGGACGATCGCATCTACCTGGTATTCCAGAAGTTTCGGTTCGTCCTCAAAGTTGATGGCCCCCGCCTCACATACCTCCACACAGGGAGGGCCCTTCTTGCACCTGCCCTTCCTCAGGGTGAGGCAGCTCTGAGGGTCTATCAAATATTTCTGAGGGACGGCCTGGGGAAAGGGGATGAAGATCGCCCCCCTCCTCCCCATCCCTTCATCAAATTCCTTGGGTATCCTTCCCTTAAGCACACAGACCTCCTCACACCTCTCACAGGCCGTGCATCGCTCCTCATCTACATAACGGGGGTTCTTTTTGATCTGAACCCTGAACCCCCTCCCCTCCCGCTTTACTTCCGTTACCTCCGAAAGAGACAAGATCTTCACCCTCGGATCAAGCGCCACCTCCACCATCTTCGGCGTCAGGATGCAGGAGGAACAGTCGAGGGTGGGAAAGGTCTTATCGGTCTGGATCATCCTCCCCCCGATGGAAGGTCCCTTCTCGACGAGGATCACCTCAAGGCCTGAGTCGGCGAGGTCCAGGGAGGCCTGTATTCCCCCTATTCCACCGCCGATGACCAATACCCTCCTTCCCTCTATCATCCCTGAGCCTTCAATTTCTCGATCATCTTCTGCGCCACTTTATGCATGTCCTCGATGACCCCGTAATGGGCGTACTGGAAGATGGGGGCCGAGGGGTCCCTGTTCACGGCGATGATCACCTCCGAATTCTTCATACCGGCGATATGTTGAAAGGCGCCGCTTATCCCCATGGCGAGGTAAACCTTGGGCTTCACGGTCTTTCCCGACGTCCCCACCTGACGGCTCTTGGGAAGCCACCCCCGATCGGCGACAGGCCGCGAACAGGAAAGGGTCCCCCCAAGAAGGGTTGCCAGTTCTTCAAAGGTGGGGATATTCTCCTTCTCCTTAACCCCCCTTCCCACCGAGACCAGAAGCTCGGCCCTGGTTATATCCACATCGCCCACCTCTTCTTCGAGGTAGCCGAGGAACTCTCTCCTCGGGTCCTTCTCGATCGCCTCAAGCCTCTCAAAGACAGTCTCCTTCATCACCCCCTCCCCCTCAAAGGCCCCTGCCCTTACCGTGCCTACAACCCCCCGAGCCTCCCTCAGGCGGAAGTGGGCGTGGACCTTCTCGGAATAGAGGGGCTTGATAAAGACCATCCCTTCCTCATCCCTGTAGAACCCCGAGATATCGGTGATAAGGGGCCAGGAGAGCCGCCCCGCAAGGAAGGGCGCAGCATCCATCCCGAAGGAGGAATGGGAGAAGAGGACGAGGGAAGGTGCCCCAAAGGCACCAATCACTCCCTCCACAGTGCGGACGAGGTTTAAGGGACTGAGAAAATCCCCCTCCTCGAAGGAACTTACGAGCACCTTATCACAAAGGCCCTTTAAAGGGTCGTATTCACCCTGTGGCAGGAGCAGATAAGAAGGAAGTCCAATCTTGTCCGAGAAATAGACGGGATCAAGGCTTCGCTCTTGAAGGACGCCTCCCCTGGTCTCCCCTACCACAAGCGCATATCCCATCACCTCACCCCCTTCTCTTTCAGGATTTCAAAGATGCTCTCCACCACCTCATCGAGATCCCCTTTGATGATCTCGGCCCCCTCTCTGGGAGGTGGAAACTCCAGCCTCAGGATCTCTATCCTTCCCTTCCTTCCCTCTGAAAACTCATCTACGGTGAGAAACTCCCTTTCCTTTTTCGCCGCCGCAAGCACCCCTGTTACCGAGACATACCTCGGCTCGTTGATCCCTGTCTGGACCGAAAGGACCGCCGGAAGGGAGACCCTGACCCTCTCCATCAACCCCCCTTCGAGCTCCCGCAAAACCGTCACCTCGCCCTCTGAGATCTCTTCGATCCCCATAACCATCGTGACATAGGGAAGATCGAGGAGTCCCGCCAGAACCCCTCCTGTGGCAGCGAACTGATCGTCCTCTGCCTGCACTCCGGAAAGGAGGAGATCGAACTTTATTCCTTTCTTCTCTAAAAAGTTCTTGAATATCTGCGCCCTCTCGAAGGGATCCACCAGCTCTTCCTCCGTCTCTATGAGGGCCCCCTTCCCAAGTCCCATGGCGAGTCCCCGCCTCAGGGCGGTATCTGCCTCCTCCGTCCCCAGGCTCACCACCCAGCCCGTTCCCCCATGGGCCTCGAGGATCCTTGACGCCTCCTCTATGGCGTAGGTATCCCATTCGTTCAGGCGGAAGGGGATCTCCTCAAGATCCACTGCCTTCTCACCCCTCATGAGCTTCAGCTCTTCCTCCTGGGTCACAGGGACCCATTTGGCAAGGACCACCACATCCATCAGAGCACCTCCATAAGGATCTCGGTTATGTCCTTCACCTCTATTGCAGCATCGAGGACCGTGGCCGCATCCTCTAAGTTCAGCAGGCAGAAGGGGCAGGCCGTGGCGATCACCTGAGCACCCAGCTCCTCAGCCTCCTTCACCCTCCTCTCTCCGTTCCTCTCCCCCGCCTCCACATCTATGAACATCCTCCCCCCTCCACCCTCGCAGCAGAGGGAGTTCTCGCGGGAGCGGGAGAACTCCAGGAGTTCTAAGGCGGGGATGGCCCGAAGGATCTCCCTCGGCTCATCGAACACCCCGTTCTGCTTCCCCAGAAAACAGGGATCGTGATAGACGACCCTCTTCGGATACTCCCCTTTGGGCTCTATTGCCCCCTCCCTTATGAGCTCCCAGAGAAGCTGGGTGTAATGAAGCACGTCCTGGACGACCCCGTCATACTCCTTCCGGAAGGCGTTCATGCAGTGGGGGGAGAGGGCAACGATCCTTTCTACCTTATAGCGCTCGAAGTTTTTGCTATTCTCCTCCTTGAGCTCGCGAAAAAGTCCCCACTCCCCTACCCTTCTTATCTCATTGCCACAGCAGACCTCTCTTCTTCCTAAAATCCCAAAGGGCACGCCGGCTGTATGTAACACCTTGGCGAAGTTCCTCGGGATCACCTGACACCGGGGGTCATAGGCCTGCACACAACAGACAAAGAGGAGGGTATGGAGGTCACCATCCCCGATGAAAGGGATCTGGAAGTCGAGGGGAGCCGTCCACTCATCCCTCCTGTTCTTCGACCTTCCCCAGGGGTTCTTCTGCACCAGGGTGTTCTCCAGAGCCTGATAGAGGGAAGTAGGAACGCGACCAGCCTCCACCATCGCAGCTCTGAGGCCGACCACCACCTCTGAAGGCCTCACGTCCCTGGGGCACCGGACAGTACAGGCACCACAGCTGCTGCAGAACCAGAGGAGGTCTTCCTCATCCCATTCATCGAAAAGGACCTTTCGAACCATCATCCGGACGTTAAAAGGGGTCTTTCCCGCCTCAGGACAGCTCCCCGTGCACTTGCCGCACTGGATACAGGCAAAAAGATCCTCCTTCCTTACGGCAACCTCCATCCCTCTCTCCCCTTCAGAACCCCAGAGGTTCAGACCCTCCTAATACCATATTTTCCCCTTCTTGTGGGAAGAAAAAGTGGCCTTAAAGTAGGGCCTCCTCCAGGTACTCCGCGCTCATCCTCTTGAGGAAATGGACCATGGTGTTGAGCTGGATCTCTACCGTCCCCTCGTAGATCTCCGCTATCCTGTTGTCCCGGTAGCGCCTTTCCACCTCCTGATCCATGAAATAGCCGTAGCCCCCGAAGATGTTGATCGCCTCATCTATTATCGCCTTGGCTTGCTGAGGCACGTAGTGTTTGACCAGAGAGGTGAGCAGGGGCACCACCCTCCCCTTCTGATGGTCACAGGCCCAGGCCGCCCGGTAGGTGATGTACTTCAGGGCCTGAAGTCGGCTGAACATGTGGGCCAACCTGTGGCCGATGGCCTGAAAGTCGATGATGGGGCTTCCGAACTGGAATCGTTCCTTGGCGTATCGGAAGGCCCGGAGGAAGGCCCCCTCGGCGTTCCCCAGCGATTGGGCCGCTATCTCTATCCGGCTCTCATCGAGGAACTCAAGCACGTTCATCAACCCCCGGCCCCGCTCCCCGAGGAGGTTCTCCTTGGGCACCTTCAGATCCCTGAAGACCAGTTCCCCTGAGGAGGTCATCTTGATTCCCATCTTGTGGGGAAGTTCGTTTATCTCCAGCTCCCCTCCCATGGGCCTCTCTGGATTCCGCTCCACTAAGATGGTGCTCATCCCGTGACCGGGCGCCTCCGGGGGGCCGTCCTGGCAGAGGACGGTGAAGAAGTCGGCATAACGGGCGTTGGTGGTGAGGATCTTGGTCCCGTTTATAACGAAGCAGTCCTCCCGCTCCTCCAGCCTCGTGTCCATCCGGGTGAGGTCGCTTCCGTGATCGGGCTCGGTGAAGGAGACTGCAGCGATCCACTCCCCCCTCACCACCCGGCTGAGATACTTCCTCTTCTGCTCGGGGGTGCCGAACATCTTCACCATCTTGGCGGGAAGATACCCTAAGTGGATCGCCATCCCTATCCCTGAGTCCGCCTTACAGAACTCCTCCACCACCAGCACCGCCTCCATTATTCCCAGGCCCGCTCCCCCCACCTCCTGGGGAAAATCCACCCCCAGGAAGCCGAGCTCCCCCGCCTTCCGGTATATTTCAAAGGGAAAACTCTCCTGCAGCTCGTACTCCATCGCCTTCTCGGGGAGGAACTCGGTGCGGGCAAACTGGCGAGCGGCCTCTTTAAGGTCCCTCTGCTCCAGGGTCAGGGAAAAGTCCATCATATCCCTCCGATCTCCTCCATTATCCTTTTGGCCACCATGAGGACCGCCCTCCCCACCTCCTCTTCCCTCTGGGGGGTGAGGCGGAAGGAAGGCCCCGCCACCCCCACACAGGCCATCACCTGGCGGTCCTTGCCGTAAAGGGGGGCAGCTACCCTCGATACCCCAATCCTCAGCTCCTGATGGTCCACGGCAAATCCCCTCTCCCGTACCCTATCCAGCTCCCGGTCCAGCTCCTTGATGTCGGTCTTGGTGTAGGGGGTTATGGCAGGAAGGCCCATCTTCTCCATCACCCGGTAAAACTTCTCCTTTTCGAGATGGGCGAGGTAGACCTTACCCGGAGCCGTGGCGTGAAAGTAGGGGTAGGCACTTCCCACCCGGGAGAAGAGCCTTATGGCATTGGGCCCCTCCACCTGATCTATCAGGACCAGCTGGTCCTTGATCCTCGAGGAGAGCTCCGCCGTCTCCCCGGTGAGGGCAACCAGCTCCTTCAGGTGTTCCCTCGCCTGAGACCTGTACCCTGCCCCGCCGAGCAGCACATTGCCCATATAGAGGAACTTGAAGCCGAGCCGGTAGGTGCGTTTGTCCGGATCATAGTTCACATAACCCCTTTCCCTCAGCAGGGAGAGGAGGCGCCAGAGGGAGGGGGATGGGATCCCCAACCTCCTTCCGATCTCCTTCAGGGTGAGCTCCGTATCCTCCTCTGCCAGGAGCTCAATGACCCGCAGCCCGCGCTCTAAGGCCGTAGTCATTTTCAAATATGAAAAAATTTTTTCATATTTTATTCTAACGTGATCAACCGTTTTGTCAAGGAGTTTTTTAGATAATCAGCAGGAGCAGTTCGTAAATCATCACGGTGAGACCGGCAGCCACCGGTATCGTGAGGAGCCAGGCTGCAAGGATGTCCCTTATGACCCGCAGGTCGATGGCCCCTATGCCGTGGGCGAAGCCCACTCCCACCACGCTCCCCACTAAGGTATGGGAAGTGGATACGGGAAGGCCTAGCTTAGAGCAGATGAGGATGCTCGTGGCTGCCCCGAACTCGGCGGAAAAGCCGCGGGTGAAGGTGATCTCGGTGATCCTCTTCCCGATGGTCTCTATCACCCTCTGCCCCCAGGTGGCGATCCCGAGGGCGATCCCGATCCCCCCGATAACCAGGATCCAGACGGGGACGGTGGTCCTCTGGAGGATATCCCCCGTTCGGGCCACAGAGACGATCGCCGCCAAGGGGCCGACGGCGTTGGCGACATCGTTGGCCCCGTGGGCGAAGGCGACGTAACAGGCCGTGAGGATCTGTAAGTGCTTGAAGAAGTTCTCCACCTGCTGATACTCGTCCTCAAGCTTCGTCCGATAGTTCCTCAGGAAGAGATGGGTCGCCCCTCCGCTCATCCCCCCGATCATCAGGGCCATGAGGGAGGCCTCCCCTATGGCCATATCGAGATGGAGGTTCTTAAGACCCTTGTAGACCATGGAGAGGGCGAGCACCATGGAGACGAACCCTACAAAGTAAGGGACCACCCTCTTGGCGCTTTCCATCTTATCATCCTTGTCGAACACCTTCCTCTTTATGACCGTGAAGGTGAAGAAGGAAAGGACGCCCCCCGCTATGGGAGAGATGATCCAGGAGGCGACGATCTCGGCGAGCTTGCCGAAGTTTATCGTGTCTACCCCTGCGGCGATGATCCCGAAGCCGACCACCGCACCGACGATGCTGTGGGTGGTGGATACGGGGAGGCTGAAATAGGTGGCGATGGTGATCCAGATGGCAGCCCCCAGGATGGCGGCCAGCATCCCGCAGATGAAGGCCTCAGGCCCGATGTGGAGGGAGAGGACTTTCACGTCCACGATCTTCTTCCTCACCGTGTCGGTGACGTGGGACCCCACGAAGACCGCACCGCCAAACTCGAGGATCGCCGCCACCAGGATCGCCTGCCTTATTGAGAGGGCCCTGCTCCCCACGCTCGTCCCCATGGAGTTGGCCAGGTCATTGGCGCCGATGTTCCAGGCCATGTAGAAGCCGACGAGCAGGGAGATGAGGATGACGGGAGTGAATATCAAGTCCATACAGCCAGCAAGAAGGGAAAATCCCTCACTTGGCGAGCATCGTCCTTAACCGATCCCCTGAATCCTCGGCGTAATCCGCCACCGCGTCCATCTCGTTTATGATGCGCATCAGGAAGAAGAGAGTCGTCGGATCAAGCCGATCCTCGATGTCGAAGAGCTTCTTCGTTATCTTCAACTGGAGCTGATCAGCCT
>CAYRAR010000035.1:0-15891 GCA_964422255.1 uncultured Thermodesulfobacteriota bacterium | reverse complement strand
ATCTTGGCTATGGCCAGGAGCTTTATCCTGTATCCAAACTCCATGCTGAACTGGATGTCGAGAGGGGTTATCCGGGTAATCCCCTCCACATAAACCCTTTCGAACTCCACCCAGCTCCCCGAGGCCAGCGAAGCGAGGATTGTCAGCTTATGGGCGGCGTCTATCCCCTCCACGTCGAGCCGGGGATCGGCCTCGGCGTATCCCAGCGACTGGGCTTCCCTTAACGCCTCACCGAACTCCTCCCCCTGCTCCGTCATCCGGGTGAGGATGTAGTTGGAAGTGCCGTTGAGGATCCCGAAGATCGCCCTGATCCTGTTGGCCACAAGCCCATCGCTCAGAGAACGGATTATCGGTATCCCCCCTCCCACACTGGCCTCAAACCCCACTTGGACCCCTCGTTCCTTGGCCGCCTCGAATATCTCCCTCCCCCGATGGGCCAGGAGGGCCTTGTTGGCGGTCACCACGTGTTTTCCTTCCCGGATCGCCTCGAGGATGAGGCTTCGGGCCGGCTCCTCTCCACCGATGAGCTCCACCACAACGTCCACCCCGGGGTCCCTTATCACCTCATGGGCATCAGTGGTGAGGAGGGAGGAAGGGACCTCCACATCCCTCTCCCTCTGCAGGTCTATGTCGGCGATCTTCCTTATCGCAAGCCTCCCCCCCAGCCGTTCGGCGATGAGCTCCCCGTTCTCCTGGAGGATCTTCACGACCCCCGTGCCTACCGTGCCGAAACCGATGATCCCGACCCCGATCTCCCTCATCCCTTAAACATCCTCCTTATTCCCCTTATGGCCTGACGAATCCGGTGCTCGTTCTCCACCAGGGCGAACCTCACATATCCCTCTCCCCCCTCACCGAAGCCGATGCCAGGGGAAACGGCCACCTTCGCTTCCCGCAGCAGGAGCTTGGAGAACTCCAAGGAGCCCATCTCCCGGTAGGGTTCGGGGATACGGGCCCAGACAAACATGGTGGCCTTGGGCTTCTTCACCTCCCACCCTATCTGGTTAAGGCCCCTCACCAGGACATCCCTCCGGGAGCGATAGGTCTCCACTATCCCCTCCACCACCGAATCATCTGACCTGAGGGCGATGATGGCCGCTATCTGGATCGGCTGAAACATCCCGTAATCGAAATAGCTCTTAAGCCTGGCCAGGGCGTGGATCATGCGGCTGTTGCCCACAGCAAAGCCGACCCTCCAGCCAGGCATGCTGTAGCTCTTAGATAGGGTGTAGAACTCCACCGCCACATCCTTGGCACCCGGGACCTGAAGGATACTTGGGGCCTTATACCCATCGAAGGTGAGATCGGCGTAAGCGAGGTCGTGGAGGATCAGGATATCGTGCTCTTTTGCAAAGTCCACCACCTTCTCGAAGAAGGAGAGGTCCACCACGGTGGTGGTGGGGTTGTGGGGGAAGTTCAGGATGATCATCTTCGGCTTGGGCCAGGTGAGGCGCACCGCCGCCTGAAGCTTCTCGAAGAAGTCCTCCTCCTCATCCAGAAGGGGGACACTCCTCAGGTCTCCCCCGGCGATCACCACGCAGTAGCTGTGAATGGGGTAGGTAGGGGTGGGCACGAGGACCACATCCCCGGGCCCCAGGACCGCTAAGGCCAGGTGGGCAATCCCGTCCTTGGAACCGATGGTGGCGATCGCCTCGGTCTCGGGGTCCAGGTCCACATCATATTTGCGCCCATACCACTCGGTGATGGCTACCCGAAGCTTGTATATCCCTCGGGAGGCGGAGTAGCGATGGTTCCTCGGGTTCTGGGCCGCCTCGATCAGCTTCTCCACGATATGGCGGGGGGTGGGGATGTCCGGGTTACCCATCCCGAGATCGATGATGTCCTCACCCCGGCGCCGGGCCTCAAGCTTCAGGGCGTCCACCTGGGCGAAGACATAGGGGGGAAGCCTCTTTATCCTCGGAAACTCCTCCATCCCTTACCCTCTCAGCAGATTAAAAACAGTCCTAAAAAACTATCACGGGAGAGATTGAGGGTCAAGGAGAGGATCCTATAAGGGGCCTCCTTGAGCGAAAATCGGTGCTTTCCTCGTAAGCATGGGCTGCCTGAAGGAGGGTGGCCTCGGAAAAGGGCTTCCCTATGATCTGGAGGCCCACAGGGAGCCCCCGCTCGGTGAAACCGCAGGGAAGGGAGATGGCGGGAAGTCCTGCCAGGTTCACGGAGATGGTGAAGATATCGGAGAGGTACATCTGGAGGGGATCGTCGATCTTCTCCCCGATGGCGAAGGCCGCTGTGGGGGAGGTGGGGGTGAGGATCAGGTCACATCGCTCAAAGGCCCTCTCAAAGTCCCCCTTTATCAGGGTCCTCACCTGGGAGGCCTTCCTGTAGTAGGCATCGTAATAGCCTGCAGAGAGGGCGTAGGTCCCGAGCATGATCCGCCGCTTCACCTCCGGGCCGAAGCCATCGGAGCGGGTCTCCCGGTACATATCGATCAGGTCCTCCCCTTCCTTCCTCAGGCCGTACTTCACCCCATCGTAGCGGGCGAGGTTGGAGCTCGCCTCGGCGGTGCAGATGATGTAGTAGGTGGCCACGGCATAGGGGGTATGGGGGAGGGAGATCTCCTCCACCCTGGCCCCAAGTCCCTCAAAGACCCTTATCGCCTCTCTCACCCTCCCCTCCACCTCGGGATCCATCCCCTCGATGAAGAACTCCTTTGGCATCCCCAGCTTCATACCCTTTATCTCCTTCCCCAGGAGGCGGGTGAAGTCCTCATCGGGAAGGGGGGAGGAGGTGGAGTCATGGGGGTCATGACCCGAGATAGCCCCAAGCAGCAGGGCCGAGTCCCTGACCGACTTGGTCATGGGACCTATCTGATCGAGGGAGGAAGCGAAGGCGACAAGACCATATCTCGATACCCTCCCGTAGGTGGGCTTGAGCCCCACCACCCCGCAGCAGGCAGCGGGCTGCCTTATGGACCCCCCTGTGTCCGAGCCCAGGGCCCCGGCGCACTCATCGGCGGCCACCGCTGCCGCTGAGCCCCCGCTTGATCCTCCGGGGATCGCCTCCAGATCCCAGGGGTTTCGGGTGATGGCGAAGGCCGAGTTCTCCGTGGAGGAGCCCATGGCGAACTCGTCCATATTGGTCTTCCCCAGGATCACTGCCCCCTGGGCCTTGAGTCTCCCTATCACTGTGGCATCATAAGGCGGGATGAAATTGTGAAGGATCCGGGAGGCACAGGTAGTCCTTATACCCTTGGTGCAGATGTTGTCCTTTATGGCGAGGGGGACCCCGGTAAGGGGGAAGACCTTCCCCTCCCTCATCATCTCATCGGCCCGAGAGGCCATCTCCAGGGCCTCCTCCTCGGTCACGGTGAGATAAGCCCTGATCTTCTCGTCCACCTCCCTTATCCGCTCGAGAAAGGCCCGGGTCGCCTCCACCGAGCTCAGCTCCCCCCTGTCGAACTTTTCCCTCAGCTCCCCTATTCCCAGACGGCAGATATCCATCAGATCACCCTCGGCACCTTGAAGAACTCCCCCTCCCTCTGGGGGGCGTTCTCCATGATCTCCTCCCGGGGGGAGGACTTCCCGACCTCATCCTCCCGGAAGGCATTGGTGTGATGGACCACATGGTAGGTGGGTTCCACCCCTTCAGTGTCGAGCTCGTTGAGCTTCTCCATGTACTCCAGAATGGCGTTGAGCTGCCCGGTGAAGAGCTCCCTTTCCCGATCGGAGAGCTTCAGTCGGGCAAGCCTCGCCACATAATCCACCTCCCTCTCCGTGATCTTCATCCTTCCACCTCCTCCTCTGCCTCACAGTAGCTGGCCAGGGTCTTTACGATGTCCCCCCTGGTGAGGATCCCCACAAGCTTCTCCCCCTGCAGCACCGGCAGGGTGTTTATCCTGCGCTCGACCATCACCTTCGCCGCCTCCTCTATGGGGAGGGAGGGGGGCACGGTGATCACCTCCTTGACCATGATCTCTTTCACCGGGGTGTTGTACTTCTTCAGGATCTCCTCCCGGTCTATCTCCGTCACTTCCATCCCCATGGTGAGGTAGTTTATGATGTCGGTCCGGGAGATGAAGCCCTGAAGCCTCCCCTTCAGCACCACCGGCATCCCGGCGATGTCGAAGAGCTTCAGTTTGTTCAGGATCACCGAGACCTTCTCGTTGGGATGACAGGTTATCACCTTCTTCGTCATCACCTCGTTCACCTTCATCGCCAGAGCCCCCCTGAGAAGAATACCTCATTGGCCAGTTTTTGCAAGGCCTCCACCATCCTCAGGGCGTCCCTGAGCCTCGCCTGATCGGGCTCCGGGAGCCGGTAGGGGTTGACCCTGTCCTGTCCGTCCACCACCCCCTCCCTCAAGAGCTCCCCCTGGCGCTCGATCCGAAGGCACATCAGGGTATAGAAGGCCTCCTGGAGCCTCTCGGAGAAGGAGGCCGAAAGGACCTCCCTCTCCTCGAGCCCCTTTATCCGCTCGAAGGTGTTGGTGGAGGGGATCCGGTATCTCTTGGCGAGGAGCCTCACCAGGAACACCAGAGGGCCCCAGCCCCCAAGCTTCACGTCTATTGTGCCCTTATGCTCCCCCGAGCGCTCGGTGGTGAAGCGGCGAAAGAGGCCAAGGGGCACAGGGATGAGGATGGCGGCCGATGCCATCTTCTCCACCATGGAGCGGTTCTCCATGATATGGTCGTCGAAGAAGTCGATGAGTTCCTCCCCTAACCTCCTGTTCCCCCCCACATGACGGAGATCCATCATGATGATCAGGTCGAGGATCCCCAAGGGGCCCTTCCCGTGTCTGATCTTGCCGATTATCCTCTCCTTCCACTCCCCTATCTCCCCCCGCCACTTCTCGTTCACCGGCATGACCCCTCCCTTGCACTTCCTTATGCCGAGATCCTCGAGCTTCTCCACCATCCTCTGGGCGAATAGCTCGTAGTAGTCCTCCAGGGCCTCCCTGGGACCGTAATGGGGCCTCTCGGCTATATCACCCCTCAGGAGGTGGGTCCTCAGGCGCCCTTGGAGCGCAAGGAGCCTTTCCCCCTCTTCCTCCCTGTACCGGTACACCAGAAGGTTGTCCTGATCGGTGAAGAGGGTCTGCTCCCTTCGGCCGTCGCTCCCCATGGCCATCCAGGCGTAAGTCGAAGGGGGAGGACCGAACCCCTCAGAGTCCAGCTCCTCCTCCACCAGCTTTAAGAGCCTCTGGGTGAGCCTGTCGCGGGAAAGGGAAAGGAGCCGGTGGACCTCTCTCACCGAGCGCCCCTCCTGGAACTCCTCCCAGGCAAGCTGGGTGAACTCCTGGTGGACCTCCCTGAGGACGGCCTCCTCTTCCGTCTCCTCTATCCTCCTGAGGAGGGCCAAATACCTCTCCTCTGCCCCCCTGAGGATGCTCTCCTCATCCCTTAAGGCCGAGGAGAGCTCCTCGAGGAGGTGAAGCCGTTCTGGATAGGTGAGCCTTGCGGGGTCATACCCCCCAAGGAACTCCTCTGCCTTTTTTCGGATCATCGGATCAGAGGGAGGAAAGCTCCCTTATGGCGTCCAGGCGCTCCTCGAGCTTCGCCCTCCGTTCGCTGTACTCCTGGAGCTTTCCCCGCTCCTTGGCCACCACCTCCTGGGGGGCCCTCTCGAGGAAGTCCCTGTTGGAGAGCTTTCTCTGGAGGAACTCGAGCTCCTTCATCACCTTCTTCAGCTCCTTCTGGAGCCTCGCCTCCTCCCGCTTGGGATCGGGGATCAGGTCCTCCAGTGGCACGAAGACCTCCACTCCCTCCACCATCGCCATGGCGGCAGCCTGGGGACGCTCGCCGCCGACCCGGACCTCCAGCTCCTTGACCAGGCCGAGATCCCGGATGAATCCTTTTCCTTCCCTTATCACCTGGGCCACCCCTTCTTCCTCGGTCTTCAGGATCGCCCTCACCCGAGTGGTGGGCGCCACCCCCATCTCCCCCCTGATGTTCCGCACCCCGGTGATCACCCCCATCACCAGCTCCATCCTCCGGCTCTCCTCCTCGAAGGAGAGTCCCTCATCGGGCTCGGGCCAGGGGGCCACCGTGATGCTCTCCCCCCGGTGGGGCAGAAGCTGCCATATCTCCTCGGTGATGAAGGGCATAAAGGGATGAAGGAGCTTCAGGGTCTTGTCGAGCACGTAAACGAGGGTGCGCTGGGTGGACCTCCTCAGGCCCTGGTTCTCCCTCTGGTAGAGGAAGGGCTTTATCAATTCTAAGTACCAGTCGCAGAGCTCGTGCCAGAAGAAGTGATAGATGGCCTGGGCCGCATCGTTGAAGCGGTAATCCTCCAAGGCCCCGGTCACCTCCCTGATGGCCTCATTGAGCCGGGTGAGGATCCAGCGATCGGGCAGGGTAAGCTCCTCAACCCTCAGCTCATCTACCCCCTCCTCGGGAAAGTCCCCGAGGTTCATCAGGGAGAAGCGGGCGGCGTTCCAGATCTTGTTGGCGAAGTTCCGGTACCCCTCTATCCTCTTCTCCGACATCCGGATGTCCCTCCCCTGGGCAGCGAAGGCGCAGAGAGCGAAGCGGAAGGCATCCGTGCCGTACTTCTCGATCATCACCAGGGGGTCTATCACGTTCCCCCGGGTCTTGCTCATCTTCTGCCCCTGCATGTCCCTCACCAGGGCGTGGATGTAGACATCCCGGAAGGGGACATCCCCCATGAAGTGGAGGCCCATCATCATCATCCTGGCCACCCAGAAGAAGAGGATGTCAAAGCCAGTGACCAGGACCGAGGTAGGGTAGAAGACCTCGAGCTCCTTCGTCCGTTCGGGCCATCCCATGGTGGAGAAGGGCCAAAGGGCAGAGCTGAACCAGGTATCGAGCACGTCTTCCTCCTGCTCTATCCGGGGGGAACCGCAGTGGGCACAGGAGGTGGGGTCCTCCCTGGCCACGGTGATCTCCCCGCAGTCCTTGCAGTGCCAGGCCGGAATCCTGTGCCCCCACCAGATCTGCCTTGATATGCACCAGTCCTTGATGTTCTCCATCCACTCGAAATAGACCTTCTCCCACATAGAGGGGATGATCCTGGTCCTCCCCTCCCTCACCGCCTGGATGGCCGGGGCAGCCAAGGGCTTGGTGCGAACGAACCATTGGACCGAGAGAAAGGGCTCTATCACCGTATGACATCGGTAACAGTGGCCGACGCTGTGCCGATAGGGTTCCACCTTCACGAGGGTGCCGTCCTGCTTAAAGTCCTCGAGGATCCTCTCCCGGCACTCGAACCGGTCAAGTCCCCTATAGGGGCCGGCCTCCTCGGTCATCCTCCCCTTCTCGTCTATCACCTTCACCTGGGGCAGGCCGTGCCGTCCCCCTATCTCGAAGTCATAGGGATCGTGGGCAGGGGTAATCTTCAGGGCCCCGGTGCCGAACTCAGGGTCCACATAGCTGTCGGCGATGACCGGGATCCGCCGCCCCAGCACGGGCAGGATCGCTCTTCTCCCCACCATCCCCCTGTAGCGATCATCATCGGGATTCACCGCCACGGCCGTGTCCCCGAGCATCGTCTCAGGCCGTGTGGTAGCCACCACTATCTCCCCTCCCCCTTCCAGGGGATAGCGGAGGTAGTAGAGATAGGCGTCCTCCTCCTCGTGCTCCACCTCCAAGTCTGACAGGGCCGTCTCGCACCGGGGGCACCAGTTGATGATGTATTTGTCCCGATATATCAGGCCCTCCTCATAGAGGCGGACGAAGACCTCCCTCACCGCCCTGGAGAGCCCCTCGTCCATGGTGAAGCGCTCCCTGCTCCAGTCGCAGGATGCGCCGAGGCGCTTGAGCTGATGGATGATCACCCCGCCGTACTTCTCCTTCCACTGCCAGACCCTCTTTATGAACTCCTCCCTCCCCAGCTGCTCCCTGCTCAGTCCCTCCTTGGCCAGCTCCCTCTCCACCACGTTCTGGGTGGCGATCCCCGCATGATCGGTCCCGGGCATCCAGAGGCAGTTGTAACCCTGCATCCTGCGGAACCGGACCAGTACGTCCTGGAGGGTGTTGTTCAGGGCGTGACCCATGTGCAGGGACCCGGTCACGTTGGGCGGGGGGATGACGATGGAGAAGGGCCTCTTGGGAGAGGAGGGATCGGCGTAAAAGTACCCCTTCTTCAGCCAGAAATCATACCACTTCTCCTCAACCCTCTTCGGGTCATAGACCTTCTCCAACTCCTGGGTCATGGCCTATTTTTCGCTGACCTCCTTGAGGGCCTTCTGGACGCTCTCCTCTATTGTTTCCTTCAGCTGGCGGGTGACGGCCGAAGCGATCTCCTCGGCCATGGCGGAGATGAGTTCCCTGACCGCCCCTTCCAAGCGAGAAGCGGCCGGGACCTCCTCAGCAGGAGGGGCCTCCTTCCGGGGGGCCTCCTTCGGGGGAACCTCCTCGGAGACCTCCGAAGGGGTAAAGGTGGGAGTGGTCTCTATCTCCGGGGCAGCGAACTCCCGTTCGAAGGCCTTCACAAACTCCTCCTCGGCGGGCTTCTCCTCAGGGGTCTCTATCCTCTCGAGCTCTTCGGCACTTTCCCCCAGGATCGCCTCAAGCTTTTCCTCCTTCTCCTCGGGGAGCTTCTCCTCTACCTTCACTTCAGGTGCGGCCTCCCCCGAAGGGGCTTCCGCCCTGACCTCCTCACCGAGTCCAAGCTCCTCCAGGGAGATGTCCAGCTTCAAGGGCTCTTCCCCTTTCTTCTCCTCGACCACCTCCTTCTCCTCCACCTCCAGAGTGGCCTCCAGCTCCTTCTCCAGATCCTTCAGGGGCGACTCCAGCACGAACTCCTTCTCCTCCGGAGGAACCTCCACCCTCTCCTCCTTCGCCTCCTCCACCACCTCGGTGAGCTCTATGATTTCCTCCTCTTCCCTTGCAGCAGGAAGAGGCTCCTCTACCCTCTCTTCAAAGGGTTTGGAGGCCTGGGCCAGGACCTCCTTCACCTTGCTTATGGCAGCCGTCGCCTCAAAGGGCTTTATCATGTAGCCCGCAGCCCCTACCCTCTCCCCGTCCTTCTCATCGAATTCGTCCAGGACCCCTACCAAGAGCAGAACGGGAATGTCCCTCAGCTCGGGGTCCCTCTTCACCTCCTCACAGACCTCAATGCCATTCTTCTCGGGCATATTTATGTCCGCGATGATCAGGTCGGGCTTCTCCTCCCTCGCCTTCTCCAAGGCCTCCGCTCCATTGGTAGCGAAGATAAGTTGGAACTCCGAGGAGGGGAAGGTCCTCTCGAAGACCTTCTGAATCGTTGAGGAATCATCAGCAATTAACAGTTTTTGGGCCATCTTCGAACTCCTTTTGGGTTTTCTCGTCCCTTAATCTATGAAAAAATGCCTACCACAATATTGCACAAAGAGTT
Source organism: uncultured Thermodesulfobacteriota bacterium (assembly GCA_964422255.1). Classification (GTDB taxonomy): domain Bacteria; phylum Desulfobacterota; class B13-G15; order B13-G15; family B13-G15; genus CAYRAR01. The sequence goes on along the minus strand of CAYRAR010000035.1, from coordinate 6,598 downwards.
TACAGTGTCAAGTCTATTTTAGCCCTTGAAGGTGGCCATCCCCATTACCCTTTCCCCCGCTTCAAGCTCCATCAACTTCACCCCCACGGTACCCCTCCTCTGGACGGGTATGCTCCTTACAGGGGTGCGGAGGAGCTTCCCCTTGTTGGAGATCACGAATATTTCATCGTCCTCTGCTATTTGCAAAACCCCTGCCACATAGCCGCTCCTCTTGGAGACCCTCACGTTTATAAGCCCCTTCCCTCCGCGGGACTGGACCCTGAACTCCTCCACCCTGCTCCTCTTCCCCATCCCCCTCTCGGTGACGGTGAGGATGTAGCTTCCCTCCTCGATGATCTCCATCACTACCACCTCATCCTCTCCGCGGAGTTCTATCCCCTTCACCCCCTGGGCCACCCTCCCCATGGGGCGCAGTTGGGAGCTGGGGAAGCGGATGGCGAGGCCTCCTTTGGTGCCGAGGAAGACGTCCTTCCTCTCATCGGCCAACTTCACCCCCACCAGTTCATCCCCTTCCTGAAGCTGTATTGCCCGGATACCTCCTGAGCGCGAGCTGCGAAGCTCCCCGAGGGGGGTCTTCTTGATCCTCCCCCGCCTCGTGGCCATGATCACCGAAACCCCCTCCTCAAAGTCCCTCACCACCAGCACGGCGGTGATCCTCTCCTGGGGCTCCAAGGAGAGGAGGTTGACGATCGCCTTCCCCTTGGCCGAGGGCGGGGCCTGAGGGATCTCGTGGACCTTCATCCCGTAGAGCCTGCCCCGGTCGGTAAAGAAGAGGATGTGGGAATGGGTGGAAGCCACAAAGATGTGCTCCACGAAGTCGGCGTCCTTAAGCAGTACCCCGAGCCTCCCCTTCCCCCCCCTCCTCTGGGGCCGGTAAAGATCGGCAGGGGTCCTCTTGATGTAGCCGGACCGGGTGATGGTGACCACCATCTCCTCCTCGGCGATCAGGTCCTCCAGCCGGATCTCCGCCTGGGCCTCAACGATCTGGGTCCTGCGGTGATCGCCGAACCTCTCCTGGATGTCCCGCAGCTCCTCGACGATCACCCCCTTAAGCACCTCTTCATCCGCCAGGATCTGCTTGAGCCTCGCTATCTCCCGGGAGACCTTCTCGAACTCTTCGGCGATCTTCTCCCTCTCAAGGCCCGTTAAGCGTTGAAGCCTCATCTCCAGAATCGCCTGGGCCTGGGCCTCCGTGAAGTCGAACTTCCTCATCAATCCAGCCTTCGCCTCAGAAGGGCTTTCGGAGGCCCGGATCAGGGCGATGATCTGATCGATCATATCGAGGGCCTTGAGGAACCCCTCCAGGATGTGGGCCCTCTTCTCCGCCTCCTGGAGCTCGTGGCGGGAGCGACGGGTCACTACCTCCTTCCGGTGCTCGATGAATCGACCTATCATCTCTTTCAGGTTGAGGAGGGTGGGCCTGCCGTCAACTAAGGCGAGCAATATCACTCCATAGGAGATCTGCAACTGGGTGAGCTTGTAGAGTTGATTCAGGACCACCTCCGCCACCTCATCCTTCTTGAGCTCTATCACCACCCGGATCCCCTCCCTGTCCGACTCATCCCTCACCTCGGCTATCCCCTCGATCTTTCTGGAGTTCATTAGCTCGGCTATCTTCTCCACGAGCTTGGCCTTGTTCACCTGATAAGGGAGTTCAGTGATGACGATCCTGCTCCTCCCCCCTTCTTTCTCCACCATCACCCTGGCCCTTACCTGAAGGACCCCTCTGCCAGTGGCATAAGCGCTCTTTATCCCCTCCCTGCCGCAGATAAGCCCCCCGGTGGGAAAGTCGGGTCCCGGGATGAACTTCATCAGCTCATCGATGGAGATCTCCGGCCGCTCGATCTGGGCGATCACCGCGTCGATCACCTCAGTGAGGTTATGGGGAGGGATGTTGGTAGCCATCCCCACGGCGATGCCCGAGGAGCCATTAACCAGCAGGTTGGGGAACCTGGCAGGGAGCAGAAGGGGCTCCTCGAGGGAACCGTCGTAGTTGGGGCCGAAGTCCACCGTCTCCTTCTCTATATCGGCCAAAAGTTCATGGGCCAGGGCCGTAAGCCTCACCTCGGTATAGCGCATGGCCGCCGGCGCATCTCCGTCCACCGAGCCGAAGTTCCCCTGCCCATCTATTAGGGGGTAACGGAGGGAGAAGTCCTGGGCCATCCTTACGATGGTATCGTAAACGGCGGCGTCCCCGTGAGGATGATATTTACCGATCACATCGCCCACCACCCTCGCCGACTTCTTGAAGGGCCTGTCCCAGTAATTTCCCATGTCGTACATGGCGTAAAGGATGCGGCGATGAACGGGCTTGAGCCCATCCCTCACATCGGGGAGGGCCCGGCCCACGATCACGCTCATCGCATACTCCATGTAAGACTTCTTCATCTCCTCCTCGATGCTCACCGTTTGTACGTCCCTTTCCACTTCCGCCTCCTATAAAAAATTTTTGGCATTTTAACACAAAAATACCTCCACGGGAAGCTCCCGCTCTCCTCTTCGTAAGTTTTCAGGGATTTTTCTTAGGCCTGGGCCTCGACGGGGTAAACGCTCACCTTGCGACGGTCCTTGCCCATGGGCTCGAACTTGAGGATACCGTCGATCTTGGCAAAGAGGGTGAAGTCCCGGCCCATCCCCACGTTCTCCCCAGGATAGATCCGGGTACCCCTCTGGCGGACCAAGATGTTGCCCGCCCGGACGAACTGACCGTCGAACCTTTTCACCCCCAGCCTCTTGCCGATGCTGTCCCTTCCGTTCCTCGAACTTCCTCCTGCCTTCTTATGGGCCATCCTCTCACCTCCTCAGCCGACTATATCCTCTACCTCCACCCAGGTATAGTACTGCCGGTGTCCCTGTTTCCGGCGGTAGTTCTTCCTCCTGCGGTACTTGAAGATGATGATCTTCCTTCCCCTCCCCTGTCTCCTTATCCTCCCGATCACCTTCGCTCCTTCGATGAAGGGGTTACCCACCTTAAGCTCCTTGTCGTCCTTGATGAGGAGGACCCGGGAGAACTCCACCTGATCCCCTGCCTCCCCCTCGAGCTTCTCCACCTGTAGGATATCTCCCTTTTCGGCCTTGTACTGTTTTCCCCCTGTCTCGAAGATGGCGTACATCCTTCCCTCTCTCAAAAATTTTGGCGGGAGCGACGAGATTTGAACTCGCGACCTCCGGCGTGACAGGCCGGCGTTCTCACCTGGCTGAACTACGCCCCCGCAACCTGGTAGGCGGAACAGGACTTGAACCTGTGACCTTCGGCTTGTAAGGCCGACGCTCTCCCACCTGAGCTATCCGCCCCTTTTGAATTCTCCCACATGCCCCTCTCCCCTGTCAAGCGACCTCCACCTCCTTCTCGTACACCAGGATGGGTTTCTCCCCTTTCAGGATCACCTCCTCGCTGATGATGCACTCTTTCACATTCCCTTTGGAGGGAATCTCGTACATGATGTCGAGCATGATATGCTCGAGGATTGCCCTGAGGCCCCTGGCCCCTGACTTCCTCTTCAGGGCCTCCCGGGCCACGGCCACCAAGGCCCCCTCGGTGAACTGGAGCTTCACCCCCTCCATCTCGAAGAGGCGCTGATACTGCTTCACTAAGGCGTTCTTCGGCCTCTTCAGGATCTCCACTAAGGCCCTCTCATCCAGTTCATCCAGGGTGGCGATCACGGGGAGCCTTCCCACAAACTCTGGGATGAGTCCGAACTTGAGCAGATCCTCAGGCTGCACCTCCTTCAGGATATCCCCGATGCTCTTCTTCTCCTTACTCTTGATCTCGGCACCAAACCCCATCCCCATCATCCCGATCCGGGACTCGATGATCTTCTCCAGCCCCACGAAGGCCCCCCCGCAGATGAAGAGGATATTGGTGGTGTCCACCTGGATGAACTCCTGCTGGGGGTGTTTCCTCCCCCCCTTGGGGGGCACATTGGCCATGGTCCCCTCGAGGATCTTGAGGAGGGCCTGCTGGACTCCTTCACCGGATACATCCCGGGTGATGGAGGGACTGTCCGATTTGCGGGCGATCTTATCTATCTCGTCTATGTAGACAATGCCTTTTGAAGCCTTATTGACGTCGTAATCGGCGGCCTGAAGGAGGTAGAGGATGATGTTCTCCACGTCCTCCCCCACATAGCCCGCCTCGGTGAGGGTGGTGGCATCGGCGATGGTGAAGGGGACGTTGAGGATCTTGGCCAGGGTCTGGGCCAGCAGGGTCTTGCCCGTCCCCGTGGGACCGATCAGGAGGATGTTGCTCTTCTGGATCTCCACGTCCTTGAACTTCTGCTTCGAGTAGACCCGCTTGTAATGGTTGTGCACAGCCACCGCCAGGATCTTCTTCGCCCTCTCCTGCCCTATCACGTACTCGTCCAGGATCCTCTTTATCTCCGCCGGCTTGGGGACGGGGACGTTCAGTGCCGGTTCCCTCTCGAGCTCCTCCTCCAGGATCTCGTTGCAGAGCTGGATGCACTCATCGCAGATATAGACCCGCGGTCCAGCGATCAGCTTGCGCACCTGATCCTGGCTCTTCCCACAGAAGGAACAGTAAAGCTTTCCTCTCCTCATATCCATTCTCCTATCTCGGTCTTTGTACCACCACGTCGTCTATTATACCATACTCTTTAGCCTGAAGACTGGTCATGTAAAAATCCCTGTCGGTATCGGCCTTTATCTTCTCCAGGGGTTGCCCGGTATGCTTGGTGAGGATCTGGTTGAGCTCCTCCCTCAACCTCAGGATCTCCTTCGCCTGGATGTCCACATCCGCCGCTGGCCCCTCAAAGCCCCCCATGGGCTGATGGAGGAGTATCCGGGAATGGGGCAGGGCATACCGCTTCCCCTTCGCCCCCGCAGCGAGCAGCACTGCCCCCATGCTCGCTGCCTGCCCCAGGCAGATGGTCACCACGTCGGGCTTCACGTACTGCATCGTGTCGTAGATGGCCAGTCCCGCAGTGACCAGCCCCCCAGGGGTGTTTATGTAGAGGTAGATGTCCTTGTCCGGGTCCTCCGATTCCAGGAAGAGGAGCTGGGCTATCACCAGGTTGGCCAACTCATCGGTGATGGGCGCCCCGAGAAAGATTATCCTCTCCTTCAGGAGCCGCGAGTAGATGTCGTAGGCCCTTTCCCCCCGACCGTCCCTCTCGACGACTATTGGGATCAGCATCTCTCCCCTCACGAGACATTCGCCTCTTTGATGAGGAGGTCAACCACCTTCCGGTTCAGGAGCTCCGTCCTCACCCCATCCACCACCTTCTCATCGTTCCTCAGAAGCCGCAACTCCCTCCCCATCTGTTTTGATATCTCCTTGAGGCGCTCCTCGACCTCTTCCTCCTTCACCTCTATCCCCTCCCTGCGGGCTATCTCCTCCAGGAGGAACGCCGCCTTCATATCCCTTTCGGCCGCCTTCACGCAAGCCTCCCAGACCCTCTCATCAGTATCCCCTCCCCCTTCCCTCCTCCACCTCTCGTAGATCGCCTGCGCCCGGTCCTGGAGGAGGGAGGAGGGGACCTCCACGGGGTTGGAGGCGATCAGCTCATCGAGGATCGCCTCCCTCATCCTCCTCCAGTAATCTTCCTCCTTGCGTCTCTCGAGCTCCTCCCGTACCCTCTTCCTCAACTCCCCCACATCCGCCGCCCCCAAGTCCTTGGCGAACTCGTCGTCGAGCTCCGGCAGGATCTTTTCCCTTATCTCCTTGACCTTGGCCCTGAAGAGGACCTCCTTTCCGGCCAGGTCTCTTCTCGGGTGATCTTGGGGAAAGGTCACCTTGAATTCCCCTTCCTTACCCACCTCCATGCCTATCAGGGCCTCCTCAAATCCAGGGACCATGGTCCCTGAACCGACCTCAAGGAGGTAATTCTCCGTCCTTGAGTCCTTTATCGGCCTGTCCTCGAGGAAGCCCTCGAAGTCCAAAAGGACCCAATCTCCCTTCTTCACCCTCTTCCTTCCCTCAGCGATCTTCAGCCTTCCGTAAAGGTTCCTCAACCTCTCGAGCTCCTCCCTGATTTCCTTATCGGTCACCCTCCCCTTCTTCCCAACCTTTATCTCAAGCCCCTTGTACTTCTTCAGCTCTACAGGGGGTCTGACCTCGAGGAGGGCAGTATAGGTAAAGGACTTCTCAGGGGAGAAGTCCCCCGGTTCTATCTGAGGGGCGGAGACCGGCTCAAGCGATTTCCTGGAGATAGCCTCAGGGTAGGTCTTCTCGATGAGCTGGGAGATGGCCTCCCGATGGGCCTGATCCCGATAGAGGCTCTTCAGGACCTCGATGGGAACCTTGCCCGGACGAAATCCCTTGAGTTTGACCCTTCGCCTCAGCTCTCGATACACCTCATCCACCGTCTCCCTGACCGTGGAAGGGGGTATCTGGACCCTTAACCTCCTTTTGGTGGCAGAAAGCTCCTCTACCCTTACCCTCACTGCTGCTCTCCTGGGAGATGGGCGATGAGGAGGGAGGTGATCTGGTGCGAGAGGGGGGACTTGAACCCCCACCCGAAGATCGGACTGGATCCTAAGTCCAGCGCGTCTACCAATTCCGCCACTCTCGCTTTTTTTTTCCTCATGGTGGGCCGTCCGGGACTCGAACCCAGAACCTACGGATTAAGAGTCCGTTGCT
>CAYRAR010000034.1:0-15964 GCA_964422255.1 uncultured Thermodesulfobacteriota bacterium | reverse complement strand
CCAGATCCTGGAGGAAAGGGGTGTCCCTTACGTCATCGTCACCCACGACAGGGAACTCCTCCGGCGGACCACAACGACCCTTTACCGACTGAACAGCGGGAGGCTCCACCGGATCCGTTAGTGGCTACCGAGGAACCTCTCCCTCACCTCGGGAGGGCAAAGGGAGTAATCGAGCCTTCGGAGGGACTCCTCGTTCCTCTCCCCCGATAGCAGATAGTACCTCCCCTCGGCGACGACGCACACCTCCCCTCCGTCCAACCTCCTTATCTCACCTTCCGTGGAGATGATCCTCTGGGAGGGGGAAGTTACCCTGGCCACCGCCAGGTACTGCTCCTTGGTAGGGGCGGGTTTAAGGTACCTCACCCTCATCTCCACCGTGAGGCTCGCTCGCCTTCCCTCCCAGCTCGCCGCCCACCACATCACCTCATCCAGCACCCCGGAGAGGATCCCCCCGTGGATCATCCCCTTGTAGCCCTCATATAGGTCAGGGAGGTTAAAGGAGGCCTTCACTTCCCCCCCATCCACGTAAAGATCGAGCTTCACCCCTATGGGATTCCCCTTACCGCAGAAGAAGCAACCCGAGTAACTGGGGAGCCTGAGCATCTCGCCTTCACCTCAAAGCATCTTCACCTTCTCGACCTTTACCCTTATCACGTGTTTCACCTCCATCCCCCGACGGGCAAATTCCTCCTTCATGGAGTTGAAGAGGTCCCCCTCTGTGAGGATCTCCGCGCTCCCCCAGATTCGGCAGCCCTTACGCTGGGATGCATCAAAGACGATCGCCGCCACCCGGGGGTTCTCCCTGATGTTGGCAACGGTCTGCGGGGAGGCAATGTCGGCAAAGGCCACGTGTTCATCGTCCAACACCCTGAAGGAACCCTTGGGGGAGAGGTTAGGAGTCCCATCCTTGCTCGCCGTAGCCACCACCGCAGGGCCCATCTCCCTGATCATCCTTTTGGCCTCATCGCTCAAAACAGCCATCTCCTCCCTCCTTCTAAAAATTTTTCCCATTATACCAAGAGACCCTAAATCCATGAAACGGAGAAAAGGGATAAGGGCAGGGGAAGCTTGAGCTTATCCCCTCACCGTGCTATTTTTCCTCCCTCATGGGAAGGCTGAAATTGGCCGCCATCCAGATGCACAGTAGGGGGGAGAGGGATCAGAACCTGGAGAAGGCCGTGAGGATGGGGAGGGTCGCGGCCGAGAAAGGGGCCCAAATCCTCTGTTATCCTGAACTCTTTCCCACCCACTGGTTCCCCATGGAGATAGACGAACGTCACTTCCAGCTGGCAGAGGACGGGGAAGGTCCCACCATAAAGGCGATCAAGGAGCTCTGTCGCGAGGTCGGAGTATCTGCTATCGCCCCTTTCTTCGAAAGGGAGGGGGAGAAGTTCTTCAACTCGGCGGCGGTGATCTCCAGAGAAGGGGAACTGGTGGGGATCTACAGGAAGGTACACATCCCCCAGATTCCCCTCTGGGAGGAGAAGAGCTACTTCTCCCCTGGTGAGGGATTTCCGGTCTTCGAACTCGACGGGGTAAAGGTCGGGATTCAGATATGCTGGGACAATTTCTTCCCGGAGGGCTCGAGGGCCCTTGCCCTGAAGGGCGCGGAGATAATCTTTGCCCCCACCGCAGCGGCTTTTGCCTCTCAACAGCGCTGGCTCAAGGTGATGGCGGGGAATGCCATCGCCAACGGGCTTTACATCCTGCGGGTGAACCGCGTGGGGAGCGAAGCCAAGCAGGATTTTTACGGGATGAGCTTCTGCCTTTCCCCGGAAGGGGATCTGGTGGATGAACCGGCCGGCCTGGAGGAAGGGGTACTGCTCGTGGAGGTCTCACTGGAGGAAGTGAAAAGGGTGCGGAAGGAATGGCCCTTCTTCAAGGACCGCAGACCTGAGCTTTACGGTGAGCTCATCCGATGAGGGAGCTGCTTAAATCCATCGTCCTCGAGGCGATAAAGAGGGCTATAGAGAGGGGAAAGCTGCCCCCCGTGGATCCCCTCCCTTCCATCGTTCTGGAATACCCGCCCGAGGAGCGCTGGGGGGATTATGCCACCAGCGTGGCGATGCCCTTGGCCCAGAAGGTCGGAGTGCCGCCTCGTCAGGTGGCCGAGGCGATCGCCGAGGAAATCGGAGGGGGGGTGATAAAGGGGGTGGAGGTGGCCGGAGCAGGGTTCATAAACCTGACCCTCGAGGACAGGGTATGGTTCGAGGCCCTGAAGGAGGCGAACCTCCGAGGGGAAAAGTACGGGAGGGGAGAGCTGGGAAAGGGGAAGAGGGTACTGATCGAGTTCCTCAGCGCCAACCCCACAGGCCCCCTCCATATCGGTCACGGCAGGATCGCCGCCATAGGGGACATCCTGGCCAACGTGCTGGAGGCGGCCGGTTATGAGGTGGAGCGGGAGTATTACATAAACGATGTGGGAGCCCAGATGGAGGCCCTGGGCCGCTCGGTCTACGCCAGGTACATGGAGCTGTGGGGGAAGGAGGTCCCCTTTCCCGAGGATGGTTATCAGGGGGAATACATAAGAGAGATAGCGATGATGCTGAAGGAGGAGGAGGGCGAAAGGTACCTCCGGATCCCTGAGGAGGAGGCGGTGGAGGAGTTGAAGGAAAGGGCGAAGGGGATCATCCTCGAGGGGATAAAGGGGGATCTGGAGGCATTTCGGGTCCGCTTCGACCACTGGGTGAGGGAGGCATCCCTCTACGAAGGGGGACTGGTGGAGGAAGCGCTGGATGCCCTCAGGGAGAAAGGCCTCCTCTACGAAGCCGACGGGGCCCTCTGGTTCAGGAGCACCCTGTTTGGAGACGAGAAGGACAGGGTCGTGATCAGGGCAAACGGGACCACCACCTACTTTGCCTCCGACATATCCTATCACCGGGAAAAGTTCCGCCGGGGATATGACCTCCTGGTGGACATATGGGGGGCCGATCACCACGGTTACGTCCCGAGGGTGCAGGCCGCCCTGCGCGCCCTGGGGTTTGAGGAAGGGAAGTTGAAGATCATCCTCGTCCAGCTGGTCAACCTGATGCGGGGAGGGAAAAGGATCTCCATGTCGACCAGGGCCGGGGAGTTCACCACCCTGAGGGAGGTGATGGAGGAGGTGGGGGTGGATGCCTGCAGGTACTTCTTCATGCTGAGGAGGGCCGACTCCCCCGTCGATTTCGATCTCGAGCTGGCAAAAAGGCAAAGCGCGGAGAACCCCGTATATTACGTCCAGTACGCCCACGCCAGGATCTCGAGCATCTTCCGCAAGGCCGCTGAACGGGGGATACCCCTCCCTGAAGGGGAGGTGAATTTGGGCCCCCTTAAATTGCCAGAGGAACGGGGACTCGCCAAGAGGATCGGCCTCTTCCCCGACCTCATAGAGGAGATGGCCCTTTCCTTCGAACCCCATCGGCTGATCCCTTACCTGCAGGATATGGTAAGCCTCTTTCACAGTTACTATAATAAGCACCGGGTGCTCACAGAAGATGGAGACCTTACCGCCGCTCGGCTCTATCTGGTGAGGGCGATAAGGGTCGTCGTACGCAATTCTTTGAGCCTCTTGGGAATAGAGGCACCGGAGGAGATGTAATGATGGAAGATGATCTCATGGAGGAACCGAGAGTAAGGAAACAGGGGCGCCTTGCTGCAAGGAGGCTCCTCGCCTTCATTGGGGCTATATTGCTGGGGCTTCTCATCTTCTCCAGCGGGGTGTTGATGGGCATCAAGATGGAACGGAGGCGCTCTGCGGCCCTTAAGGAGGCGAGTCCGCTTCAGGTGGAAGTGGAGGGGGCCCTGAAGGAAGCCAAAGCCGAGAAGGAGAAAAAGGGAAAGGTACCCCTCACCTTCTATGAGACGCTTACAAAAGAGGAGAAAGAAGGGGCCGCCGAGAGGAAGGCTGCAAAAGAAGAAACCAAGAGAGAAGAGGAGAGGGCGCCGGAGGTCAAGCCTCCTGCTGCGGAGCTCTATTTCGTTCAGGTCGCCTCCTTCCGCCAAAAGGCAAACGCAAAGTCCCTGATGAGGAGGCTCAAGGAGAAAGGGTACAAGGTGAGGATCGTTCAGGTGACGTTGGGGAAGGGGAAGTGGTGGAGGGTTAAGGTCGGCGGGTTTGCGGAACGAGGGGAGGCGGAACGGGTCAAAGGGGCCCTGGAGAAGGAGGGTTTCAAGGGGATAAAGGTGACGAAGGGACTCTAAAATGAAGGGGCAGAAGGGGAAGCTAAGGGAATACATCGAGACCATCGTAGTAGCCCTCCTTGTAGCCCTCTTCGTCCGCACCTTCGTGGTCCAGGCCTTCAAGATCCCCTCCAGCTCCATGGAGCCGACCTTGCTCATCGGGGATCATATCCTGGTCAACAAGTTCATCTACGGGATAAGGATCCCGGTCTTAGGGATAAAGCTCTTCGAGTTCAAACGCCCGAAGAGGGGAGACGTGATCGTGTTCATCTACCCGAGGGACAGGAGCAAGGACTTCATAAAGCGGGTCATTGCCACAGGGGGGGAGACGGTGCAGATCAAGGACCGGGTGATATACATCAATGGCAAACCCATAGATGATCCCTGGGGCGTTTATCAAGGAAATCCTTACCCCATGCCCTTCTCCCCAAAGGCCAATTTCGGCCCTGTGACCGTTCCGGAGGGATATCTCTTCGTCTTAGGAGATAACAGGGATAACAGCCAGGACAGCCGCTACTGGGGATTTGTCCCCCTGAAGGACGTTCTCGGCAAGGCCTTTCTCATCTACTGGTCCTGGGATTGGCGAAAGGGGAACATCCTGCACAGGGTGAGGTGGAACAGGATAGGGAAGCTGATCCATTAACCGAGAGCAACCTTAAGGGTGGAGTAGCTCTCAAGGAACCACTGGACGAAGCGCCCGATCCCCTCCTCTATAGGGGTGTGCGGTTCATAGCCGAGCAGCTTCCGGGCCTTGGTGACATCGGCATAGGTTATCGGCACATCCCCTGGCTGAGGAGGAAGGTGTTCCACAAACGCCTCTTTGCCCAGGGCCCTCTCGATAAGCCTCACCAGCTCCATTAAAGGGACGGTCCTCGCCTCCCCTATGTTGACGACCTCATAGCCCCTTACCCTTTCGATCGCCCTCATTACCCCGTCAATGCAATCGTCTATATAAGTGTAGTCTCGCCTGCTTGTCCCGTCCCCATATACGGGGACTGCCCTCCCCTCATGGATTAAACGGGTGAACTTGTGGATGGCCATCTCAGGACGCTGCCTTGGGCCGTACACCGTGAAGAACCGGAGGCAAAACACGTCGAGTCCGTAGAGATGATGGTAGGTGTAGCAGAGGATCTCCCCCGCCCTCTTTGTGGCGGCATAGGGGGAGATGATGGAGGTGAGGGGATCATCCTCGGCAAAGGGGACCTTCGGGTTCTTCCCGTAAACGGAAGACGAGGAGGCAAAGATGAACTTTTTGACCCCGTGGCGCCGGCAGGCCTCCAGCAAGTTCAGGGTCCCCCGAACGTTCACCTCCTCATAGAGGAGGGGCTGTCTGATGGAGGGCCTCACCCCCGCCCGGGCGGCCAGATGGACCACCAGGTCAAACTCTCCTTCCTTGAAGATCCTCTCAAGGAGGGGTTCATCGCGGATATCACCCTCGATGAGTCGAAACCTGTCCGAGGAAAGCAGGGCCTTGAGGTTCTCCTTTTTTAAGGCGGGGGGGTAGAAATCGTCAAAGTTATCGAGACAGGTGACCTCCCAGCCCTCCTTTTGCAGCCTCTCACAGAGGTGAGAGCCGATAAATCCCGCCCCCCCGGTGACCAGAACCCTCTTCACTCTCCCCCTCCGTACCTGATCCTCGGATCGATGAAACCGTACAGGAGATCCACGGCGAGGTTAACTGCCACATAGGCTAAGGATATGAAAAGCACACATCCCTGCACCAGGGGATAATCCCTCGCCTCGACAGCGGTTATCAACAGGGTCCCTATCCCCGGCCAGGAGAAGACGTTCTCGGTGATGATCGCCCCCGAGAGGAGGGCCCCGAACTGAAGCCCCAACACGGTGACGATGGGTATCAGGGCGTTCCTTAAGGCATGTTTAAGGATGACCTTCCTTTCGGGTAACCCCTTGGCCCGGGCCACGGTGAGGTACTCTTCACCGAGGACCTCGAGGAGACTGGAACGAGTCATCCTGGAGAGGAGGGCTGCAAGGGCGGTTCCCAGGGTGAGAGCGGGAAGGACGAGGCTGCTGAGGCCATCCCTGCCCGATACGGGAAACCAGCCCAGCTTTATGGAGAAGAGGATGATGAGGAGGGGGCCCAGCCAAAAGTTGGGCATCGAGATCCCGATGAGGGCAAAGAGCATGGAGAGGGCATCAAGGGCCGTGCCCTCCCTGAGCGCCGCTATGATCCCCAAGGAGAAGGCAATGATGCCCGCTACGAAGAGGGAGGCCACCGCCAACTCCAAGGTGGCCGGCACCCTTTCAGCGATCACCGCGGTCACGGGGCGACGGTAAAAATAGGACTCTCCCAGGTCGCCAGTGGCGATCCCTCCTAAAAACTTGAGGTACTGAGCGATGAGGGGAAGGTCGAGCCCCAACTCGTGACGTAGCCTTTCCTTCTCCACCGCCCTGGCTGATTCCCCCAGCATCGCCTCCACCGGATCCCCGGGCACGATGTGGAGGAAGAAAAAGACCAGGGTGAGGGCACCGAGGACGGTGGGTACCGTTACGAGGGTGCGGCGAAAGAAAAAACCCCTCACCTCTTCCAATCCCTCAGCAGATCGGCAAACCTCTGCTGAAACACGGCCCTCTTGAGGCTCCAGGGGAGCTCCCCATATCGCCTCTCCTCGGGCGGATAGCGTCTCATCACCCGATAGATGATGTAACCATGGGGAAGCTGCAGGACCTGGGTGAGATCCCCCTCCTGCAAGGAGATCAGATAGGGGAAGAAATCCCACCCCTCACCGAGGAAGAGGTGGTTGGTCACCACATAGCCCCCCACCTCTTTGGCCACCTTCCCCATTCTCTCCCCTGCCTTGAGCCGCTCATAGGCGAGCATGATTGCATCAAAGGCCTTCCTCTTCGTTTCAGGACAATCATGAGGATGGGCGGGGACGAAGATCCCCTTCAGGTCAAAGCCCGAGGGGAGAACCACTACCTCCTCGTCCTTGGGAAGCGCCCGAGGATAGACCTCCTCAGTGATCCGTGCGATGAAACCCCACTGCTTCAGGACCTCTTCCCTTCGCCCCTCCAAGGCCTCAAGCCCCTCGGAAAGGGAGAAGAACTGCTTTATCAGGGATCTGATCAAAGGGTGACCTTTCAGGGGAAAGGGGTCCGGGGAGGAAGTCTCCGGGGGAGCAGGAAGCGATGCCCTTCTTTTGATGAGATGCCTCCGCAACTGCTCCAGGTAGTCCGGGGAGAAGTCCTTCATCCCCTGATAGGAGAAGAAGGAGAGCCCATCGACCCCTATCCTTCGTAGCCTGGCCATCTCCGTGGCGATCTCCTCAGGGGGTTTTCTCCACGCCCCAAGCCCTGCGAAGACCTTCCTTTTCCCTCGGGAGCACTGGAGGGCCTCCCTTATCTGGGCCTCCACCCGACAGACATCCCCCTGATAGGCCATGGGGGCCACGAGATCAAGCCAGCCTTCGGCAAGCCATCTCCTCCAATCCTGCCCCTTCTCGTAGTACGCCCGATCGGGGTCGGCTATCACCGCAGCCGAGAGGATCACCCTTGGCCTGCGGGATTTGACCAGCTCTGAGACCTCCCTGACCAGACGCGACACGTAGGAACTGCGTTCCTCCGCCCAAAGGCTCTGATAGCAGTAATTCCACAGCATGAAGGGCGAGAAGCCCTGCGAAAGGAAGCGGCGCGGGAAAGGGTACTTCACCCAGCGGGAAAGGAGCCGTGGATCCACCCCCCACCTCTCCTTGAAGGCCTCCACAGTCCCCTCATTAAACCCCCATTTGGACCCCGGATAGCGGACGAAATCCAGGTGAATACCCTCCACCGGGTACCGAGAGAGCACTTCCTCACAGACCTTGAGGAAGTACCTCCTGACCCCAGGTTGGGAGGGATCGAGGAAAAGCCCCTCTATGGGCTCGGTCGCTCGCTCTCGGGGGGTGTAATCCTTCAGGGTCCTGCCATCCTCGTCCCTTATCAACCACTCGGGGTGGAGGTGAACGAGATGTTCGGGAGAGGAGGGCAGGGGGGGAGGGTAGGGCCATACATAATATACGTTCAGCCAGGCGTGAACCTGAAGCCCTGCCTCGTGGGCCTTGGCGATCACATAGGCGAGGGGATCGTATCCGGGCGGAGAGTCCCCCAATGGCTCGGCCCTCGGCACGAAGGAGGAATTGAAATAGGCATCGCCCCTCCCGTACACCTGGACAAAGAGGAGGTTGAACCCCGCGGCCTTCGCCTCCCTGACGATCTGATCCACCGTCTCGGGATCCACCAGACGATAACGGACGACCCAAAGGGCCCTCCCTTCCTGGCCGACGCAGCCCAAAAAGGTGAAGAGGGAGATAAGGACCACCGCCAGCTCTCTCATTCCTCCACCCAGGCCTCCTTCAGTGAGGTGTATTGACCACCAGGGTATATCTTGAATCCCCTAAGCCTCCTCCGCACAACCACCAGATTGTCCCTGTACCAGAGGCTGGTGTAAACCGCATCTTCGGCCAGGATCCTCTGGATACGCTCATAAAGTGCCTTCCTCCTCCCCTGATCCAGACAAGAGCGGGCCTCTTCCAAAAGCCGATCCACCTCTTCGTTTCTGTAGTGCCCCCTGTTTGCCCCATAAGGGGGTACCATGGAGGAGTGGAAGAGGTAGTAAAGGATATCAGGATCTGTCACGCCGATCCAGCGCAAAGAGTAGAGTTGGAAATTCCCCTTCTTTATGTCCTCAAAGAAGGTCCCCCATTCAAAGCTCCTCACCTCAAGTTTGATCCCCACTTGACGGAGGTATTCCCTGATTATCTGGGCAACCTCCAAGGACTCGGCGTCGGTGGAAGTCTTGAAGGAAAGGGCAAAACGGGAGGCAGGACCCGGACCATCCGGATCAGGGAACCCTGCCCGATCCAGGAGCTCCCTTGCCCTGGAGGGATCGTACTCATAGTGGGGCAGCCGGTCGGTGTACGCCCAATTCAGGGGGGAAAGGACGATGCCGTAGGCCTTCCTCGCCAAACCCTTCAGGGTGTGATCGATGATGGCATCCCGGTCGATGGCATAGGAGATGGCCTTCCTCACCTCTTTGATCCTGAGGATCGGATCTTCCAGGTTATAACCTATGTATTGATAGGTGGTACCGGGCGAACGGAGGACCTCCACGTCGGGGAGCCTCTCCATGAACTTTACGGCATAAGCGGGCACGCAGTTCTCGAGGAGGTCAATTCTCCCCCTCTTCATCTCCAGCAGACGGGTGGTAGTGTTGGGGATGATGCGAAAGACGATCCGCTCGATTTTGGGGCGCGCACCGAAGTAGCCCTCAAAGGGGGTGAGGACAATCCTCTCTCCGGGCCTCCATTCCTGCAGCCTGTAGGGGCCTGATCCCGGGGGAGGGGACTTGCGCCCGGGAGGGCTTCCCGTCGGGACGATCCCTACCGTAAGGGTGAAGGGGAACGGGACATACACCCTCTTGAGGATGAAAAGGACCGTGTAGGGATCGGGGACCTCGATCCCTTTGAGCGGCTCCAGGCTTCCCCTCTTGGGGGAGGCGTTTTTGGGATCGAGGATGAAATCGAAGGTGGCCTTCACATCATAGGCGGTGAGCTCCTTCCCATCATGAAAGCGTACGCCCCTCTTTATGCGAAAAAGGTAGGTCGTGGGGCCAAGCTGCCGCCATTCTTCGGCCAGATCAGGGACGAGCCTTCCCCTTTCATCGAGCTCCAGTAGGGAACTGTAAATGAGGGGGGATATCCTCTCGGCCCTTGCCCCGATGGCCAGACGGGGGTCGAGGGTCGAAAGGGTCCCGTCAAGGCCGATCACCACTTCTCCTTGGGGCCTCCCCTTCTCGCATCCGAAGGAAAAGAGGAGGAAGACGACCAAGATATAGAAGAAGACGGATCCTGAGGGAACTAACTTCGCCTTCTTCCCCATCCTCAGAGGGCCCGATATCCCTCCGGACGGAGCAAGGAAGGGTCCCTGCGGGAGAGGACCTCGTCTATCAACCGGAGGACGTGCTCCTTATCCTGGGGCAAACGGGCCTTCACGGGCAGATAGTTTGAGGCGTGGTTGGAGAAGAAAAGCCCTTCCATCTCGGTGTGAGCTATCATTAACCTGAGTTCCTCGATCAGTTCAAAGGGAGTGGGCATCTCGAACTCCCCCCTCACGTATTCCTCGTAAAGAGGGGTCCCTGGTACGATCAGGAGGGTGAGGGCGCCCACATAGTCGGGCTTCATCTCCGTGAGCAAGCGCCCCGTGGCGATGGCATGGCGCTTGCTTCCCTCTCTCCCCCCGATCCCCAGGAGGACCGTAACCGAGAGCTTTATCCCCGCTTCCTTGACCATCCTTCCGGCCTGAAGGAGCTTCTCCACGGTGGTTCCCTTCCTCACCCTATCCAGCACCTCCTGATCCCCGGATTCTACCCCCAGATAGATTATCCCCAACCCGAGCTCCCTGAGCTCCACCAGATCCCCCACCCCTTTCTTCAGCACCCCCTTGGCATTGGCGTATATCCCTACCCTCTCAAGCCGCGGCAGCTTCTCTCGGAGATAGGAGAGGATCTCCCGGAGACGGGCCTGCGGGACGATGAGGGCGTCGCCATCGGCCAGAAAGACCCGCCTTATGAGGGGCCCGTAAAGGCTTGAGGCCTCATCGATATCCTCCTTTATCTCGTCAAAGCCCTTTATCCTGAATCGCTTCATCTTATAAGAGGGGCAGAACGTGCAGCGGTTGTGGGAGCACCCCACGGTTATCTGGAGGATGAGGCTCTTCGCCTCGCTGGGAGGGCGATATATGGGACCTTCGTACTTCACCTCCTCTCCTCAGAGGGGAAGATGAAGAGTATCTCCCCTTCCCTTATCATCCCGAGTTCTCGCCTGGCGAGTTGCTCTAAGTAGTAAGGGTCCTCATGGATACGCTTTATCCTCTCAGCAAGGGAAGAGTTCTCCTGCCGAAGCCTCCCTATTTCCTCCTGGATCGCCTTGCTTCGGCTCCTGAGGAGGAAGACCTCCATCAGCCCCTTCTCGCCGAACAGGCTCAGGAGCCCCACCAGGATGATCGCCCCTAAAAGGAAAAAGGTCAAAAAGGATCTCATTTCAGGACCGACTTCACGGAGATGGTACCCCACATCTCCACCTGAGGGACGTCAGGGGGCAAGGGGTTGAAGCGATACTGCTTGATGTGCTCTATCGCCACCATCTCCAGCTGGGCATCTCCCTTCATCAAGGGTATGACGCGGCCCACCGTCCCATCGGGCTTCACCCAGAACTTGAAGACCACTTCCGCCTCCACTGTGATCTTGGCCTTGGGAGGGGGTGGTATGTAAAGGATCTTCCTCTTTGCCGCCGGGCCCTTTATCCCCAGCCTTAGAGGTCCGAGCTTCAGTTCGGGCTCCTTCGGCTTTTTGACCTCCCGCTCCCGTTCCGCCCTCTTCAAAGAGGCGATAATCCTTTTCAACGGTCCCTCTTTGGAAGGTGATATGGCCGGGACCTTCGAAGGGGCCTTGGGCTGAGCCACAGGCTCTCTCCCTGAAGGAAGGGGCAGGAGGTCCTCAAGCCTTACTTTCGGCCCCTCCTTGGCCTCGGCCACGGGGAGGTTGAGGGGAGGGAGGGCGCTCAACCTCTCCCAGATCAGGTCTTTCTTCACCTCCTCTATCCAAGGGGCCTCCCAGAGTTCCATCATCTCCCTCGGGGTGAGGTAAAGGTCCATCCTGCTGATCAAGGTCACGGGGATCACCCTGAGCTGCGGTGGGGGGATCAAACTGGGGACGGTGAGGAGAAAAACGAGATGCACTAAGAAGGAGAAGATGATGAAGAGGGAAAACCTCCTGGCGAGATTGTTCATCCTATCTCTTCTTTCGCTTTTCCCTCTTGGGCTGGGTGGCGATGGCCAAACGATGGAGGCCAGCAGTCTTGGCCATGTCCATCACCTCCACCACCTTGCCGTGAAGGGCGCGGGCATCGGCCCTGATGATGACCAGGGTCTGCGGGGCCTTCTTCGCCCGCTCCCTGAAGGCCCTCTCCAGCTCCTTGGGCTTGATCCGGCGACCGTTAAGGTAGACCTTGTTGTCCCTGGTAATGGTCACCTTCAGCTCCTGTTTCTCCCTGAAGACCTTCTCCTTGGTAGCCCGGGGCAGATCCACCTTTATCCCCGGGGAGACGATAAAGGTGGTGGAGAGCATGAAGAATATGAGGAGCAGAAAGACCATGTCCACTAATGGGGTAAGCTCTATCCTCGGCTCCTCGGCCTGAGATCGCCTTCGGAAGTCCATCCTATCTCTCCTCTCCCTTGAGGAGCTCCACCATCCTCACCGATATCTCCTCCATCTCGACGACCAAGGAGTCGACTCTGTTGCGAAGGTAGCGGTACATCACGAAAGCGGGGATGGCGACGACCAGCCCCGCTGCGGTGGTGATCAGCGCTTCCGATATGCCCCCGGCCAGGGAACCGGGATCGGCTACCCCCTGAAGGGATATCACGTTAAAGCTCTTGATCATCCCTGAGACCGTACCGAGCAACCCGAGCAAGGGGGCCACTCCAGCGATGGTACCGATGACGTTGATGTAGCGCTCCAA
Source organism: uncultured Thermodesulfobacteriota bacterium (assembly GCA_964422255.1). Lineage (GTDB taxonomy): Bacteria > Desulfobacterota > B13-G15 > B13-G15 > B13-G15 > CAYRAR01. Next base: position 3,293 of record CAYRAR010000034.1, on the reverse strand, counting down.
ATTGGCGACCTCCCTCTTCCCCACCTCCTCCATCCTCTCCTTGATCAGTTCCCTCCTCTTCCCGTAGTTCTCGATACCTGCATAGGCGATATGGGCAATGGAGGCATCGGACCTCTTACAGTAGGTGATCGCTTCCCCGATCTTCCCTTTGGCCACCATGTCCACGATCTCCATCAAGAACTCTTGGGGGATCACCTTCTTCTTTCGCAACGACCAGAGTCTTTCCAGGAAGACCCCAAGGGCCACGATGGAACAGAAGGCAATAGGATACATAAGGATTCCGCCCTTCAGAAAAAGGTCGTACATCTCCTCCTCCTTCCTGGTTATTCCCCTGTGGACGCCCTGATCTTCCTCAGCAATTCCTCAGCCCTCTGCCTCACTTCCCCTCTGAGAGAAAGGTTAAGGGCCTTCTTGCAGGCCTGAGCTGCTTTCTCCCCCTCCCCCCTTTCATTATATATCTCAGCGACCAACAGGAGGGCAAGGGCTGCCTTCTCTTTCTGATCGGGATAGAGATAGGCCCCTTTGAAGGCCTCCTCCAGTGCCTGTTCCTTCTTCCCCCACCGATAGTAGGCCTCTGCAATCCGCAACTGACAGTAGGCTTTGGTCTCCCTGCGAGGGGTGAGGGAAAGGAGCTGTCGGAAGGCGCGGATGGACTCCTTGTAATCCCCCCTTTCCAGATCCACCTCGCCAAGCTTTAGCCACAGGGGCCAGGCGAGGGGGGAGGAGGGGAAGCGATCTATCGCCTTCCTCAGGATCTCGCGCCCCCCTGCAAGGTCCCCCTTCTTTCGATAGATATCGGCCATCTTCAAAGCACATCCGAAGGCCATCTCTTGAGGGCCTCCCTCCACGACCTTCCGCCAGTATCTCAGGGCCTCCTCATCCCGTCCGAGCTCCAGGTATATCTCGCCCATCTCATAGGTGGTCTGATAGAAATAGGGACCTTCCCCCCTCTCGACAAGGGGGCGTATGAGGGAAAGGGCCTCCTCGGCCTTGCCCCTGCGGAGAAGGAGGCTCGAAAGCCTGAGGCGCGCCTCCTCGGCCTTCCTCTCAGAGGGGAAACCCCTCAGCAACTCACGGAAGTACCTCTCCGCCTCCTCGAGCCTCCCCTTCCTCTCGAAATATTCCCCCAAAAGCAGGAGGCAATCCGCCGTCAGGGGATGGGTGGGATAGGCCTTTCGGAGTTCCTCTGACCATGCCTTAAGCCCCTCTTCATCCCCCATCCTGTAGAAGGAGAGGACGATCCCCCAGAAGGCGTCGGGCAGATGGGGACTCTTGGGCTTGCGCTTCTTAAGGCGCAAATAGGCGAGAACCGCCCTCCTGTATTGGCCCAGGTTGTAATAGCAATCCCCTATCTTCACCAGGGCCTTCGAGGATAGGTCATGTTCGGGATATCTTTCTGCTACGGTACCGAAGGCCTCAATGGCGTCCTTGAACCTCTTCATCCGATAATAGGACCATCCCAGCCAGAAATAGGCATGAGGCACAGAGGGACTTTTGGGCCAGCGCTTGATGAGCTCCCGCAGAAGCTTTATCCCCTCTCCAAACTCCTCCCTCTTGTAGTGGCACAGGGCCTTGTAAAAATAGGCCCTTTCCCTTATATGCTCATCCTCCGCCCCCAGCAATCCTTCCAATATCTTGGAGGCCCGGCCGTATCTCTTCTCGTTAAAATAAGCGAGGGCCAAAAAGAGCCTCCCCTGAGGGATCAAGGGCGAAGAGGGATAGAGATTTTCCAGCTGCTCGAACCACCTTATCGCCTTCTCCCATTCCCCGATTTTAAAATGGAACCAGCCCATCGAGAGAAGGGCCTGGGGAAAGAGGCCATGCTCCTCCTTTATCCTTGAGAAATATTCCCATGCCCGTTCTGGATCGCCCAACTGCAGGGCCACCTCCCCCAGGAAGTATAGGGCCTGTGAGGCCTCGGGGCGCTCAGGCCATTCCGAGACCACCCGCTTCCAAGCGCGCACCGCCTCGATCAGCTCCTTGCTGTGATAGAGCGAAAGCCCTAGGTTTAAAAGGGCAGAAGGCAGTATCTCCTTCGCCCCCTTGGCCCTCCTCACAAAATTCCGGAAGGCCCGGACCGCCTTCCCATGCTCCCCCACCCTTGCCAGGGCCTCCCCAAGGTAAAGATAAATGGACGGGGTGAGGGCCTTGGGTTCCCCCTTTAGGGCCTCCTGTAGGAGGAGGGCAGTGCGCTTGAAGTCCCCTTGCTTCCGGAAGTGCAGGGCGATCTCATAAAGGGAAAGGGATCCCCAGTAAGGGTATTCCCCACCCCCAAAGAGCCTCTTTTGCTCCCTCTGGGCCTCCTCGCCTTCTCCCTGCAGAAGAAGGGCCTTGATGACCCCCCACCGCACCGGACCCTGCCATCTCCCCTGGGGATAATCCTCTAAGTAGAGGTTAAGACATCTGAGGGCCCCCTTGGCGTCCCCTCCCCGAAGCAAGGCCCATCCCTTAACGTACAGTACCCCCTCCCTGAGGGGATGCCCCTTTGGAGGGACAGGGGTTAAAGCCTCTGCCGACTCTCTGAACTGGCCGAGGTGAAAGAGGGCTATCCCCTCAAGATAGCGGGCTTCAACGCCCTTCAATCTCGTCAAGATCTTATGGGCCCCTTCGTACTCTCCCCTATGCAAGAGCAGATATCCTTTCCAGAGGAGAGCCGAAGGAAGTAGGGAACTTTCAGGGTACTTCTTCTCAATAGTGGAAAAGTGGGAAAGGGCTTTCTCCCGCTCTCCCTCTTTGAGCTCGATCCAGGCAGCGGAGTAAAGGGCGTAATCGGCGTAAAGGCTATCGGGATACCTTTCAAAAACTCGAAGATAGAGGAGCCGGGCCTTCACGAGGTCCCCTTCCTCAAAGGCCATCTCCCCAAGCCAGTAAAGGGCCAAAGGAGCAAAAGGACTCGTGGGATATCTCCTTACGATGGTGCTGAAGACCTCCCCGGCCCTCGTCCTTTCCCCCCGGAGGTAGAAGAAGACCCCCCTCTTGTAGAGGGCCTTCGTGCCCTCGAATATCCTCGCAAAGGTAGCCCCTACACTGGTAGAGTACGCACAGCCTGGGCCCCGTACCGCAGGAGAGGTCTTACGAGCCAGCTTATCTATCTCCCTTTCCACCCCCTTGATGTCTAAGGAGGGCTTCTCCTTCTCCTCCATGGGAAGGATGGAGGGGAGAGGGAGCCTCTTGCTTATCGTCGCCCTCAACCTCTCTTCCCCCATTATCATCACAGGGGGAAGCTTTATCCTCAGCTTCTCTTCCCCTTTGGGGAACTTCTCTTGGAGGGCGAAGGAGGAAAGGGGAAGGAA
>CAYRAR010000033.1:2745-16102 GCA_964422255.1 uncultured Thermodesulfobacteriota bacterium | reverse complement strand
TTATACAGCTCAGGTGAAACTCGGACCACAACTTCCCCCCGTCGAGCCGGCAATGCGGGACCCAAAGGTGGAAAGCAACTTCTCCACTTCTTCGCTCCCGCAGTAAGGACACTTCACCTCCTCATCTTTCGAGGAGAGCTGCAAGACCTCAAATACCCTCTGACACTTCTTACACAGGTACTCATAGAGAGGCATCCTTCCTCACCTCCTTCTTCTTCTTTTCGCGCATCCTCTCCTGCATGAGGAAATAGATCCCACACCTCTCCCTGTTTTCGCAGTACTCATCAGGGCGCGGGCACATGGCCTCATCGTATTCCATCTCTATCCCAAACTTCTTGCACTTGAGAACGCCTCTTGCCACCTTTACGCCTCCTCTTGTCCCGAGAGGAGATATCGCAGCTCTCCGACAGTCAGGTGCTCACCCCCATCTTCGGCAAGATGTACCTGTTCAAGACAAACCACACCCCCACGATAAGGATAAGCCCGAGAAGACCGTCCATCTCTACCTGCCCGTCAGTCCCAAGGCGCTAAGCACCCTTTTTATGCGCGGATCAGAGACCCAATACCGCATCATCGTACCCTCCCTGCGAGCCGAGACTATCCCCTTATTGCGCAAGATGGCCAGATGCTGGGAGGCCTTGGCCTGGGGGATGTCCAAGCAACTCCATATGTTCTTCACGCACGCATCGTCCTGCAGGAGGAGCTCCAGAATCCTCAGCCTTATAGGGTGCCCTATCGCCCTGAGTATTTCTGCTATCTCTCCCCTGTCTAATTCAGCCATCTTCCTCTCGGATATATCTTGATATTAGTATATTCACTTTTCCCTATAAATCAACCCTCCTTTTTCAACCCCTCAATTACCCCTGCAGCGAGGAGGGGAAACATTATCTCATGGTGGCCTCGCAAGAAGTAGCCCTTGGCCCCTATTAACTCGGGCCTGACCACCACATTCTGCAGGGGTCGGTAGTGGGGCAGGAAGTCGAGGTTGACGGTGATCATCCCCCTCAGGTCTTGGCCCATGTTTTTTGCGAGGGTGAGGGCCTTGAGAAAGACCTCCGGCATCACCACTGCCGAGCCGAGGTTTATGAAGGCCCCCTCCTTCAATGACGCCACAAGGGAGCAGAAGGTGCGGAAGTCCTTAAAGCTCATCTCTCCCAAGAGCCCCCCGTCCATAGAGGGGTGGATGTGGATCACGTCCGTCCCTATGGCCACATGGACGCAAAGGGGAAGCCCGAGTCGAAAGCCGGTGGCGAAGAGGCTAAGGTCTTTGAAGGGGAGATCGGCCTCAAGGAGGGCCTTCCCCAGGGCCTCCCCCGCACCGAGCCCTTCCTCCCTTCCTTTCTTCATGGCCGTATGGATGAAGGTGGCCGTCTCTTCGGTGACGCCGAAGTTCCCGACCTTCAGCCCCTCCTCGACCTCCTCCGAGGTATGCCCTGCCATCGCCACCTCCACATCATGGATCATGCATGCCCCGTTGAAGGCAAGGGCCCGAACGACCCCCCTCTTCATGAGATCTATGATTATGGGATTAAGCCCGACCTTTATGGGATGGGCCCCCATTGCAAGGAGGATCATCTTTCCATCCCGGGTCGCCCTTACCAGGTGATCGATCACCTCCTTCAAATCCTTCCCCGCCAATATGAAAGGGAGGGAATCGAGGAAGTCCTTAAGACCGCCGCCTTCCCTCCATGCCCTGGCGAATTCCTTCACCGAAACCTTGCTCTTCCTCTCCTTTATGGAGACAGTCCTCAGGCGACCAAGCTCTATGGGAGGTACCTTACCCTGCAAAGAGTTCCTCCTCTGCCAGTTCACAGATGATATGCCCGATCATGATGTGCACCTCCTGGACCCTCGGCGTGTTATGGGAAGGAACCAGCAGGGAAAGGTCCGCCACCTTCAGTACCTCCCCCCCATCGGACCCGGTAAGGACGAGGGTTTTGAGGCCGAGCTGCCTCGCCCTTATCAGCCCCTGAACCACGTTGGGCGATCTGCCACTGGTGGTGATCCCCCAGGCGAGGTCGCCTTCTTGGCCCAGGGCCTCTATCTGTCGCGAGAAGACCTGGGAGAAGTCCGTGTCATTGGCCACGCTGGTCAGGATGGAAGTGTCCGTGGTGAGGGCGATGGCAGGAAGGGCGTCCCTCTTCATCATGAACTTATTGACGAATTCAGCGGCTATGTGCTGGGCATCGGCAGCACTCCCCCCATTCCCGAATATCAGGATCTTGCCCCCTCCCCTCAGGGTGTCCACTACCATATGGACCGCCCTCTGGATCTCCGGGAGGGATCGACGGAAGAACTCCCTCTTAAGCCCCACACTCTCTTCGACTATCGCCGATATCCTATCCCTCATGAATTGTCCCTGGAGAGGAGACCTCATACTATCATGTCCTATTTCATCGGATCAAGAAACCCCATTGTTAATCCCCGGACGCTTGAAGGACAGAAAAAGAGGGAAGAGAGCTCACTCGCTCCAGTCAAAGATGATCTTCACCAGGAGATACACGTCGATGAAGAAGAGGACGGCCCCCACGACGATCCCGGCGACGACCCCCGTGAGATCCAGGGAGTAGATGTCCCCTCCTGATAAGGCGATGAAAGAGCGAACGAAGAGATAGCTCGCGGCGACAAAGAAGAGGAAAAGGGCGATCTTCCCCCGCATGAATAGGAGGATGAGAAGGGCCACCAACGCCCCCACCATCACCGCCGTAGAGGGGAGAAAATCACCCATCCCCCGTAGAAGAAGAACGATATCGTTCAGCACCTCGTGATAATCCATTATTGATTTATTTTTAATCCCTTCGCTGCAGAGATGTCAATCGCTCATCCTCCGACAGATCTCCAGTACCAGGCCGTAAAGGGCATCCAAGGGGAGGTGGCGGTCGGCAGTGGCGTCAAAGAGGACGCTGATTGTGGCCTCAAACTCCTCGTCCCCCTTCCAGAGGACGAGACAGATGGGAACCCGCGGGAGGGCCAGAAAGCGCACCCCTGCATCGCCAAACCTCTCCCTTTCTCCCCCGAGGAGGGAGGCCCGTTCGAGGAATGCCTGGGGATCCCTTCCGTACCGCTCAAGGAGCGGCTCCAGGGGAAAGGGATGACTCGCAAAAAACCTGATCCCCCCTTTGAGCCCTTTACCCTGAACCCATTTCCCTGCCAGGGGGATATCCTGAGCATTAAGCAAATAGATAATGAGGGCAACCTGTAGTTCCACAGAAGGGGGGTTCTGGGATAAAGGAGGATCGAGAAGCTCAAACTTCCTCTCGTGGGGATCTATGCGATAAAGCTCGTTCAGGAATCTGATAAGATAGGTCCCCTTCTCAGAATCGACCTTCGCCCTCTTCGAGACCTCCTCCGGATCAAGGCGTGAAAGCCTTTCCCAGAGACTCGGATGAAGGAAATGGATCGGTTCTGTCATCCTTAGCCCCTCCTGAAAGGGTCCCGGAGCCCGAGGACCTCCTCCTTCACCTCGACCCCCTTGGCCTGGATAAGGATCTTGAAGACATCTCCCATCCCCCCCGGGAGGATCAGGTGCTTTGCCGCAAGCCTCTCCCCAAGGGAGGAAGCCTCCTCCAAGATCCCCAGGGCGAGAAGAAAGCGCCCCTGGGGGGTAAACCCCAACGTCCTGAGTCCTTCTTCTTCTCCCTTCTTCATCAGGGCGGTGAAGTTGACGTGAGCGGTGAGGTCCTGATCGCCCGGCATCCCGTAAAGGTCTGGGCTCACGCCCCCGCCCCGATAGGAGAGGAGGCTCCCTGAAGGGAAGCGGAAGAAGAGCTCTTCAGCAGGGTAACCGTAATCGATGGTGATCACAAATCCCTCCGCAAGCTTCCTTGCCACATCCTCCATCCAGTCGAGGGCCTTCAGGTTGATCTCGGCCTTATGCCCGGGAGGGGGGAGGAGGCCAAGCCACCGGAAGTACCCCTTCACTTCAGGGGTGGGCGGCCCGAGCACCTCAACGAGCTCCCCGTCCTCGGCCGCTACGTAGATCTCCTGAAGCCCTTCCTCCGCCTTAATCACCCTGTGGACCGGAAAGGAGTCGATGAGTTCGTTGGAGAGGAAGACTCCCCTCACCCCGTCCAGTTCCTCCCACTCACACCACTTCACCTTATCCTCCCCCTTAAGCCTCCTCCGCTGGAGGGAGATCATATAGGGACTGCGTTCAACCATGAGGTAGCGCATCCCCTCATAGAGCTCGGGTTCCCTTCCCCTCAGGTACTGGAGGATGGCGGAGGCGAGCTGCCCCTCACCCCCTCCCACCTCGACCACGGTAAGGTCCCCCTCGCCCATCAGCCTCCAGAGCTGGGCGATCTGCTTGGCCAGCATCGCCCCGAAGAGGGGGTGGACCTGAGGGCTGGTATAGTAATCCCTTCGAGGCCCGGGTTTCATGTAGTAGCCGTACTGGGGATCATAGAGGCAAAGTTCGATGTAACGGGCAAAGGTGATCCTCCCTTCTCTCTCGATCTCCGAGAGGATGATCTCCTTCAGTTCCTCGGGCATCTATCCGGCAAGCTCTTTTAGGGTACGGATGTTCACCGCGTCCCAGTCCTCCCCTTCGGGAGTCTGTCCTTTGGGGGTCTCGAGGATGAAGGGGAGGGTGGCGAACCGTTCGTCCTGGAGGAGCCGTCCGAAGGCCTCAAGGCCCAGCTGACCCTTCCCGATATGCTCGTGGCGATCGACGTGGGACCCTAAGGGGGCCTTGGAGTCGTTTACGTGGATCACCTTAAGCCGCTCAAGGCCTATCACCCGATCGAACTCCTCAAAGGTCCTTTCATAACCGGAGGGGGAGGCGAGGTCATAACCTGCGGCAAAGACATGACAGGTATCGAAACATACCCCTATTCTTTTGTCCTCCTCCACCATCTCGATGATCCTGGCGAAGTGCTCGAAGCGCCCCCCCAGGTGAGTCTGCTCCCCAGCGGTCGTCTCCAGGAGGATCATCACCTTGTAGTCCGGGTAGCGCTGATGGAGGAGGTTTATCGCCCTTGAGATCCGGTAAAGTCCCTCCTCCTCTCCCGACCCCATGTGAGCACCGGGATGCATGACCAGATAGGGGAGTCCCAGGGCCTCGGCCCTCTCAAGCTCCACCCCCATTGCCTCGATGCTCTTCGAGTAGAGATCTTCCTTCGGAGAAGCGAGGTTTATGAGATAGGTGTTATGGGCCACCACCGGGGATATCCCGGTCTCCTTCTGGGTGCGCTGGAACTCCTCAATATCCTTGGAGGTGAGGGGCTTGGCCCGCCAGGAACGGGCGTTCTTGGTGAAGATCTGCACGGTGGTGCAGCCCACTTCCTTGCCCCGCAGCAGCGCCTGATGAACCCCCCCACCTATGGACATATGGGCACCGATGAGCCTCATTTCACCATCTCCTCCAGGAGTTCTTTGACCCTTCCCTCGATGAGCCCCCTTATCTCCTTAAGCCTCTCGGGGCTCAAGGCTTCAAACCGCAGGACCAGTACCGGCTGGGTATTGGAAGCCCTCACAAGACCCCAGCCATCGGGAAACTTCACCCTGACCCCATCCACATCTATGATCTCATACTCCTTGCGGAACTCCTCCTTGAGTCGCTCTACCAACCCAAACTTCACCTCGTCCGGACAATCAACCCTTATCTCGGGGGTGGCGTAAGTGGAGGGGACCCCTTCCAGGAGCTCCGATACCCGCTTCCCCTCCTTCGACATGATTTCCAGCAGCCGGCAAGAAGCGTATATGGCGTCGTCGTAGCCGAAGTAGCGATCAGCAAAGAACATATGTCCGCTCATCTCTCCGGCCAGAAGGGCCCCTTCCTTGCGCATCTTGTCCTTGATCAGGGAATGGCCTGTCCTCCACATGATCGCCCTCCCCCCCAGCCGCTCTATCTCGTCGTAAAGGACCTGGGAGCACTTCACCTCGGCGATGAAGGTGCCGCCGCCCCGCTCCTTGATGATGGAGCGGGCAAAGATCACCATAAGCTTATCCCCCCACACTATTTCTCCCTTCTCGTCCACCACCCCGATCCGATCACCGTCCCCATCATAGCCTATCCCCACATCGGCCCCGATCTCCTTTACCGTCCTGATCAGATCCTGCATGTAGGCCTCCACCGTCGGGTCCGGATGATGATTGGGGAAATGGCCGTCCATCTCACAGTAAAGCTCGGTGACCTCACAGCCAAGCTCCCTCATCACAGGAGCGGCCACCACCCCTGCGGTGCCGTTCCCCGCATCTATGACCACCTTGAGCCCCTTGGGAAGCTTTATGTCGTTGAGAAGGAATCTCTGGTAATCCTTGATAATATCGTAGGTAGTAGTAACCCCTTCGCCCGTGGCGAACTTCCCCTCCTCGATGATCCTCCGTATCCTCTGGATCTCCTCACCGTAGATGGCGTCCTTCCCCACGCAGACCTTGAAGCCGTTGAACTCCGGGGGATTATGGCTGCCCGTGATCATCACCCCTCCTTCCTTTTTAAGATGGACGATGGAGAAGTAGAGGAGGGGGGTGGGAGTGACCCCCAGATCGGTCACCTCCATCCCGCAGGAGAGGAGCCCTTTGAGGATGGCATCGTGAAAGGGAGGAGAACTCAACCGGCAGTCCCTGGCAAGGGTGATCTTCCTTATCCCCCTTTGGGCGTAGTAGGTTCCGATCCCCTTGCCCAGCAGCTCGACGGTCTCCCCGGTGAGGTCCTTCCCCTCCACTCCTCGGATGTCATATTCCCGAAATATCAGAGGATTCATCTCCTCCTCCTTTTGAAGTTTTTTGTCGCTTATGGCCCCTTCCCTTGAAGTTCCTCTCTCATCTTCTCGGTGCGGATCTCCTTCGCCACCTCCCTCCACCGCTTCCGCACGAAGCGCTCAGGAAAAGAGGGATGGTCGATATACGGAAGGGCGTTCTCCTCGAAGTAACCGAGGAGGCGTGTGATGGTCTCCTGGAGCCTCTCCTCGGGAACCCCCACCTGGGTAATCTCCCTCCGGTACTCCACCTCTTTCCCCAACCTCCGGAAGGCTTCCTCACCGTGGGGTTCTTCGGCGAGGAGGCCATCGAGGTATTCAGGCCGAACCTCGATCTCTCCCCTTATCACCACCTTAATGTTCCAGTACTCACCGTAATAATTGTAGCTGAAGTCCTCGGCCTCAAGCGTCAACCCGTTCCGAAGCTCCCATCTCTTCAGGACCTTCCCCATCTCAATCTTCCAGGGTCTTGAGGAGGGCGACCTCATCGCAGTTGGGGAACTTGGGGCAACGCAAGCAGTCCCCCCATATCTTGTGGGGGAGGGTCGCCTTGTCCACCTCGTAGAAGCCCAGCTTCCTGAAATAAGAGGGGATATAGGTGAGGAGGAAGACCTTCTTTACCCCGAGTTCTTTTGCCTCCTCCAGACAGGCCTCCACCAGCTGCCGCCCCACCCCTTTCCTTCCCGCATCTTCTTGCACAGCAAGGGAGCGGATCTCCGCCAGGTCCTCCCAGCATATATGTAACGCACACACCCCCAGGATCCTCCCGTCCTCCTCAAAGACGAAGAAATCTCGCAAATTATCGTAGATCTCGCTGAGGGAGCGGGGAAGGAGCTTTCCCTCCTTTGCAAAGGAGTTGATCAGCTTCTGAATGGTCTTGGCCTCCGCTACCTTCGCCTTCCTTATCAAAGCTCCCTCCGGGCCCTGTTGACCATCTGGCGGACATGCTCTAAGGTCGCCGCCGTCACCTTCGTCCCCCCCACCAGGCGGGAGAGTTCCTCCACCCTTTCCTCCTCGGTGAGGGGCCTCACCGAGGTTACGGTCCTTCCCCCCACCTCCCCCTTCTCCACCCGAAGGTGCAGGTCGCCGTAGGAGGCGATTTGAGGCAGGTGGGTGACACATATCACCTGGTGGAAGCGGGAGAGTTCCTTCAGCTTCCTCCCCACCACCTCGGCCGTCCTCCCCCCGATCCCGGCATCCACCTCGTCGAAGATGAGGGTCTGACCCTTCCTCTCCTTGGTGATGACCCTCTTCAGGGCGAGCATGATCCTGGAGAGCTCCCCTCCGGAGGCGATGTTTGCCAGGGGCTTGGGCTCCTCCCCCGGATTGGCAGAGAGCAGGAACTCCCCTTCCTCTGCCCCCCTCGCCCCGAAGGGGATATCCTCCGTAGGGGAGACCTCCTGGAAGAGGACGAGGAAGCGGCTCTTGGACATCCCCAGGGTGGAAAGCTCCCTTTCCATCTCCTCCCTGAGCCTATCCGCCGTCTCCCTCCGGCGAAGGGATAGTTCCTCGGCTATCCCTCTGAGCCTCCCCTCAAGCTCCTCCTTTCGTTTCCTCAAGGAGGAAAGCTCCTCTTCGCTCCCCAGAGACCCCTCCAGCTCCCTCTCTATCCTGTCCCTGTAGGCGATGAGCTCCCCGACCGTCTGGACACGGTACTTCTTCTTCAGCCTGCCCAGTTCATCAAGCCTCCCTTCCACCTCCTCGAGGGCCGATGGATCGTGATCGAGCCCCTCCAGATACCTCCTCAGCTCCCTGGCCGCCTCCTCCACCTCAAGGAGTGCCCCCTCGACCGACCCCTTAAGAGGGGAAAGGGACGGATCAAGTTCTGAAAGCCTCCCCATTTCCTCTGCCACCTCAGTGAGCCGCTCCGCCGCTGATCCCTCCCCTGAGTAAAGTCCTTCCTCTGCCCTCCGAGCCCCCTCCATGATCCTCTGCAGGTTTCTGAGGACCGACCTCTTCTCCCTAAGCTCCTCCTCTTCCCCCTCCTTGAGATGCGCTGCCTTAAGCTCCTTCAGCTGGAAGACGAAAAGCTCCCTCTCCCTTTCCCTGCGCTCCCTATCCGCCTCTATTTCCCTTATCCTCGCCGATACCTCTCTGAGCTCCCTCAAGGTCCGCTGATATTCCTCCCGCAAGGGGAGGAGTCCTCCGAACTCATCGAGCAGATCGAGGTGCCTTTCCGGACGGCGCAGGATCTGGGCATGGTGCTGTCCGTAAATGCTTATCACCTCCTCGGCCACCGAGGAGAGCATCTGGATGGTCGCCAGCTCACCGTTGATGTAGGCGCGGCTTTTGCCCCGGGAGGTGATGAGCCTCTTCAGCACCAGCTCCTCTCCCTCTATCCCTTTTCCCCTCAAGCCCTCGGAGAGGGCGGGTGAGGCCGCCAGGTCGAAGAGGGCTTCCACCATCCCCTCCTCCTCCCCCGAGCGGACCATCTCCTGCTGGGGGCGTCCTCCCAAAAGCAGCTGGATGGCGTTCACGATTATCGACTTCCCCACCCCTGTCTCCCCGGTGAGGATGTTAAGTCCCGGGGAGAAGGAGATACGAAGCTCGTCTATTATCGCCAGGTTCTTGATGTGGAGTTCAGCGAGCAACTTCCCCCTCACCCCCCTTCTCTTTGCCTATGAGGTCGCCGCCCCAGCCGAGCTTGGTTCTGAGGACCTCAAAGTAGCTCCGGAAAGGGGATCTGATGAGGGCCACGGTTTTGGGAGACCTCTTTACCCTTACCCTGTCGCCCGCCCTCATGGGCAGCCCCACCTGTCCATCCAGGGTGAGGTATACTTCCTCCCTCTCGGAGAGGAGAGTGGCAGAGACCACCGCATCCTCCGGGACGATGATGGGCCGGTTGGTGAGGGTGTGGGGGCAGATGGGGGTGATGATGATGGAGTGAAGGGAGGGATAGACGATGGGACCACCGGCGGAGAGGTTATAGGCGGTGGAGCCCGTGGGGGTGGAGATTATGAGCCCATCGGCCCGGAAGGTGGTGAGGTGTTCTCCGTTGACCTGGGTCTCTATGGCGATCAGTCGCGAGAGGGCACCCTTATTTATCACTACATCGTTGAGGACGGTGAAGTTCTCCTCTCCATCTGCCTTATGAAACTCTATGTCGAGGAGCATCCTCTCGTTTATCTCATAGTCCCCCCGGAGGATCGCTTCCAAGGCGGGGTAGAGCTCCTCCAGGGCGATCTCCGTCAAGAAGCCCAGTCCCCCCAGGTTCACCCCGAGGATGGGGACCGGGCGGTCCCTTAGGGCACGAGCTGCAGCGAGAATCGTCCCATCCCCCCCCAAAACCACCACCATGTCCACGTCCTGGATCATCTCCTCGGTAGGCACACACGACCAGCCAACCTCTTTGGCGATCTCCGCCTCCGCAGTACACCCCACCCCCCGCTCCCTCAGCCACTCCCCCATCTCCCTTATCACCCTTATCGCCTGTGGCCTCTTCCTCTTGACGAAGACGCCTACTTTCCTTATCTCCTTCATCTCAAGAGGTTTAGCTTATCACATAAGCCCCTCCCCTTCAAATGAGGGGCTCAAACTCATGTCTTGGACAATATGCGGAGGGATTCTTTAAGGAGCTCTTCAAGAGAGGAGACGCCCTTCTCCCTTTTAGCCTGCCTTAAGGCCCTCTCAGCGACCGACCTGTTGTAACCAAGGTTCATGAGTGCAGAAAGAGCATCCCTCATCATCTCACCTCCCTCGAAAGGCACCCTCCCCTTTGGCATCTCCGCCACCTTGTCCTTCAACTCGACCACCATCCTCTCGGCCGTCTTCCTCCCTATCCCGGGTATGCTGGAGAGGCTGAGCACGTCCCCTTCGAGGAGGGCCCGCTCCAGCTCCTCCGCCGAGATGCCCGAGAGGACCGTTAAGGCCAGGCGGGGACCGATGCCGCTCACCCCTATCATCAACCGGAAGAGCTCCTTCTCCCTCTGGGTGAGGAAGCCGAAAAGGCAGAGGCTCTCATCCTTGAGCTGGGTGTGGACCAGGAGCTTCACCTCCTCCCCCACATCGGGGAGGTCGTAGAAGGTAGAAAGGGGTACCTGAAGCCCATAACCTACCCCGTTCACCTCGACAACCACCTCCCCTGGGCTCTTGGCAACCAGCTTACCTCTGAGCTGCGAGATCATCTTTCATCCGGACGGAATGGATGTGGCAGATGGCCACCGCCAGGGCATCGGAGGCATCCAGTTCAAGGCGATGATCGAGCCCGAGGACCCTCTTCACCATCCCCTGAACCTGATCCTTGGTCGCTCGGCCGTAACCCGTAAGGGCCGCCTTAACCTCCATGGGGGTGTAATCGTAAAGGGAGAGTCCCTTCTGGGCCGCCACCAGGGCGATCACTCCCTGGACCTGCCCCAGCTTGAGGGCACTTGAAGCGTTCTTGGCCACGAAGGGGGTCTCTACTGCTATGATCTCGGGGGTGAAACGGGCGATTATCTCTGTGAGTTCATCGTAAAGGGAGGCAAGCCTCCTGGTGAGTTCCCCTCCCAGGAGGATGACCCCGTCATCGAGATAGCTCAGCTCCCTCCCTTCTTCCTCCACCAGGCCATAGCCTGTCCTTCGGCTTCCGGGGTCAAGGCCGAGGACGATCATGCGCTCAGTTGCTCCATCGCCTTCTCGGGGATGTCGAAGTTGGCGTAGACCCTCTGCACGTCGTCGTTGTCCTCGAGCATCTCCATCAGCCTCAGCATCTGCTCTGCCTCTTTCCCCTCCAGCTTGACCACCGTCTGGGGATACATGGTGACCTCGGCCATCTGATACTCGATCCCGTGATCGGCCAAGGCCTTTTTCACCCCCTCCAGATCTTTAGGGGAGGTAATCACCTCGTACTCCCTCTCCCCCTCCTTTATGTCCTCGGCCCCTGCCTCGAGGGCCACCTCCATGAGGGTGTCCTCATCCACCTTATCCTTATCCACCACGATAAGGCCCTTCTTCTCGAACATCCAGGAGACGCATCCACTCTCCCCCAGGTTGCCGTTACAGCGGGAGAAGATCCTGCGGATCTCGGCGATGGTCCGATTTCTGTTGTCGGTCATCGCCTCGATGAGCACAGCCACCCCACCAGGGCCATAGCCCTCATAGGTTATCTCTTCATAGTTTACCCCGCCGTCAAGCTCTCCCGTGCCTCGCTTTATCGCCCTCTCGATGTTCTCCTTCGGCATGTTCTCGGCGCGGGCTGCAGCGATGGCGGCCCTCAGCCTTGGGTTGTTCTCGGGATTGCCTCCCCCGAGCCGGGCCGCCACGGTGATCTCCCGGATCAGCTTGGTGAAGATCTTGCCCCTTTTGGCATCGGTGGCCGCCTTCTTCCTCTTGATCTGTGCCCACTTGGAATGGCCTGCCATCTCCTCCTCTCCTGTGAGCACTTTTTAACAAAATATAGCAAAAAGGGGCCGGATGTTAAAGGCGCCGAGGGATGGACAAAATGACAGGGGTTGACATAACCGCCGGATTGAACTTAAAATTCCAGAAGGTGGGGGCTGTAGCTCAGTTGGGAGAGCGCGTGAATGGCATTCACGAGGTCAGGGGTTCGACTCCCCTCAGCTCCACCAGTTTTTTGTACGGCTTCAGCGACCAGCTCCTACGATCGCCACTCCCGTAGCGATCAGGATCATCCCCACTATTTGAGCCCACGTCAGCCTTTCCCCGAAGAACTTCCAGGAGGCCAAGGGAATAAAGACATAGGTGAGCCCGAAGACCAGATAGGCGAAGCCAAGCCGCTGTCGGGAGAGGACGATGAGCCAGAGACCAAGGCTTATCAGATAGAGGAAGAGGGCTGAAAGGATCGAAGGATTGGTGAAGGCCGAAGCGAAGTAAGGGAGGATCGCCCTCCCTTCAAACCTCCCCACCTCCATCATTCCCCTCTTGAGGAGGAGCTGCCCTACCACCGAGAAGAAGACACAAAACAGTATCAGCATCATCTTTCCCTCCCCTTCAACCGAACTCTTCCCATCATCTCCCTTACCCTCTTCTCCCACTCCCATGCTGTCTTGATGATGTAGGAGAGATCGTCATATCTGGGAGACCATCCGAGCTCTTCCTTGATCTTCGAGGGATCGGCGACCAAAATCGGGGGGTCCCCTTCACGCCTCTTCCCCTCGACCACAGGAAAATCTATCCCCGTCACCCGCTTCGCCTCCCTCACTACCTCCTTTACGGAGAAGCCGTGTCCATACCCGCAGTTATACACCCGACTCTCCCCCCGAGAGAGGAGATGATCCATGGCCAGAAGATGGGCGTCAGCGAGGTCGTCCACATGGATGTAGTCCCTTATACATGTTCCGTCAGGGGTGGGGTAGTCGGTCCCGTAGATTTCCAGATAGGGCAGCTCTCCGGAGGCCGCCTTCAGGGCGCGGGTGATGAGATGGGTAGGTTCAGGGGAAAGCTGGCCGATCCTTGCCTGGGAATCGGCTCCTGCCACGTTGAAGTACCTGAGGGAAACGTATCGGAAGCCGTAGGCACGGGAGGCATCGGCCAGGACTTGCTCTACCATCACCTTGGAACTGCCATAGGGGTTAATGGGCCTGAGGGGAGCCTCCTCCTTTACAGGGATCTCCTCGGGTATGCCGTAAACGGCGGCCGTGGAAGAGAAGACGAAACCCTTCACCTCGAACTTCAAGCAGGCCTCTATCAAACCCATCGCATTGGCGGTATTGTTGAGATAA
>CAYRAR010000033.1:0-2735 GCA_964422255.1 uncultured Thermodesulfobacteriota bacterium | reverse complement strand
TTCAGGGGGTCCTTCACCGACTCGGGAACCACAATGTGGGCGGCGAAGTGCATCACCACCTCGGGTCTGTACTCGGCGAATACCTCCTGCACCTTCCCCCTCTCCTTCAGATCCCCCACCACCAGCTTCCCGTAAAGGACTGAGGAGCGATGGCCGGTGGAGAGGTTATCATAGGTGAGCACCTCAAATCCCTTCTCCCCCAGGGCCTTCACGACATGAGAACCAATATATCCCGCCCCTCCGGTCACAAGCACCCTAACCATCTGACCCTTCCTCCGGAAAGATCTTCCCCGGATTGAGGATCCCCTGTGGGTCAAGCGCCTTCTTTATGCGCCTCATGAGCTCAATGGTGGCAGGGGAAAGCTCAAGCCCCAGATAGGGGGCCTTGGTCATCCCTATGCCGTGCTCCCCCGATAGGGTACCTCCCAGGGAGAGGGCGAGGTTGAAGATCCTCTCAACCGCCTCCTGGGCCCTCCTTCGCTCCTCGGGGTCATCCTGGATCATGACGTTCACGTGAATGTTCCCGTCCCCGGCGTGGCCAAAACACAAAATGGGGAGGTTCAAGGAACGGCCTATCTCCTGGGTCCCCTTTATCAGGTCGGGTATCTTGGAGGGGAGGACGACCACGTCCTCATTGACCTTCACTGGGCCCAGGGCATAGGAGGCCTGGGAGAGGCAGCGGCGGATGGCCCAGAGGGAATCCGCCTCCTCCGGGGAGGCGGCAACCTGGACCTCTGTAGCCCCCTCCCTCCAGCAGACATCCCTCACCCGCTCTGCCTGGTAGGCGATGGAGGGGGCAGGGCCGTCCACCTCTATCAAAAGGAGGCCTTCCACCTCGGGCAGCTCCGCCCCGAGAAAGGTCTTGGCACAATAGATGGAGAGCTTGTCCATGAATTCCATGGCGCTCGGGATGATGCCCGCCCTGAGGATCGCGGAGACCGCCCCTGCGGCCTCTTCCATCTTGGGAAAGATGGCCAGAAGGCTACCCTTCGCCTCCGGGAGGGGAAGAAGCCTCAAGGTAACCTCGGTTATCACCCCCAGGGTCCCCTCTGAACCCACAAAGAGCCGGGTGAGGTCATAACCCACCACCCCCTTCACGGTCTTGGTCCCCGTGCGTATCACCTCGCCGGTGGGCAAGACCACCTCGAGCCCCAGGACATAATCTCTCATGGTCCCGTATTTTAGGGCCCGGGGGCCACCCGCACACTCGGCCACGTTCCCACCTATGGTGGAGTACATGTAGCTCGCCGGATCAGGGGGAAAGAAAAGGCCGACCTTCTCCACCTCCTTCTGAAACTCGTAATTGATCACCCCGGGTTCAACAATGGCATAAAGATCCCTCTCGTTTATTTCCTTTATCCTGTTCATCTTGGTGAAGGCCAGTACCACGCTGCTGGAGACAGGAACCGATCCTCCCGTCATCCCCGTACCCGCCCCCCGGGGAATGAGGGAGAAACGCCAGCGATTGGCGAGGCGTACGATCTCCGAGACCTCTTCGGCGCTGTCCGGAAAGACGACAAGCTCAGGCACGGGTCCGTCCTCGTGGGCATCGAACCTGTAACAGGCCCGATCTTCCTCCCCTTCAAGGACCCTTTCAGCCCCCACTATCTTCCTTATCTCCCTCAAGACCTCTCTCGGAAGCATCCTTTTGCCCACCTCCTGCTGGCAGAAGGGACCAATCTTCTCCCAATTTGGCAGAGGAAGCCTTCACCAGGGAGAGGACCACCAGAGCACATCCCACCCCCAGGAGGGCACCGGCAAGCACATCAAAGGGGTAATGGACCCCTAAATATATGCGAGACAAACCCACCGAGGCGGCCAAGATAAAAAGGGGGTAACACCATCTCCGGTAAAGGAGGACGAAGAAGGTGACGGCAGCGAAGATGTTAGTGGCGTGAGAGGAGGGAAAGGAGGGAGAGCGGGGACAGTAGCCCATCACCTTAACCCATGTGTAGAGGTGACATGGTCTTATCCTCCCCACCAGATGCTTGACCACCATCGTGCTCATGGCCTCGCTTACGAGGAGGGTCAGGCTCACACCGAGGACGATCACCACCCCCCTTTTCCCTTCCTTAAGTAGAAGAAAGATGACGAGCAACACGATGAAGGGCTTCCACCTATCGAAGTCAGAGAGGGCGGGCATGAGCCTGTCGAGGAAGGGGGTGGCTATCTTGACGTTGAGCAAATGGAGCAAAAAGATGTCGAGCCTCTCGAGAAACATGGGGGCATCACCTTTTTGTCGAAGCCATTAAAACAGATTTTCCGCACGGACACAACTTCGTCTCTCCTCCAGATCTGCTTGATATTTGGAGGCTGACGTGATAAAAGGGGCTTGCCACAAAAAGAGGAGGCTCGAGATGGCCAGGTGCCTGCGCTGTGGCAACACCACCCGTTTTAACGTCTGGTGCTCTATCCAGAAGGTGCTCGAGGTGGAGCTGGACGAAAACGAAGAGGTGATCGCTATCTTGGGAGAACCCGATGACGAGGGGCTCCAGGAGTTGGAGGAGATCGATCTGATGGAGGGGGATCTCGCCTTCTCTATGGTAAACTGCGCCGTCTGTGGCAGCAGGGAAGTAGAGATCGGAGAGGGCGACAAGATCCTCCCCCTTCACATCCACCAGTGACCGACCTCTAAGGGGGAGGGAGGACGAGCTTCACCACCTCCCCTGGCTCACCCAGGGGACCGAGGTCTTGGCCATCGAAGCGGATCTTGATACCTGCTGCATTCCCGATCT
>CAYRAR010000032.1:0-16382 GCA_964422255.1 uncultured Thermodesulfobacteriota bacterium | reverse complement strand
CCTTGCGAAAGACCTCAAGGATGAGGTGGGCAGCCTCTGCCCTTTCTATACCTGCACCTGCCCCACCTCTTAAGGGGTGGTACCTATGTTTATACCCATGCACCCTTTGAACAGTAGAGAGGCTTGACAAACGGCGGGAAATATCCTAAATTCACACCTTGTGAAAGGGAGTACTTTTTGCTGAGGATGATAAAAGTAATGGTTTGAAACCAATTAAAAGGGAGGGAAAGGATGGCAGCAAAAATAATAAAGGGGACGGAGGTAGCCAAGGAGATAAGGGAGGAGTTGAAGCGGGAAGTGGAGGAGATGAAGTCCAAGCACGGCGTTACCCCTGGGCTGGTGACCATCCTGGTGGGGGAGGACCCGGCATCGGTCAGCTATGTGACCGCCAAGCAGAGGACCGCCCATGAGCTCGGTTTCTATTCCGTGCAGGACAATCAGCCGGCCGACATTTCGGAGGAAACCCTCCTTGGCCTGATAGACAAGTACAACAAGGACCCGAAGATCCACGGCATATTGGTTCAGCTTCCCTTGCCGAAACACATCGATGAGACCAAGGTCCTCTATGCCATAGACCCGAAGAAGGACGTGGATGCTTTCCACCCGGTCAACGTGGGGAAGCTGCTCATAGGAGAGCCCGACTTTCTGCCCTGTACCCCCCATGGGATCTGGCAGCTTCTGATCCGCTCCGGGGTGCAGATAGAGGGGGCAGAGGTAGTGGTGGTGGGCAGGAGCAACATCGTGGGCAAGCCCATCGCCGCCATCCTGATGCAGAAGATGCCCAATGCCAACGCCACGGTGACCGTCTGCCACACCAGGACTAAGGACATCGCCTTTCACACCAGAAGGGCCGACATCCTGATCGTCGCCGCCGGCAGGCCCAAGGCGATAACGGCCGACATGGTGAAGGAAGGGGCGGTGGTGATAGACGTAGGGGTGAACCGGATAGGGAAGACCCCTGAGGGGAAGGCGATCCTCTGCGGCGATGTGGACTTCGATGCGGTCAAGGAGAAGGCCTCCATGATCACCCCTGTGCCAGGGGGGGTGGGGCCCATGACCATCACCATGTTGATGTACAACACGGTGAAGGCGGCAAAACTGGCTGCAGGGATCTCTTAGATGCCTTATGTGATAGCGGTATCAGGAAAGGGGGGGACGGGGAAGACGACTATCTCGGCCTTGATACTGAGGGAGCTATTAAAAGAGGGAAAGAAGCCCGTGCTGGTGATAGACGCCGATGCGGACGGTAACCTCTCTGAGGCCCTGGGCTTGGAAGACGGCAAGACGGTGGGCGAGATGGTCGAAGAGCTTCAGAGGAGGATCTCCGATTTCCCCCCTGGTTTCTCCAAGGACGACTGGCTCGAGGCGAAGATCGCCGAGGTGATGCTGGAAGAGAAGGGGTTCGACCTCCTGGTGATGGGAAGGGGAGAGGGGCCGGGGTGTTACTGCTATGTGAACAGTGTCCTCAGGAAGATCATGGATACCGTCTTCAAAAATTATCCCTATGTGGTGATGGACAACGCCGCGGGGATGGAGCACCTGAGCCGGCGCACCACCAGGGAGGCGGATGCCTTCCTGGTGATCTCCGATCACTCGATGAAGGGGATCCAGAGCGCCACCAGGATCGCCTCTTTGGCCCGGGAGCTCGATCTGGAGATCGGGCGGATGGGGCTTATAGTGAACAGGGTCCCTGGGGGAAAGGTGGCCCCGAAGCTCGTCGAGGAGGTCCAGCGGGGAGGGCTTGAGTTCCTCGGTACGGTCCCCGAGGACGAGGAGGTGATGGAGTTCGACATCGAGCGGCGATCTCTCCTCGAGCTTCCCGACGAGAGCAAGGCGGTTCAGGCCGTCAAGGAGATCATGGGAAAAATCCAGTAAAGGAGGTAAGGATGGTCATAATAGGGGAGAACATCCATATCCTTTCCAAAAAGGTCTCAGAGGCATTGAGCAATAAAGACGCCAAGGTGATTCAGGAGATGGCCAAGGCCCAGGCGGAAGCGGGTGTGGATTATATTGACCTGAACATCGGTCCAGCCAAGAAGAACCCGGATATCATGGCCTGGCTGGTGGAGACGGTTCAGGAGGTGGTGGATCTGCCCCTCTCCCTTGATAGCACCAATCCCCAGGCGGTGGAAGCGGGGCTGAAGGTGGCCAAGTGGCCCCCCTTGATCAACTCCGCCTCCGGCCGCACCGACTCCAAGGAGCAGATGCTCCCCCTGGCCACCAAGTACAAGTGCGACGTGATCATCTCGGTGCTTAACGATCAGGGGATCCCGGCCGATGCCGAGGCGAGGGCCGAGAGCATCATGGATACGGTGGCCTACGCCAACGACCTGGGAATCGAGAACGAGAGGATCTGGGTGGACCCGATCATCATGCCTGTGAGCGTGGACCAGAAGGCGGTGATGGAGGCGATGGAGTTCACCAAGATGCTCCAGGACCTCCTGCCCGGGGTGAAGTCCACGGTGGGGCTCTCCAACGTCTCCAACGGCACCCCCAAGGAACTCCGGGGGATCCTCAACAGGACATACTTAGTGATGCTCCAGAAGTGCGGCCTCTATTCGGCCATCGCCGATGCCTTCGATCAGGAACTGATGGACCTGATGAAGGGAAGACTCCCCGGGATCGTGGAGCTGATCCATAAGGTGATGGACGGGGAGGATATAGATGTGGATTCCCTCCCGCCCAAGGAGAGGGATTACGTGAAGACGGCCAAGGTCCTGATGGGAGAGAGCCTCTACTCTCACACCTGGCTGGAACTTTAAGGAGGTGGAGGATGGCAGAGTACAGGGCGCCTTTTGAGACCTATAAGGCCAAGGTAGTGGAGGTGACGATAGGGAAGGGCGATCGGGCGATAAAGATCGGGGGCGAGAACGTGCTCGCCTTCAACCAGACCTTCGATCAGGGGGATTTCCCCAACCCCCCGAAGATCGCCCTGGAGGTTTGGGACAAGGAACCCTACGGGTGGGCCCCGGGCTGTCTGGAGCCGGTAAAGGACGTGGTGGGGGACCCGGCCGCGTGGGCCAAGAGGTGTGTGGAGGCCCTGGGGGCGGAGGCGATCTTCCTCTACCTGATAAGCACCGACCCCAACGAGGACGATACCTCCCCTGAGGCGGCAGCGGAGACGGCCAAGAAGGTCTACGAGGCCTGTGGTGTGCCGCTTATAGTCTTCGGCACCGCAAACGAGGAGAAGGACCCCTTAATCCTCACCAAGGTGGCCGAGGCCTTAAGCGGAGAAAACCTCCTGCTGGGGCCCGTCCTCAAGGAGAACTACGAGCCGATAGCCAATGCGGCGAAGGAACACGGTCACTGCGTCGTGGCCCAGGCCCCCATAGACATCAACCTCCAGAAGGAACTGGACGTGAAGCTGATGAGGGTCCTTCCTCCGGAAAGGATCGTCCTCGATCCCCTGGCCCCTGCCCTGGGCTACGGGCTGGAGTACGGGTTTTCCATCTTCGAGAGGACGAAGCACGTGGGGGTGATCTTCAACGATCAGACGATGCAGATGCCCCTCATCGCCAACTTCTCCTTCGAGGTCTGGAAGCAGAAGGAACCCAAAGAGAACGAGGAGATGGGGGTATACTGGGAGCTGATCACGGCCATCACCTATCTTGAGGCAGGGGCGAACCTCTTGGTGATGAGGCACCCCGAGGTCTACAAGATCATCAAGGAGATGATCGCCGAGGCCTGATCAACCTTTGGAAGGAGGGAGAGATGGAAGGAAAGAGGAGAAGGGAGGAGATAGAAAAGATCATAAGGGCCGAGGAGGACTGGGAGCCGATAGGTCACACTCCCATGCCCCACGTGCCCGACTTGAGGAACTGGGACAGGAGGTTGCTGAAGAACTACAAGCCCTTCTATGCCCCTTTCTGCGATCTGTGCTGCCTCTGTACTTACGGCAAGTGCGATCTCACCGGCACCAATCGCGGGGCATGCGGTTTGGACATAGCGTCGCAACAAGGGCGTATGGTTACCATCGCCTGCTGTATGGGGATGGCCGCCCATGCGGGACATGCAGCCCATATCATCGAGTACCTGATCGAGAAATATGGGGAGGATTACCCCATAGACTTAGGGGATCAGGTGAACGTGGAGTGTCCCAATATCAGGCTGGTCTTGGGACTCAAGCCCAAGACCCTGGGTGACCTGAAGAAGGCGGTGGAGTACGCCTCCACGGAGCTTGTGCACGTGCTTTCCTCCACCCATACGGGTCAGGAGGGTGATCCGGTCGATTACGAGTCGAAGGCCCTCCACATCTCTATGCTCGATCACGTCTGCATGGAAGCGGCCGATGTGGCCCAGATCGTGGGGTTCAAGTTCCCGAGCTCGGTGGCCGACACCCCCATCGTGGAACTGGGCTGGGGAGCGGTGGACAAGTCCAAGCCGGTGATCCTGGTGGTGGGTCATAACCCTGCCTGCTCCACTGAGGTGATAGACTATTTGAGGAAGGAAGGGCTGGAGGATAAGGTCGAGGTATGTGGAATCTGCTGCACGGCCCTGGAGACCACCCGCTACAGCGACAAGGCCAAGATCATTGGGCCGTTGTCGAGGCAGCTCTTCTTCATCAAGACGGGAATAGCCGATGTCATTGTGGCCGACGAGCAGTGTATCCGGACCGATCTGACCATCGAGGCGAGCAAGGTCGGCTCGGTGGTGATCGCCTCTTCGGACAAGGCCTGCCGGGGCCTTGAGGAGGCGAGCGAACGGCCGACCGATGAGGTGGTAAAGGAGATGGTCGAGCAGGGGAAACATTTCCTCATCCTCGACCACGCCAAGGCGGCTGAGGTGGCGGTGAAGGCCGCCCTGGAGCTTGCCCCAAAGAGGAAGGAGAAGAAGGAGCCTTTGAGCAAGGAGCGGGCCCAGGAGCTGGCCAAGGCCTGCAAGGCCTGCACGAACTGTGAGCGGGTATGCCCCAACCTGCTGCCCCTCACCTCGGCCGTACAAAAGATGGCCGAGGGCGACTTCGAAGAGCTCAAGCGGTGCTTTGAGCGCTGCATCGGCTGCGGCAAGTGCGAGGAGGTCTGCCCGCAGGGCGTCCCCATTCAGAAGCTCTTCCAGTCGGTGGCCAGCTGGGAGACCTGGAAGTGCAGGGCTGGCAGAGGGCCGGTAATGGACACCGAGATTAGGAAGGTAGGGGCTCCCATCGTGCTTGGGACGATCCCCGGGGTGATCGCTTTTGTGGGCTGCTCCAACTTCCCGGAAGAGATAGATGAGGTGGCCGAGATGGTGGAGGAGTTTGCCCGCAGGAAGTACATCGTGGTCCTTACCGGCTGCTCGGCCATGGTGGCAGGGATGAGGAAGGACAAGGAAGGATTGACCGTCTACGAGAAGTTCCCGCCCGACTTTGACGCTGGAGGGGTGGTGAACATCGGCTCCTGCGTTTCTAACGCTCATATTTCCGGAGCGGCTATGAAGATCGCCAACATCTTCGCCAACCTGCCCCTGAGGGCCAATTACGAGGTGATCGCCGACTATGTGCTCAACCGCGTCGGGGCCTGTGGGGTGGCCTGGGGTGCCATGAGCCAGAAGGCGGCCTCCATCGGCACGGGCTTCAACCGCCTGGGGGTCCCTGTAGTGCTGGGTCCCCATTCCTCCAAGTATCGCAGACAATACTTAAGTCGCAAAGAGGAAGACGACTGGACGGTGATGGACGGAAGGACCAAGACCCTGGTAGATACCAAGGAGCCATCCCCTGAGCATCTGGCGATAGTGGTCGAGTCGAAGGAGAGGGCGATGGTAACGATAGCGAAGCTCTGCATCCGCAAAAACGACACCCCCCAGGGGCGTCAGATAAAGCTGAACCACTATATAGACCTTCACAAGAAGCTCATAGGGGGATTGCCTGATGACCTGCACCTGTTTGTGCGGACCGAGCGAGATATCCCCATGTTCTTCAGAAGAGAGGTTATGGCCTTCTTGAAGGAGAAGGGTTGGCAGAGAAAACCGACTTTGAGCCTGCCCACCCTCATCGGGACCTATCCCACCAAGGTCCCGGTAGATGCGGTGATCAGGTGAGAAAGGAGGGGGAAAGATGGCACTTCCCTATCATCACGTAAATGTCCTCACCGGGTTTAAGGGAGCGGCGGAGATGAAGGACCCGAAGCCCCTGGCGAAGATAATAAAGAGGGCAAAGAGGCCTCTTATGGTCGTCGGACCCAGGGCCCTCACAACCCAAATAGAGGGGAAGTCCTTCATCGAGTATCTGGTGGAGATCGCCAGGGCAGCTGACATCCCCATCTGCGCTACGGCCCATACCAAGCGCAGGGTAGAGGAACTGGAGGCGACTGCCGAGAGCACCTACGACATCATGGAAATCATCAACCACCTGAAGGATCCGGAGTGGAAGGGAGTCAGGGGTCAGGGATGTCACGACCTGGTAATCTTCGGCGGTTTCAGAACTGACATAGGCAATCAGGGCCTCTCTACACTCAAGCACTTCGCTCCCCATCTCAACACCCTGACCCTCTGCAAGTACTACTATCCAAATGCCACCTTTTCGCTTCCGAACTTCAGGAAGGACGAGGAGTGGAAGGCCTTGCTTGAGGGCCTCGTTCAGGAGTTAAGGAAAGCTCAATAAAACCTTAGGGAGGGAAGAAGATGGAGTTCCACGTAGATATAGGACCTCAATACGAAGGAGAAAGGGTAAGAAAGGAGGACCTCTATGTGGAGTTCGGGGGTCCCAAGGTGGAGTACAAGGCAGAGCTGGTCCTTATGAAGGGGCTCGACGAGGTGGAAGATGGAAAGGTGGAGGTGATCGGTCCGGACATAAGCGAGATGGAGGAAGGCGGGAGCTATCCTCTCTTTATCGAGATCTTTGTCGCCGGGGCGGAGCTGGAGAAGGACATGGAGCCGGTCATCGAGAGGAGGCTTCACGACTTCTGCAACTACATCGAGGGCTTCTATCACATGAACCAGCAGGACGAGATCTGGATCCGTTTGAGCAAGGACTCTTATCAGAAGGGACTCACCTCCCTCAAGGAGATTGGTCAGATCCTCATCTTCGAGTACACCAACGACATCTTGCTGATCGAGAAGATGCAGGTGACCTTCTACACCGAGCCGGAGAAGGTGAAAGAGAAAGTGGAATTCGCCCGCAAGATCTATGAGGAGCGCCGGGCCAGGGCCAGGGGGCTGAAGGAGGAGGACGTGGATGAGTTTTACGGCTGCGTGCTCTGTCAGAGCTTTGCCCCCACCCACTGCTGCATCATTACCCCTGAGAGGATCGCCAACTGCGGGGCGATCAACTGGTTCGACGGCCGGGCAGCCTCGAAGATGGATCCCGAAGGCCCCATCTTCAAGGTTCCCAAGGGTGAGTGCTTGAGCAGCTTCCGCGGGGAGTACAGCGGGGCCAACGAGACGATAAGGGAAAGGTCCCTGGGGACGGTGGAGCGGGTATGGGTCCACAGCGCCATCGAGTACCCCCACACCTCATGCGGCTGCTTCCAGGCCCTTTTCTTCTACATCCCTGAGGTGGACGCCTTCGGGATAGTTCACCGGGATTACAAGGGAAATACTCCCCTCGGGATCCCCTTCTCCACCATGGCCGGTGAGGCGAGCGGTGGAAGGCAGGTGGAGGGGATGTGCGGGATGGCCCTGGAGTACATGCGCTCGCCCAAGTTCTTCCAGTACGACGGTGGGATGAAGCGGGTGGTATGGATGCCAAAAGAGGTAAAGGAGAGGTACAAGGACGCCATCCCTGAGGACCTTTACGACAAGATAGCCACAGAGGAGGATACCACCGACCCCAACGAGCTCGCCGAATGGCTCCAAGAGAAGGGCCATCCCTGGATCACCGGTGAGGCCCAGCAGGAGCTTGAGGAGCTCAGGGCAAAGGACGAAGAAGGGCAGTAAAGGAGGGATGAGATGGCCGTAAAGGGGACCGATCTCGTTAAATTGATGCCCAAAAGGACGGGTTGCAAGGAGTGCGGGTTTCCCACCTGCTTCGCCTTTGCGATGAAGCTGGCCACCGGAGGGGTTGATGTCGACGCCTGCCCCTACCTCTCCGAGGAGGTGAAGGAGAAGATAAGGGACATGCTTGCTCCTCCCATAAGGCCGGTCACCATCGGCACGGGCGATAGGGCCCTGCTCATCGGGGAGGAGGAGGTGGTTTACCGTCATGAGAAGACCTTCTTCCATCAGCCCGGATTCGCCATCCTGATTAAGGACACGGAAGAGGATGGGGAGGTGGAGAGGAAGGCCAAGGCCGCCGAGGAGATGTCCTTCATCAGGATAGGGAGGACCCTCCGCCCCGACATGGTGGCCCTTATGAGCGAAGCCCAGGACGGGGGGAATTTTGCCTCCCTGGTAGAGCGGGTGGCCGGGATGGTCACGGTGCCCATCATCCTGATGGCCGAAGACCCGGAGGTCCTCCTTCAGGGACTTGAGGCCTGCGGGGCGGATCGACGTCCCCTCCTTTATGCAGTGACGAAGGAGAACATCGATGCCCTTTTGCCGAAGTTGAAGGAGGCCGGGATCCCTGTGGCGGTTAAGGCTTCATCGGTGGAGGAACTTGTGCCCCTGACGGAACGGCTCAAGGAAGAAGGGGTCCAGGACCTGGTCCTTGATAGCGGCACCCGCAAGCTCTGGGAGGCGATCCGGGATCAGATCCTGATCCGGCGGGCAGCCTTGAAACAGGAGTTCAAGCCTCTGGGCTACCCTACTATCGCCTTCCCGTGTTTCATGGCCGATGACCTGAAGAGGGAGGTGACGATAGCGGCAGCATTCCTCAACCGCTACGCCGGGATCATCGTCCTTTCGGATTTCAAGGAAGAGTACCTCTATCCCCTGCTTACCCAGCGGATGAATATCTACTCCGATCCGCGGGTGCCGATGACGGTGGAGGCAAAGATTTACGAGATCAACGGACCTGACGAGAACGCCCCTGTCCTGGTGACCACCAACTTCGCCCTCACCTACTTCGCCGTGGCCTCGGAGACCGAGGCGACCAAGATCCCCGCCTTCCTGGCGGTGCCCGACACCGAGGGGCTCTGTGTCCTTGCTGCTTGGTCCACAGGGAAGTTCGGCGGGGAGGCGATAGGGGAGTTCATCAAGAAGAGCGGCATCGAACAGAAGGTGAAAAAGAGGATAGTGGTCATCCCCGGGCTTGTGGCCAGGATCATGGGAGAGCTGGAGGATGAACTTCCGGGCTGGAAGGTGATCGTGGGACCGCGGGACGCGACCGGACTTTCCTCCTTCCTGCCCGAACTGGTACAGAAGGCCTGAGATGGAGGAGGTAGAGGAACTTGAGTCCATAAAGGAGGTCCTGGCCTCCTTTCCTGCCGAGCGCCGATATCTGATTCGCATCCTGCAGGGGATCCAGGGGAAGATCGGTTACCTCTCCGAGGAGGCCATGAGGGAGGTGGCCCATCATCTGGGGATCTCGGAGGCCGAGGTCTACGGGGTGGCCACCTTCTATAACCAGTTCCGCTTCGTCCCCCTCGGGAAGTATCACATTGTGGTCTGCATGGGCACTGCCTGCCACGCCATGGGGGGGCAGCTGGTCCTCGATGCCTTCGAGAGGGAGCTCGATGTCAGGGTAGGAGGGATAACGCCTGACAGGAAGTACTCGCTGGAAAGGGTGGGTTGCATAGGTTGCTGCACGAAGGCGCCGGTGGTGGTGATCAACGATAAGATCTACGCAAAGATGACGCCACGGCGGGTGGAGGAGGTCCTGGTGGGACTGGAGCCTCCCTCCTCTTAAGTTTAGTTTAAAGCCTTTCCATAGGTCCTGGGGGATATGGAGATGGGAGAGAGAGGGGAGCAGCTTTACGCCAAGGCCAAGGAGAAGTGGGAGGAGCTTGAGGCCTCCCCCATCCACATAAGGATAGGGACCCCCACCTGCGGAAGGGCAGCAGGGGCCCTGGAGACCCTGGAAGCCCTGAGGGAGAGGATCGATAGGGAAGGGATAGAGGCTCGAGTGACCGAGGTGGGATGCCTCGGCCTCTGCTTTGCCGAGCCTTTGGTGGTGATAAGCAGGCCGGAGACGGGCATCCCCCCCATCGTCTACAAGAACGTGGGCTACGAGGAGGTGCAGAGGCTGGTGGAAGGGTTCCTCCTGGGCGATGACCCTTGCCTTGAGCTCGCCCTGGGTACCCTGGAGTTGAAGGAGGACGGTTCCCCTTACATCCCCGAGCTCCCCCGTTTTGAAGTGGAGAAGAGGCTGGTGCTCAAGAACTGCGGTTATATCGATCCCGAGGACATAGACCATTACCTCGCCCGAGGGGGATACCTTTCCCTGAGGAAAGCCCTGGAGATGGAGCCTGAGGAGATCATCGAGGAGGTGAGGAGGGCAGGACTCAGGGGGAGGGGAGGGGCGGGGTTCCCTACGGCCCGCAAGTGGGAGAGCTGCCGTTCCCAGAAGGGGGAGCCCAAGTACCTGATCTGCAACGCCGATGAGGGAGACCCCGGGGCCTTCATGGACAGGGTGGTCCTGGAGAGCGATCCCCACTCCGTAATCGAGGGGATGATAATTGCGGCTTACGCCATAGGGGTCCAGAAGGGTTACATCTACACCCGGATGGAGTATCCGCTGGTGCTCCAGAGGCTAAAGGTGGCCTTAGAGCAGGCCCGGAAGTACGGATTCCTCGGGGACAATGTATTCGGCACAGATTTCTCCTTCGACATAGAGGTCGTGGAGGGGGCTGGGGCCTTTGTCTGCGGAGAATCGACTGCCATGACCCATTCCATCGAGGGCAAAAGGGGGATGCCCCGCGTGAGGCCCCCAAGATCGGTGGAGAGGGGGCTCTGGGGTAAGCCCACCGTGGTGAACAACGTGAAGACCCTTGCCCTGGTTACCCGGATCATGGAGATGGGGGCCGAGGAGTTCCGCTCCATAGGTACGGAGGGAAGCCCCGGGACCGCGGTCTTCGCCCTGGCGGGGAGGGTGGAGCAGATAGGCCTCCTGGAGGTCCCCATGGGTACCACTCTGAGGCAGGTGATCTTTGACGTAGGGGGCGGGGTTCCCGAGGGGAGGCAGTTTAAGGCCGTCCAAATAGGGGGACCTGCAGGGGGGTGCGTGGGAGAGGAGGCCCTGGACCTGCCCGTCGATTTCGATGCCTTCAAGGCCGCAGGGGCCATCATGGGATCAGGGGGGATGATCGTGCTCGATTCCTCGAACTGTATGGTGGAAACAGCCAGGTTCTTCCTCGACTTCCTGGCCAGGGAGGATTGCGGGAAGTGCGCCATGGGCCGTCTCGGGATAAAGCAACTCTCCCTGATCCTCGAGGATATCACCAAGGGGAGGGGGAGGGAGGAGGATCTGGAGCTCCTGGAGGAGCTTTCCAGGGACCTCTCCGAGGGGGCCCTTTGTAACCTCGGCAGGACCGCGGCCAACCCGATCCTCACCACCTTGAGGTATTTCCGTTCAGAGTATGAGGCCCATATCCGGGAAAAGCGTTGCCCTGCCCTGGTCTGTAAGGATCTCATCGCTTATTACATCCTCCCTGAGAAATGCGAGAAGGGCTGTGAGCACTGTGTACTCACCTGCCCGACGGAGGCGATCGTGTCCGATGAGAAGACGAGGGCGAAGAAGATCATCCAGGATAAATGCGTCAAGTGCGGGACCTGTCTTGAGGTATGCCCTCCTGAGTACAATGCAGTGATAAAGGTCTCGCCGCCAGAAAGGATAAAGGAATTGGAGGAGAAGGGTGGCTGAGAAAAAATACGTTGAGCTTACGATAGACGGCAAGAAGGTGAAGGCCCCGGAAGGGGAGAAGATCCTCTGGGCCGCCCTCGATGCGGGGATAGAGATACCCCACCTCTGCGCCATTCGGGAGGCCGATCCTCCCTGGGGGGCTTGTAGGCTCTGTTGGGTAGAGATAGAGGGAAGGGGGTTGGTCACCGCTTGTACCGAGCCGGTGCGGGAGGGGATGGTGGTCCGCACCGATACGGAACGGGTGAGGCGGCTCCAACGCCGCGCTTTGGGACTGATCCTGGCCGATCACCCGATGGAGTGCAAGACCTGCGCCCGGCGAGGGGACTGCGAGCTGCTCCGGTGGATGAAGTTCCTCAAGGTGAAGGTTCCTAAGGACTTTCGCCCCTATCCGAAGGAGAGTATGGAGCCCGACGAGAGCCATCCCCTTTTCGTCTTCGACCCCAACAAGTGCATCCTCTGTGGCAAGTGCGTCTGGGTCTGCAAGGAGAAAGTGGGAATAGGGGTCCTGGACTTCGCCTACAGGGGATATGAGATGAGGGTCACCACCTTTATGGGCAAACCGATCGTGCAGACCCCCTGCACCGGTTGCGGGGAGTGTGTCAAGGTCTGTCCCGTAGGAGCCCTCTTTTTCCGCGATGAGGCCAAGGAGAGACACCTGGCAGCAGGCCCTTGAGGAGGCCTACCGTTTGGCCTGCCAGGACCTCAGGGCCCTCGACCCCGAGAAGGTAGCGAGGAGGGCAGGGGCCCTGTGGAAGGAGGGAACCCTGGAAGTGGAATTCTTTGGAGAGGTCTGCCGGGTGAGCTTTCCCGAAGGGAAGGTTGAGGGTGTGAGGGGTAAGTTACAGGAGGTCCTCCTGCTCCATTACCTGGTGCAGGCCAAGGGCACAGATCCCAAGGGGGAATGGGTGGATTTCAGGAGGTTGCCCGGAGGCGAGCCCTATTACCCCGTGTTCAAGGGGAGGGTGATCTACCCCTTCCTGAAGCTCTTCGGCAGAGAGCCGGAACGGTTCCTCTGTGCGGGGAGGGCCTTAGGAGGGAGGTCATTAAAGATGGGTGATGCAGCCATGACCTTTCGGGCCTTCCCCCGGGTGGAGGTGGCCTTTGGGATCTGGCGGGGGGATGATGAGTTTCCCCCGGAGGGATTTGTGCTCTTTGACCCTACCGTGACCGATTATCTCTCCACCGAGGATGCCATCTGGACCTGCCACGAACTCCTCGCGCGACTTAAGGCTTCAGTCTGATGGGGTGAGCATGGAGGTGAGTAGCCCTTTGGCCTCTGAAAGCCTGTCCCGTATCTCGGCTTCCTCCTTACCGGCAGCAGAAAGCACCACTTTCAGGCGCACATCGGTCCCAAATCGGGTGGGCTTGGACTTGATATATACCCCGGGGACCTTCTTCATTACCTTCTCTATCACCTGGGCGAGGGCCGATTCGTCCTTGAGACCCGTGTCCAACTCCTCCTCCAAATAGGCCCCTACGCCCAAGATCTCCTTGAGTCTCGGGAGCACCTCCTCCTCAAAAAGGGGCTTCATCTCCCGGGGGACCCCTGGTAGAGAGAAGATCACCCCCTTCTCCGTCCTTATGAGGACCCCCGGGGCTGCTCCCACCGGGTTGGGAAGGGGAACGGCCCCCTGGGGCAGCCGCGCCATCTTCTCCCGCTGAAGGGTAAGGGAGGGGTCATCCACAAAGCCCTTCCTGTAGAATTCCTCGTACCTTTGGCGCACGAAATCGAGAGCCCACCGGTTGATCTCCAAGGGAACCTTCAGGGCTGTCGCTACCCCCTCGAGGGTCTTATCGTCAAAGGTGGGCCCCATCCCTCCGGTGGTGATTATCACCTGGGCACCGTTCTCAAAACTCCTCCTTATCTCCTGAGCTATGGCCTCCACCTCATCGTCGGGTACGACGATCCTCCCCACCCTCGCCCCCAGGGCCGTGATTCTCCTCGCCAGCCAGTGGGAGTTGGTGTCCAGGGTTTGTCCCCTCAAGATCTCCCTTCCAATGGCGATTATCTCAACTCGCTTCATGATCGAGACCCTCTATAGAGGATACAACAGTCCCCTTTACAGGGCAATTGAGGACCCTACGTGCCTGACATCCAAGAAAAAGCTTGACTGAATGAGTGGGATATGGTAGGAAAACGGACAAGTTTGAACATAAATTCACAAAAGGAGGAGATGTGATGAATGTCCTTGTGTGTATGAAGCAGGTTCCCGATACCGAGGCCGAGATCAGGCCCACCGCGGATAAGACCGCGATAGACTATACGGGAATAAAGTTCATCATGAACGTCTATGATGAGTACGCGGTGGAGGAGGCCCTGCGGATCAAGGAGAAGATGGGGGGGAAGGTCACGATCCTCTGTCTGGGTCCGGAGAGGGCGACCGAGGCGATAAGGACGGCCCTGGCCATGGGGGCCGACGATGCGGTCCATCTTGTAGATCCCCTCTTTGAGGGAGGGGATGCCTATGCCACCGCCAAGGCCCTGGCCAAGGCAGCGGAGAAGGTGGAGTATGATCTGATCCTCTGCGGGAAGCAGGCGATAGATGACGATCTCGCCCAGGTGGGGAGCATCCTCGGGGAATTCCTGAAGATTCCGACGGTGACGGGGATCGTGAAGCTGGAGATCTCCTCGGACGGGAAGAAGGCGACGGTCCATCGGCAGGTGGAAGGAGGGCTTGACGTAATAGAGGTACCCCTCCCGGCGGTATTTACCGCCTCCAAGGGGCTTAACGAACCCCGCTATCCCTCCCTTCCCGGGATCATGAAGGCGAAGAAGAAGCCCTTACAGACCCTCACCGCCTCTGATCTCGGCCTGGGGGAGGATGAGATCGGAGCGAAGGGTTCCCATATAAGGGTCCTCAGCTTCTCCCTCCCGCCGATGAGGAAGGAAGGAAAGATCGTGGAGGGGGAGACCCCTGAGGAGAAGGCGGCGAACCTGGCCAAGCTCCTCAGGGAGGAGGCGAAGGTTATATAAAAACGGAAGGAGGGAAGAGATGGGAGGAGTATGGGTATATGCGGAGGTGAAGGAAGGGGCCGTCAAGAAGGTGGCCCTTGAGATATTGGGAGAGGCCAGAAAGATGGCCTCCTCCAAAGGAGAGGAGTGCTGTGCGGTCCTGGTAGGTCAGGGGGTAGAGGGTCTGGCCCCAAGGCTGGGGGCCTATGGGGCCGATAAGGTCTTCTGTGTGGAAGGAGAGGACTTTGCCCGTTACACAACTGGTGCCTACGCCAAGGCCCTCTACGATCTGGTCCAGAAGGAGCAACCCTCCATCCTCCTCTTTGGGGCCACCCTGAACGGGAAGGACCTCTCGGCCAGGCTCGCTGCCAGGCTCGGGGTGGGCCTTGCCACCGACTGCACTGAAATAGGCCTTGATGATGCGGGGAACCTGAAGGTGAAGAGGCCCATGTTTGCGGGGAAGGTCTATGCCGATGTGGCCTTCTCCGATGCCAAACCTCAGATGGCCTCGGTAAGGCCCAATGTCCTCCCCCCTCCTCAGCCCGATGAGTCGAAGCAGGCCGAGGTGGTCAAGGTGGATGTGGAGGTCACCCCCGAGGATAAAGGGATGGAAGTCGTTGACTTCATCCAGGTAGGGGGAGGAAAGGTAGACCTCACCGAGGCGGAGATCATCGTCTCAGGTGGAAGGGGGATGAAGGCTGCGGAGAACTTCAAGATCCTTGAGGAGCTGGCAGAGGTCTTGGGAGGTGTGGTCGGGGCATCGAGGGCAGCGGTGGATGCCGGCTGGAGGCCCCAGTCCGATCAGGTCGGCCAGAGCGGGAAGGTGGTGACCCCCAACCTCTATATCGCCTGTGGGATCTCCGGGGCCATCCAGCACTTAGCGGGAATGGGGACCTCGAAGGTGATCGTGGCAATAAACAAGGACCCCGAGGCCCCCATCTTCAAGAAGGCCGATTACGGGGTGGTGGATGACCTCTTCAAGGTGGTGCCCGCCCTGACCGAGGAGGTCCGCAAGCTGAAGGCGGAGGGCTAAGGACCTCCGACCTCAGGAAAGGGGGAGAGGATGGAAGTGGGGAGGGAGATATTCTGGAACATCGCCTTAGGGTGGTTGACCTACCTGGTGATGGGGGTTGCGGTCCTTATCCTCGCTTACAACCTCTACGATCGGATCTCGCTCTGGCGCAGGGGGCAGGAGGAGAATCGGTGGGACAGGATCGGCTCCAGGATATGGGGGGTGATCCTCTACGTGGTGGGCCATGCCCGGGTGCTCAAGGAGCGTTACCCGGGGGTGATGCACCTCATGATCTTCTGGGGTTTCCTCATCCTGCTCCTCGGGGCAGGGGTTGATGCCTTCAACCATTACAGCGGCCTGCACTTCCTCAAGGGTGGGGTTTACCTCGCCTTCTCGTTCATCCTGGAGATAGCCGGCCTGATGGTGATCGTGGGGGTGGCGATGGCCCTCTGGCGCCGTTACGTGACGAGGCCTTCGAGGCTGGACAGTCGCGCGGAGGATGCCTGGGTCCTGATCCTGCTCGGTGTCATCGTGGTAAGCGGTTTTCTGGTAGAGGGGGCGAGGATCGCCGCCCAAGGGAGTCCCTGGGAACGCTGGTCCTTTGTGGGATGGACCCTCTCCGGCCTCTTCGGAAAGGGAAAAGGAGTCCTTTCCTTTCACAAGGCCCTCTGGTGGATCCACCTCTTCCTCTCCTTCATCTTCGTGGCGGTGATCAGCTACACCAAGCTCCTTCACATCAGCACCTCGGTGCTCAGTACCTTTTTCCG
>CAYRAR010000031.1:15033-16527 GCA_964422255.1 uncultured Thermodesulfobacteriota bacterium | reverse complement strand
GCGGGATGAACGATGACGGCGGAGGACGGCCTCGAGATCGTCAGAACTGCGGCGTCCCTCAAGGGCCTGACGGAAGGTCTTGTAGATTTCATTGACGAAGGCCCTTCGTCTTTCCCCCTCCAGTCTCCGGCTGAAGGACTGCCAGACCGTTGCCAGGGCCACGTAAAAGTAAAAATCATCGAAGGGAGGGTTGCCCTTTCT
Organism: uncultured Thermodesulfobacteriota bacterium; assembly: GCA_964422255.1. Taxonomy (GTDB): domain Bacteria; phylum Desulfobacterota; class B13-G15; order B13-G15; family B13-G15; genus CAYRAR01. The sequence goes on along the minus strand of CAYRAR010000031.1, from coordinate 16,326 downwards.
CCATCGAATCTCGTCCCGCTCCCATTGCTGTTGTTCTTCGCCCAAGTGTCGCAGGGTGTGGGCTATCTCCTTGAGTTTTCCCCGGATCTCCGCCTCGGGATCAGACATTGGCCTTCCTTCCCTCAAAAGTCCTCAATTATTTATTTCCCTCCCCCTTTTACCTTGCACTTCGAAGGGTTAGCAGATATTATATTTAAGATTTTTCAAAGGGCAACAAAAACCTTATGGAGATCAAGCAGCTGGAGACCTTTTGTAAGGTGGCAGAGCTGGGCAGTTTTTCCCGGGCCGCCGATGCCGTCCATCTCGCTCAACCCACTGTGAGCGCTCAGGTGGCCTCCTTAGAGAGGGGACTGGGGACCAAGCTCTTCGATCGTCTGGGGAGGCAGGTGAATTTGACCCCCGCAGGAAAGGTACTTTACCAGTATGCGCGGCGCATCCTTCGACTGCGCCAGGAGGCGATAAACGCCCTCATGGAGTTCAACCAGTCCCTGGCAGGGGAGATCTCGATAGGTGCGAGCACGATCCCTGGGGAATATGTTTTGCCAAGGCTCCTCGGGACCTTCTCGCAAGACTTCCCTTCCTTGAGGGTGAACCTCAAAATAGGGGATTCGGAGAAGATCCTGGTCCTCCTCAGCGAGGAGGAGATAGAGTTTGCCATCGTGGGGATGAGAGGGAAGGGGAAGGGGGTGGAATTCATCCCCCTGTTTCGTGACCGGGTGATAATTGTCGCCCCCAAAGGGCACCCCCTGGCGGGGAAGGAAGTGGGGTGGGAACGGCTCCTCGATGAGCCCTTCATCCTGAGGGAGAGGGGATCGGGGACCGGGAAGGCCTTCGAGGAATGGCTCGAGGGGAAAGGGCTTAAGGCCACCGATTTGAAGGTGGTTGCCGTCATGGGCAGCACCTCTTCGGTGAAGGAAGGGGTCAAGGCCGGTTTGGGGTTGGGGATCGTATCCGACCTGGCGGTAGCCGATGAGCTGGGGAGGGGACTGGAGGAGGTGAAGCTTAAAGACGGAGACGGGATCTCCCGAACCTTCTGGCTGGCCTTGGGGAAGGGGAGGACCCTCTCCCCTCCCGCTCATCAACTCTACCAGTTCCTCCTGCGTTCGTTCGAGGATCAGAAGATCGAAGGATGAGGGAACTCATAAGGCAGCCCCTTACTGTCGCCATCGTCCTTTCCTTCTTCATTCACCTGCTGACACTGGTGGCGTGGGAGATATGGGGGAAGAGACCTTTTTACCCCCGCATCAGGCCCCCTGCCATCATCAAGGTGGATCTTGTCCCCTGGCCCAAGGA
>CAYRAR010000031.1:0-14933 GCA_964422255.1 uncultured Thermodesulfobacteriota bacterium | reverse complement strand
CCCGCATCAGGCCCCCTGCCATCATCAAGGTGGATCTTGTCCCCTGGCCCAAGGAGAAGAGGAAAAAGGGCGTCGTTAAAAGGAAGAAGGCCAAAAAAAAGAGGGTCGTAAAAAAGAAGAAGGCGAGGGAGAAGAAGGCGGTTAAGGTCTTAAAGGCGAAAAAGGTCATAAGGGTGAAGAAGTTTGAGAAGGAAAAGAAAGAGGCGGAGGAACTTGAAAGGAAGCGTCAGGCGGCCATAAAGGAGATAGAGGCTAAGCTGGCCAGGGCCCGGATGAGCGAGATATATTTTGCCCTGATTCGAAGGAGGGTCAAGGAGTTCTGGACAATCCCCGACCTCCTCTCTGAGCAGACGGATCTGAAAGCCGTGGTCATCGTGAAGATAGACAAAGAGGGAAGGGTCCTGGAAATGCGACTTCAGCGCTCCTCGGGCAACCTCTACTTTGACCGCTGCGCGCTGCAGGCGGTGGCCAAGGCAGAGCCCTTCCCCCCACCCCCTGGCGGGGTGCCCTTTGAGGTGGGGCTCGTCTTTCAACCTTAAGGATAAGGATGAGGAAGGCGTTTATCGTCGGCGTAGTGATCCTTCTGATTCTTTCCCTTCCCGGGAAGGGGAGGGGAATAGTCTACATCGATATAGACTCGGCTTCCATCCGGCTTTATCGTCTCGCCTTTCCCCCCCTGACCCTTTTGCGAGGCGTTGACAGATGGGGTATAGGAAAGAGGGCCGAGGCCATAATATGGAAGGATTTGGAGATAGCCCATCTCTTTCATCTGATGGACAGATCCGAGTTTCCCCAGAGGGGATATCTCCAGGAGAGGACCCTCAAATACAACCTCTGGCGGGATCGAGGGGCGGAGTTCTTGCTCTCTGTCGGTTACGGGATCGGAGGGGAGAAGGTCTTCTTCGAGTTCAGGCTTTACGATGTGGTGAGGGGTAAGCACATAGGGGGGAGGCGATACCGGGGGAGCAGGAGGAGTCTTTCCCTCATTATTCACAGGATGATGGACGATATCGTGGAGATCCTCACCGGGGAGAAGGGGATATTCTGCACCCAGATCGCCTTCGTCTCGAACAGGACGGGCAATAAAGAGATCTACTCCATGGACCCCGATGGGGAGAACGTGGAGCCTATCACGAGGAACGGCTCCATAAACCTCTCTCCGAGCTGGTCCCCCGATGGAAAGCGGATCCTCTTCACCTGCTTCCGCCGCCGGAACCCGGACCTCTATGAGATCTATCTGCCCACCGGAAGGGTGAGGCTCGTCTCCTCCGCCGTGGGGCTTAACGCCGCTGGGGTCTACTCCCCTGACGGGAGGAGGATCGCCCTCATGATGAGAGGGAAGGAGGGGACAGATATCTTCGCCATCTCACCCAACGGCAGGGGACGGGAAAAGATCGTCGGGGGTTGGGCGAACGAGACCTCCCCCACCTGGTCCCCTGACGGGACGAAGATAGCCTTCGTCTCCGACCGAAGGGGCACCCCCCAGATCTACGTTAAGGATCTGAGGAAGGGGACGATCAGCCGCGTAACCTTTGAGGGAAGCTACAACTGCTCCCCTGCCTGGTCACCGAAGGGGGACTGGATTGCCTATGCGGGAAGGGTAGGGGGAAGGTTTCAGATCTTCGTGGTCCGCCCGGACGGAAGTGAGCTGAGGATGCTGACCGAGGGGAACGCAGATCATGAGGACCCCACCTGGGCCCCTGACGGAAGGCACATTGCTTACTGTTGCAACCGAAGGGGAAACTACGATATCTACATCATGACCCTGCAGGGGGGAGGGCCGTGGCGCGTCACCTCCCTGAAGGGGGATGAGACGGAGCCAGCTTGGTCCCCCAGATTTTTCCACTAAAACAGGAGAAAGGAGGATGAAGATGCTGAAGAAGGAAATGGTGATGGTGTTAGCGATCCTTCTGGTCCTTTTTCTGCCCCAGTGCAAGAGGCAGGTGATCGTGGAGCGGCCTGTGGAAGCCCCTGAAGAGGTGGAGAGGGGGAAGGAGGTGCGAGAGCCCACAAGGCCTTCCCCTGCGGAGGAGGAAGTGGTGCTTAAACCCAAGAAGTACCCGGGGATCGAGGGGGAGGTTCTGGAAAGTTCCCTGCTTAAGGACATCCACTTCGAGTTCGATCGCTATGACCTCACCCCTGAGGCAAAGAGGATCCTCGCGGAGAATGCTCAGGTCCTCATGGAGCACCCTACTTGGAAGATCCAGATAGAAGGGCACTGCGATGAGAGGGGGAGCAACGAATACAACCTGGCCCTGGGCGAGAAAAGGGCAAGGAGCGCGAGGAATTACCTGATAAAGCTGGGGATAGCCCCGGAGAGGCTCTCCATCATCAGCTATGGAGAGGAGATGCCCCTTGACCCCCGCCACTGCGAAGAGGCATGGGCGAAGAACCGCCGCTGCCATTTCGTCATCCTCTCCAAATAGGAGGTGAAGATGCGGCTTCAGAGGATCTTGCCCTTCCTGGTGGTGGCCTTCCTCGGGTGTGCCACGACGGAGGACATCTCCTACCTCCATCACCGGATAAACAAGCTGGAGGAGAGGGTTGCTAAGGCGGACAGGAGGGTCTCCGAGGCGGTCACAGAAGCCCAGAAGGAGGTGGGCTCTGAGGTCAAGAAGGTGCGGACTGATTTGGCCTCTCTCGATGCTGACGTCCAGGCACTGAAAGAGCAGGTCCGCACCCTGCAGGCCTCCCTCGAGGAAAACTGGGAGTTTCTGAGGAAGCTCTCGAAGAGATTGGAGGACCTGGAACAGAAAAAAGTCGCCAAGGAGGAGAAGCCCGAGGGGCCGATCCCCCCCTCAGTGGCCCCTCCACCCCCGACCGCTCCTGCTCCTGCTCCGACTCCCTCCTTTCCGGCCCCGGAGGGGGAGAAGGAGGAGTATCAGCGGGCCTATGAGACCTTCAGGAGCGGGGATTATCCCCGGGCGATGGCCCTCTTCCAGGACTTCCTGAAGAAGTATCCGAAGAGCAAGCTGGCGGACAATGCCCAGTACTGGATAGGGGAGTGCTACTACATGAGGGGGGAGTACGAGAGGGCGATCTTGGAGTATGAGAAGGTGATCCAGCTTTACCCCGGCGCCGATAAAGTCCCCTCCGCCCTCCTGAAGCAGGGCTTTGCCTTCCTTCAGCTGGGCGACAAAGTAGACGCCAAACTCATCTTCAAGAAGGTGGTCAAGGACTATCCCACCACCCCGCAGGCCGAGATCGCTCGCAAGAAGCTCAAGGCCTTGCCTTAAGCGGGGGGCAAAAGCTCCTCTTCTTCCTCTTCCTCCGCCACCTCTACGGGAGGGAATTCCTCTCCCTCTATCTCCAGGTCCACCCCCTGGTAGTGGGGGGAGCCAGTCCCTGCAGGGATGAGGCGGCCGATGATCACGTTTTCCTTGAGCCCCCTCAGGTAATCCACCCGTCCCTCCACCGCTGCCTGGGTCAGTACCCTGGTGGTCTCTTGGAAGGAGGCGGCTGAGATCCAGCTGTCGGTGATAAGGGCCGCCTTGGTGATCCCCATCACCAGGGGCTCGGCGATGGCGGGTTTGCCCCCTTCCCTTATGACCCGCTCGTTCTCCTCCTCAAAGACGTGCTTCTCCACCACCTCATCCACGATGAACTTGGTATCGCCCACCTCCTTTATCCGCACCCTCTTGAGCATCTGACGGACGATGATCTCGATGTGCTTGTCGTTTATCTTTACCCCCTGAAGGAGGTAGACCTCCTGGATTTCGTCCACCAGGAAGCGGGCGAGCTCCTTGTCCCCGAGCACCCTCAGGATATCGTGGGGGTTGGCGGTCCCGTCCATGAGGGGCTCTCCGGCCTTCACCATATCACCCTCATGCACGCTCACGTGTTTTCCCCTGGGAATGGTGTACTCCTTCGGCTCTCCCACCTCCGGGGTGACGATCACCTTCCTCTTCCCTTTCACGGTCTTGCCGAAGCTCACCCGTCCGTCTATCTCGCTTATGACCGCATGCTCCTTCGGCTTTCGTGCCTCGAACAGCTCTGCCACCCGCGGGAGCCCTCCCGTAATGTCCTTGGTCTTGGTGGTCTCCCGTGGGATCTTCACCAGCACGTCCCCTGCCTCAACCCAGTCTCCCTCCTTCACGTAGATGTTGGAGCCCACCGCCAGGAGATACCGTGCGATCGTTTCCAGGGTCTCCTTCCCATCGGGGCCGATCCTCTTCTGTTTGATGGAGATGCGGGGGCGCAGGTTGGGGTCTTTGCACTCGATGATCACCTTGCGGGCATGGCCCGTGACCTCGTCCACGTGCTCCTGCATGGTGACCCCTTCGATGATGTCCCCGAACTTCACCCATCCGGAGACCTCGGTGAGGATGGGGGTGGTGTAGGGGTCCCATTCGGCCAAAAGCTGGCCTTCCTTCACCTTCTGTCCCTCTTCCACCATCAGCTTCGCCCCGTAGACCAGGGGGTAGCGTTTCCTCTCCCTCCCCTGCTCGTCCACGATGGCAAGTTCCCCCTTCCGGTTCATCACCACCAGCTTCCCCTCGCGGTTCCTCACCGTCTTCAGGTTTATGAACTTTATCGTCCCGCTGATAGAAGCCTCCAGGGTCGACTCCTCCACCCTCCGGGAGGCGGTCCCGCCGATGTGGAAGGTCCTCATGGTGAGCTGGGTCCCTGGCTCACCTATGGACTGGGCGGCGATAATCCCCACCGCCTCCCCGATGTCCACGAGCCTGCCTCGGGCCAGGTCTCTGCCGTAGCAGAGGGCGCACACTCCGTAGCGGGATTCGCAGGTAAGGACCGAGCGGATCTTCACCTCCGTTATCCCGGCATCGGAGATCTTCTGTACCGCCGCTTCGTCTATCTCCTGGTTGGCCTTCACGATCACTTCCCCGGTGAAGGGGTCCACGATGTCCTCCAAGGCCACCCTGCCGAGGATTCGATCGGGGAGGGACTCCAGAATCTCGCCCCCCTCCACCAGGGCCGTGACCGTGATCCCGTCCATGGTCCCGCAGTCATACTCGGTGACGGTCACGTCCTGGGCCACGTCCACGAGCCGCCTGGTGAGGTAACCCGAGTTAGCGGTCTTAAGCGCAGTGTCCGCGAGGCCCTTCCTGGCCCCATGGGTGGAGACGAAGTACTGCAGGACCGAGAGCCCCTCGCGGAAGTTGGCCGTGATAGGCGTTTCGATGATCTCGCCTGAGGGCTTGGCCATAAGTCCCCTCATCCCGGCGAGCTGCCTGATCTGCTGGGCGCTGCCCCGGGCGCCCGAGTCGGCCATCATGAAGATGGGGTTGAAGCTGGGGATGGAGTGCTCCTTCCCCTCCAGGTCCCGCTCCTTCTGCACGCTCAGCTCCTTCATCATCTCGTTGGCGATCTCCTCGGTCACCTGGGCCCAGATGTCTATCACCCGGTTGTAACGCTCCCCGTCGGTGATCACCCCCTCTATGTACTGCTGGGAGACCTTATCCACCTCCTCTTGAGCCTTGGCCAAGAGCTCCGCCTTCCTCCCGGGAATGAGGATGTCCTTGATCCCGATGGAGAGCCCGCTCTTGGTGGCGAAGGCGAAACCCATGTCCTTCAGCTTGTCCGCCAGGATGACTGTCTTCTTCTCCCCGGCCACCCGATAGGTGTAATCGATCAACTGGGCCAGGGCCTTCTTGTCCATCACCCGGTTAATGAAGTCGAAGGGGACCTCATCGGGGACGATCTCCTTAAGGAGCACCCGTCCCACCGTCGTCTCCACCAGCTTCCCGTTCAGCTTCACCTTTATCCGGGCGTGCAGATCCACATCCTTCATCTCATAGGCCAGCCTCACCTCTTCAGGGTTGGCGAAGTACTTCCCCGTGCCCTTGGCCGTCGGCTTCTCCCGGGTGAGGTAGTAGAGGCCGAGGACGATGTCCTGGGTCGGGAGGATTATCGGCTTTCCATGGGCGGGTGAGAGGATGTTGTTGGTGGACATCATCAGCACCCGGGCCTCGGTCTGGGCCTCGACGGAGAGGGGCACGTGCACCGCCATCTGGTCGCCGTCGAAGTCGGCGTTATAAGCGAGGCAGACCAGAGGATGGAGCTGGATCGCCTTCCCCTCGATGAGCAGGGGTTCAAAGGCCTGTATCCCCAGGCGGTGAAGGGTGGGGGCCCGGTTCAGCAGGATGGGATGTTCCCTTATCACCTCCTCCAGGATGTCCCACACCTCGGGCCGCTCCCTCTCCACCATCTTCTTGGCGCTCTTGACCGTGGTCACATAGCCCTTCTCCTCCAGCTTGTTGTAGATGAAGGGCTTGAAGAGCTCCAGGGCCATCTTCTTCGGCAGACCGCACTGGTGAAGTCTCAGCTCAGGCCCCACCACGATCACCGACCTGCCCGAATAATCCACCCTCTTTCCCAGGAGGTTCTGACGGAACCTTCCCTGCTTCCCCCGCAGCATGTCACTTAAGGAGCGGAGGGGCTTTCGGTGGGCCCCGGTGATCACCCGGCCCCGCTTACCGTTATCGAAGAGGGCATCCACGGCCTCCTGCAGCATCCTCTTCTCGTTCCTGATGATGATGTCCGGGGCGTTGAGCTCCAGGAGCCTCTTTAAGCGGTTGTTTCTGTTTATCACCCTCCGGTACAGGTCGTTCAGGTCCGAGGTGGCAAACCGCCCCCCGTCCAAGGGCACAAGAGGACGGAGATCAGGCGGGATGACCGGGATGACCTCCAGGATCATCCACTCGGGCTTGTTCCCCGAGTCGCGGAAGGCCTCGATGATCTTGAGCCTCTTGGCGAGCTTCTTCCTCTTGGCATCGGAAAGCGTCGCCCTCATCTCGTAGCGGAGCCTCTCGGCAAGCTCCTCCACGTTCACCCTCCGCAGGAGCTCCCTTATCGCCTCTGCCCCCACGCCGGCCTCGAGCGCATCCTCCCCATAGCGGGCGATATACTCCTGGTACTTCTCCTCGCTGATCAGCTCCTTCTCCTGGAAGGGGCTGTCCTTCGGATCGATCACCACGTAGGACTCGAAATAGAGGACCCTCTCCAGCTCCTTCAGCGTCATATCCAGCACCATCCCGATCTTGCTGGGGATGCTCTTCAGGAACCAGATGTGGGCCACCGGGGCCGCCAGCTCTATGTGACCCATCCTCTCCCGACGGACCTTGGACTGGATCACCTCCACCCCGCACTTCTCGCAGACGATCCCCCGGTGCTTCATCCTCTTGTACTTGCCGCAGAGGCACTCGTAGTCCTTAATCGGCCCGAAGATCCTGGCGCAGAAGAGCCCGTCCCTTTCCGGCTTGAAGGTCCGGTAATTGATCGTCTCGGGCTTCTTCACCTCCCCGTAAGACCAGCTCCTTATCTGCTCAGGGGAGGCGAGGGAGATCTTTATCGCCTCGAAGCTCTGAGGGCTTTTGGGCTTCTCGAAAAAGGAGAGGATTACGTCGTTCACGGCCTACCTCCTCCTTCGGTTTTTGGCTTCTCTTCTTCTTCCTTCTCGATGAGCTCCACATTTAAGCAGAGCCCCTGAAGTTCCTTTACCAGTACGTTGAAGGATTCGGGGATCCCGGGCTCCAGCACGTCGGTCTTACCCTTCACTATCGCCTCATAGGCCCGGGTCCTTCCCCCCACATCGTCGGATTTCACAGTAAGGAATTCCTGGAGGCTGTAGGCAGCTCCGTAGGCCTCCAGGGCCCATACCTCCATCTCGCCGAGCCTCTGCCCGCCAAACTGGGCCTTTCCGCCCAGGGGCTGCTGGGTGATGAGGGAGTAAGGTCCTATGGAACGGGCATGGATCTTGTCCTCCACCAAGTGATGGAGCTTGAGCATGTACATGTAACCGACGGTCACCTTGTAATCAAAGGGCTCCCCGGTGCGTCCGTCGTAAAGGACCGTCTGCCCGTCAGGGGGAAGGCCGGCTTTAATGAGGGCATAGCGAATCTCCTCCTCAGAGGGCCCATCGAATACCGGGACCGACATGAAGATCCCATCCTGGAGCTTGCGGGCGAATCCGAGGAGCTGCTCCCTTGAGGCCTCAGCGAGAGTGTCCCTCACCTCCTTCTCGGCGAAGATCTCCATCAGGAAGCGCCTGAGCTCCTCCAGCTCCTCCTCCGAGAGCTCAGCGCCATCTCCCTTGAGGAACGCCTTCACCTTCTCCCCCAGCCCCTTTGCCGCCCAGCCGAGATGGGTCTCCAGGATCTGACCCAAGTTCATCCGCGAGGGGACGCCCAGGGGGTTGAGCACCATGTCCACAGGGGTCCCGTCCTCCAAATAGGGCATGTCCTCCTCGGGGAGGATTCGGGACACTATACCCTTGTTACCGTGGCGCCCTGAGAGCTTATCCCCCACGGAGAGCTTCCTCTTCATCGCTATGTAGACCTTGACCACCTTTATCACCCCGGGGGGAAGTTCATCGCCTCCCTCAAGCCCCTTCAGCTTCTCCTGGGCCTCCCGGTGGATCCTCTCGATCTCCCTCCCTCCTCCCTCGATCAGGTGATCCACCTCGGCAAGGGTGGAGGGATCGACTGGGATCTCCCGCCACCTCTCCCAGGGCTGAAGCTCTAGGAGCTCCTCAGTGATCACCGTCCCCTCGGGGGCGATCGGTTCCTTTTTCCCGGGCACGGTCCAGGGAGCGATGAGCTTCTTCCCCAGGAGGAGTTCGGAGATCCTCTTCCTGATATGGTCCTCGATGATCTTCATCTGGGCTTCCGCCTCCTTCAGGATCCTCTCCTTCTCCGCCTCCTCTATCTCCTTCGCCCTCTTGTCTTTCTCCGTGCCCCGGCGAGTGAGGATCTTGGCGTCTATCACCACCCCCTCGACCCCATGGGGTACCCGGAGGGAAGTATCCTTCACATCGCTCGCCTTCTCCCCGAAGATGGCCCGAAGGAGCTTCTCCTCGGGGGTGAGCTGGGTCTCCCCCTTGGGGGTGATCTTGCCCACCAGGATGTCCCCGGGCTTCACCTCGGCACCGATCCGGATGATCCCGCTCTCATCCAGGTCCTTGAGCTGATCTTCTCCCACGTTCGGGATATCCCTGGTTATTTCCTCCTTTCCCAGCTTCGTCTCCCTGGCCACGCACTCCAGCTCCTCTATGTGGATGGAGGTGTAAATGTCCTCCTTCAGGAGCTTTTCGCTGATCAGGATCGAGTCCTCGAAGTTGTAACCCCCCCATGGCATGAAGGCCACAAGCACGTTTCTCCCCAGGGCCAACTCCCCCCTCTCAGTGGAAGGGCCATCGGCGATCACGTCCCCTTTCTTTACCCTCTCCCCCTTGGAGACGATGGGCCTCTGGTTTATGCAGGTTCCCTGGTTGGAGCGCTGGTACTTCACCAGGTTGTAGATGTCCACCCCTACTCCGTCCCCTTCCTCTTCCTCTGCCCTGATCACGATCCGCTCGGCGTCCACGCTCTCCACTACCCCGCTCCTTCTCGCTATCACCGTGACGCCCGAGTCCCTGGCCACCACCCGTTCCATTCCCGTTCCGATCAGGGGGGCCTCGGTTCGCAGGAGGCTTACCGCCTGGCGCTGCATGTTGGAGCCCATCAGCGCCCGGTTGGCGTCATCGTTCTCGAGGAAGGGGATCAGGGAGGAGGAGACGCTCACCAGCTGCTTGGGGGAGACGTCGATATAGTCCACCTCCTCAGGTCTCACCATCACGAACTCCCCCTTCCTGCGGGCAGGGACCATCTCCACCTTTATCCTCCCGTTCTCATCCAAGGGGACGTTGGCCTGGGCGATGGTGTACTTCTCCTCATCGAGGGCGAAAAGGTACTCTATCTCGTCGGTCACCCTCCCCTTCTTCACCTTCCTGTAAGGGGTCTCGATGAAACCGTATTCGTTCACCCGGGCGTAGGTGCCCAGGGATACGATCAGGCCGATGTTCGGACCCTCAGGGGTCTCGATGGGACAGATCCTCCCGTAGTGGGAGGGGTGGACGTCCCGGGCTTCAAACCCCGCCCTCTCCCGTGAGAGCCCCCCGGGGCCCAGGGCGCTGAGTCGCCTCTTGTGGGTGATCTCGGAGAGCGGGTTTGTCTGATCCATGAACTGGGAGAGCTGGCTCGAGCCGAAGAACTCCCTCAGCACGGCGGTGAGGGGCTTGGAGTTTATCAGGTCATGGGGCATGAGGGCCTCCACTTCCTGAAGGCTCATCTTCTCCTTTACCGCCCGCTCTACCCTCACCAGGCCGATGTGGAACTGGTTTTCCAGGAGCTCCCCCACCGTCCTCACCCGCCTGTTGCCCAGGTGGTCTATATCGTCGATGTTTCCCTTCCCCTCCCTGAGACCCACCAAGTACTTCACCACCTCCAAGATGTCCTCAGGCCTCAGGGTGGTCACCTCTAAGGGGACGTCAAGGCCCAGCTTGTGGTTCATCTTCATCCGGCCCACGCTCGAGAGGTCATAGCGCTCCGGTTTGAAAAAGAGGTTCTCAAAGAGGGCCTTGGCGGTCTCCAAGGTGGGGGGATCGCCGGGCCTCAGCCGTCGGTATATCTCTATTAGGGCCTTCTCCTTTTCCCTCTGAGCGATCGCCTCCTCCGGGTCAGCCAGCAGACAGCGCTTCTTCTCCTCGAGACTCAGGGTGATGGGATCTATCAGGAGGGTCTCCCTCAGGGCAGGGGACCTCTTTCTCTCCTCTATCAGGACGATCTCTATCTCCTTTATCCCCCGCTCTCGAATCTCCTGTACCTTCTCCTCGGTCAGTTCCTGGTTCGCCTCGGCGACGATATCGCCTGTGGCAGGATCCACCACGTCCTGGGCTAGGACCTTCCCCACCAAGGTATCGTCCTCCACCGCTATCTCCGTCACCCCTGCGGCCTCCATCTTCTTGAGGATCCCTTCGGTGATCTTTCTCCCCTTCCTGATGATCACCTCTTGGGTAGAGGGATCGAGGATGTCAGAGGGGGCCTTCTGTCCTACCAGGAGCTCCCTCGAGACCCTCTTCCGGAATCTCCCATCGACCAGGTATATCTTCTCCGTCTCGTAGAAGGCCCGGAGCAGCTTCGTCGTCGAGTACCCAAGGGCCTTCAGAAAGACCGTGGCGGGCATCCTCCGCCGCCGGTCTATCCGCACATGGATGATGTCCTTCTGGTCGAACTCGAAATCTATCCAGGAGCCCCGATAGGGGATGATGCGGGCGAAATAGAGGGGCCTCCCTGCGTAGGCCTTGGGGATCTCTTGATCGAAGAAGACCCCTGGTGAACGATGGAGCTGGTTGACCACCACCCGAGGGGTCCCGTTGATGATGAAATGGCCTGTGGCGGTCATGAGGGGGATTTCCCCGAAGTAGACCTCCTGTTCCTTTATCGCCCTTATCTGGCCGGTCTTCACTCCTTCCTGCACATCATAAATGACCAATTGGACGGTGACCCGCAGGGGGGCCGCATAGGTGAGCCCTTTCAGGATACAGTCCTTTATGTCGTACTTCGGCTTCCCCAGCCGGTAACTCACAAACCTCAGCTCCGACGTCTCGTAGAAGTCCTTGATGGGGAAGACCTGGTGGAAGACCCTTTGCATCCCGATATCCTTCCTCTCCTCGGGCGGCACATCCTTCTGGAGGAACTCGCTGTAGGACCTCACCTGGACCTCCAGCAAATAGGGGATGTCGAGGATCTCCTTTATGGTGGAGTAGTCCTTGCGGACCCTTTTAAGATCGAAGATATCTGCCTGCATCTCTTTCACCTCTCTCCGAATTGAGAGAAAAAGGGGACTTCCCTGAGACCTCTCTCAGAGTCCCCCTTTCTTTCCCCATGAATGAGCACTTCTTTTAAGCTTCCCCTTTTCTCTTCTACTTTATCTCCACCGTCCCTCCTGCTGCCTCGATCTTCTCCTTTATCTTTTCTGCCTCTTCGCGAGATACACCCTCCTTGATCGGCTTGGGAGCTCCTTCCACCAACTCCTTCGCCTCCTTGAGGCCCAAATCCGTCACCTCCCTCACCGCCTTTATCACCTGGATCTTCTTGTCTCCGAAGGAGGTGAGGATCACGTCAAACTCCTGCTTTTCCTCAGCGGCAGGGGCCTCGGCGGCCGCAGGGGCTGCTGCCGCCGCCGCAGGGGCCACCGCCACAGGGGCTGCAGCCGTGACCCCAAAGCGTTCCTCCAGTTCCTTGACCAGCTCGGAGAGCTCCAGCACGCTCATCCCCTCGATGTACTTTATCACGTCCTCCTTCGTAATCTTAGCTTGAGCCATCTTCCCTTCCTCCTTATCTCAGTATTTCTTTACGATTTTCCCTTGGCCTCTTCTATGGCCTTAAGGACCCTTACCAAGTCGTAAAGGGGCGCCTTAAGGGCAAAGACCAGGCGGGTGGGTAGACTCTTGAGCCCTCCCAGGAGCTTGCCCAAAAGCACGTCCCTCCCCGGGAGGCTTGCTAAGGCCTTCACCTCCTCGGACCCCAGGATCTTCCCCTCCACAAAGCCCGCCTTTATTTGGAGATCCGGCTCCTCCTTGTGGAAGTTCACCAGAACCTTGGCCGCCTGAACAGGATCCTCGTAGGAGATGACGATGGCGTTGGGGCCGACGAAGTGTTCTGCCAGGGCCTCAATGGCCGTCTTCTTCGAGGCCAAGCGGAGCAAGGTGTTCTTTACCACCCTGTACTCCACCCCCTGCTGGCGGAGCTGCTCCCTCAGCTTCTGGAGCTGTGCCACTTCCAAACCGGTGAAATCGGTAAGGATCAGCGCCCTTGCCGCCTTGAACTTCTCGTGAAGCTCTGCTACCAGTTGCTCTTTCTCTCTTCTCTGCAATCCCATCCCCTTTTCTCCTCAACGCGAAGGATTATTGCCGGAGGACCTCTTTAAGGGAGTTAGGGTCCACCTTTACCCCGGGGCCCATGGTGGTGGAGAGGGCAATACCCCGCAGGTAAGTTCCCTTGCTGGAAGGGGGCTTCGCCCTGATGATGGAATCGAGCACCGCGGTGATGTTCTCCAGGAGTTTGTCAGGACCGAAGGAGACCTTTCCCACGGGGACGTGGACGTTTCCCGCCCGGTCCACCTTGTACTCCACCCTTCCGCTCTTCATCTCTTTGACCGCCTTGGAGATGTCGAAGGTGACTGTCCCCACCTTGGCGCTCGGCATAAGACCCCGAGGACCAAGGATCTTGCCGAGCTTGCTCACCATCTTCATCATATCGGGGGTAGCGATCGCCCTATCGAAGTCCAGCCACCCCTTGGAGATCTTCTCCACCAGCTCTTCCCCTCCCACGTAATCAGCCCCTGCCTCCCGGGCCTCCTTTTCCTTCTCTCCCTGGGCGAAGACCAGGACCTTCACCTTCTTCCCCGTCCCGTGAGGCAGGACCACGCTCCCCCTCACCATCTGATCCGGCTTCTTCGGGTCCACCCCCAAGCGGACGGCCAGATCCACCGTCTCATCGAAGTTGGCGTAAGAGAGCTCAGGTAGAAGTTTCACCGCCTCCCGGATATCGTACCGCCTGTTCCTGTCCACCTTCTTCTTGGCCTCTATGTATTTCTTTCCCCTCTTGGCCATCTCTTGACCCTTTATACGATCTCTATCCCCATGCTTCTGGCCGTCCCTTCGATGATCCTGATCGCCCCCTCCAGGTCTTTGGCATTGAGGTCAGGCATCTTCACCTTGGCGATTTCCTCTATCTGCTTCCGGGTGAGCTTCGCCACCTTCTCCCGGTTCGGTTCCCCCGAGCCCTTGGCGATCTTCGCCGCCTGCTTAAGGAGGAGGGATGTGGGGGGAGTCTTGGTGACAAAGGTGTAGGTCCTGTCGGCGTAAACCGTTATGGTCACGGGCACCAGGGTCTCCCCCATTCCCTTCGTCTTCTCGTTGAAGGCCTTGCAGAACTCCATGATGTTAAGCCCATACTGACCCAGGGCAGGCCCCACCGGAGGCGAAGGGCTCGCCTGCCCTGCTGGTATGCGCAATTTTATGGTGGCCATCACCTCTTTCTTCTTTTTCTTCGCCTGTGCCATCTCCTACCCTCAATTGTGCTCTATCTGCATGTAGTCAAGCTCTATAGGAGTGGCCCTCCCGAAGATGCTTATTAAGACCTTCACCTTCCTTTTGTCCGGCCTCACCTCCTGCACCGTCCCCACGAAGTTGGTGAAGGGCCCGTCTATCACCCGCACGCTTTCCCCCTCCCGGAAGGTGACTTTAGGCTTCGGTGTGTATTGCCCTTCGATTATCTGGGCGATCAGCTCCTCCGCCTCCTTGTCCGAGAGGGGGGTGGGACTGGTGCGGCTTCCCGCAAATCCCGTCACCCTGGGAGTACTCCTCACCACGTGCCAGGTCTCATCGTTGAGCTCCATCTTCACCAGGATGTATCCCGGGAAGATCCTCCTCTGGGAGGTCTTCTTCTTCCCCTTCACCAGCTCCACTACCGTCTCCGTGGGGACGATGATCTCCGAGAAGTATTTCCCTCTCGCGTCCTTTTCCCCCTGCTTTACCTTCTCCTCCTCAAACTTCCTGATCCGCTCCTCCAAGGCAGCCTTTACCTTCTCCTCATATCCCGAGTAGGTATGTACTATGTACCACTTCTGTGCCATCTCAGCTCAGGACGATCTTTATCAGTTGAGAGAGGATGAAGTCCACGATTCCCAGATAAAAGGCGGTGATGAAAACGATCATCAATACCACCGCCGTCCCCGCCAGGGTATCCCTTCGAGAAGGCCAGGTTACCTTCCTCGTCTCCACCTTCACCTCTTTCAGGAACTGGATCAACCTCCTCAGCTTCTCCCCCATCGACCTCTCTCCGGAATTAAAAATGGCAGGCCAGGAGGGATTCGAACCCCCAACCCCCGGATTTGGAGTCCGGTGCTCTATCCGTTAGAGCTACTGGCCTCCCTTCCGAAAACTACTTTATCTCCCTGTGAACGGTATGTTTTCGGCAAAAGCGACAGTATTTCCTCAGTTCGAGCCTATCCGGCGTGTTCTTCTTGTTCTTCGTCGTCGTGTAATTTCTCCTCTTGCACTCTGTGCAAGCAAGGGTCACGATTACTCTCATCGCTTCAGTCCAGTATCTCTGTTACCACTCCTGCCCCCACGGTCCTGCCCCCCTCCC
>CAYRAR010000030.1:0-16596 GCA_964422255.1 uncultured Thermodesulfobacteriota bacterium | reverse complement strand
GTCGCGAGAAGGTCCTCGGGTGGATAGAGATGGGCCTCAAGGAGGGGGCAAAGCTGGCCCTTGACGGCCGGGGGGTGAAGGTGGAGGGATACCCCAAGGGGTTCTTCCTCGCCCCCACCATCCTTGAGGGGGTCCATCCCGATATGAGAATCGCCAAAGAGGAGGCCTTCGGCCCGGTGGCCAACCTGATCAGGGCTTCGAGCCTTGACGAGGTGATCGAGTGGATCAACACCAAGACCGATCTCGGACACTCGGCCTGTATCCTCACCTCCGATGGCAGGGCGGCCCGCAAGTTCATCCGCGAGGTGAACGTGGGGAACGTGGGCGTGAACCTCGGGATCCCTCAGCCCTATGCCTTCTTCCCCATGGGATCGAAGCGAGAGTCCTTCTTCGGGATCGCCCATTCGAGGATCGACTCCTTCCGCCTCTTCATGGACCAGAAGACGGTCACGGTGCGGTGGGTGTGATGGAGGAGATCGGCCAGAAGATCCGCGCGCTGAGAAAGGAGAGGGGGCTTACGCTGAAGCAGCTTGCCTCCATGGCGAACTGCTCCCCTTCCTTCATTTCCCAGGTGGAGCGGGGGAAGGTCTCTCCGTCCATTGCAACCCTGAAGCAGATCGCCAGTGCCCTTAAGGTCAACATCGTCGATTTCTTTCTCTCGTCCGACGGGTTCGAACCGGTGGTGATGCCCAGAGAGGAGCGGGTGGAGATAACCCTTCCCCGCTGGAAGGCGAAGATCTACCTGCTGGTGAGGGGGACCAGGGGGAAGAAGATCCAGCCCTTTTACACCGTCATCGAGCCCGGAGGGGGATCCAAAGGGCTTTACAGTCATGAGGGGGAGGAGTTCGGCCTGGTGCTCAGGGGGGAGCTGGAGATAAACCTGAACGGGGTGAGGCACAGGGTGAAAGAGGGGGAGAGCTTTTACTACTCCTCCACGATACCCCATAGCTGGAGTAACCCCACCGATCGGGAGACGGTGGTGGTCTGGGTGGTGAGCCCACCGACATGGTAAGGAGATGAAAGGGCCCCTGAAGAGAGTGAAGGTAAGTTTCATCCTGAACGGTGAGAGAAAGGATGTGGAGGTTTCCCCGGAGATGACCCTCCTTGAACTCCTCCGGGAGGTGCTGGGCCTTACGGGGACGAAGGAGGGGTGTGGCGAGGGGGAGTGTGGGGCCTGTACGGTGTTGCTCGACGGTAGGCCTGTTTACTCCTGCCTGCTCCTGGCGGCACAGGTCGACGGCAGGGAGGTCGAGACCATAGAGGGGGTCGGCACCGAGGAGGAACCCCATCCTCTGCAGCGAGCCTTCGTGAAGAAGGGGGCGGTCCAGTGCGGTTTCTGCACCCCGGGGATGATCATGACGGCCAAGGCGCTGCTTGAGGAGAACCCCAAGGCGACGCGCTCCGAGATCCGTGAGGCGATCGTGGGGAACCTCTGTCGCTGTACCGGCTACTGGCAGATCATAGAGGCGATAGAGGCGGCAAGGGATGAGGGGTGACTTCTCCTACATACGCCCGGAGACCCTCGATGAGGCCCTGGAGGTCCTCGATCGGTGGAGCGAGAAGGCCAGGGTCATCGCAGGGGGAACGGACCTCCTCATAGAGATGAAGAAGGGGAAGGTGGGGGGAGGGATCCTGGTGGACATAAGCCGGCTTCGGGAGCTTCACTTTCTGGAGCTTTCAGATGGCTTCATTAAGATGGGCCCCCTGCTCACCCATCGAGAGATCGCCTCCTCCGATCTCCTCCGGAGGGAGGCCCGGGTCCTCTCCTTAGCCTCAGGGGCCGTCGGCTCCCCGCAGATAAGGAACGTGGCCACCATCGGGGGGAACATCTGCAATGCCTCCCCTGCTGCCGATACCCTCCCGGCGCTGATGGTCCTTGAGGCGGAGCTCACGTTGAGGAGGAAGGGAGGGGAGAGGAGGGTCCCCTTTGGGGATTTCTTCACCGCCCCTTACCGGACGGTCCTTGAGCCGGGAGAGCTCCTCGTGGAGATCGGTTTCAGGCCCCTGGGGGAAGGATGGAGGTCGGCCTTCTTCAAGCTCTCCCGCAGGAAGGCCTTCAGCATGGCGAGGATAAGTGCGGCGGTGGCCTTGAAGATGGAAGGAGAGCGGGTGAGGGAAGCGCGCATCTCGGTGGGTTCCTCCACCCCCACCCCGGCGAGGATGAAGGAGGCAGAGGAGTTCCTAAAGGGGAAGGCCCTGGACGAGGAGAGGATCGTTGAGGTCGCATCCATGGTCTCTCAGGAGATGGTGGGGAAAGCGGGAAGGAGGCCCTCCACCGCCTACAAGTCCCTGGCGGTTCAGGGGCTTCTGAAGCGGACCCTGAGGGAGGCGGTCCATGGCTGAGGTGGGCAGAGAGATAGAGCGCCTGGATGCCTGGAGGAAGGTCCTGGGGAAGGCGCTGTATGCGGCCGATATGCGCCTCGATGGGCTTCTGCACATGAAGGTCCTCCGGAGCAGCCGTCCCCATGCCCGGATAAGGTCCATCGATACCTCCCGGGCCCAGGAGATCGAGGGGGTGGTGAGGGTATTCACCTGGAAGGACATCCCGGGGAAGAACCTGATAGGGATCATAAACAAGGATCAGCCAGTCCTGGCCGCAGAGCGCGTCCGCTACGTGGGGGAGCCGATAGCCCTGGTGGTGGCCTCCACGGAGGAGGCCGCCTCGGAGGCCCTTAAGGCGATCCGGGTCGAGTACGAGGACCTGCCCCCCATCTTCAGCCCTGAGGAGGCGGAGGAGGGGGAGGTGCTGCTACACGAAGGGGGAAACCTCCTTGCAGAAAGGAGGATACTGAAGGGGGACGTGGAGAGGGGCTTCGAGGAGGCTGACCTGATCCTGGAGCGCGTCTACCGAACCACGATGCTCGAGCATACCTACCTGGAGCCCGATGCCGGCGTGGGATGGGTGGACGAGGAAGGGCGGATAACCATCTGCGCCTCCACCCAGAACCCCCATTACGACCTGAGGGAGGTGGCGGCGGTACTGGGCCTTGAGCCCTCCCGGGTGAGGGTGATACAGGCGGAGACCGGCGGGGGGTTCGGTTCCAAGCTCGACGTCACGGTCCAGTGCCACCTGGCCCTGGCGGTTTATCACCTGAGGAGGCCGGTGAGGCTGGTGTACACCAGGGAGGAGGCCTACCTGGCCACGGCCAAGCGCCATCCCCTGACCATGAGGTACAGGAGCGCCGCCAGGGGAGACGGGCGCCTTCTGGCCGTCGATGTCGAGATCATCGGGGATACCGGGGCTTACGCCTCTTACGGTCTGGCAGTGGCCACCCGGGCCGCCGTCCACGCCACCGGTCCCTACGAGGTCCCCCACGTGAGGGTCATCTCCCGATTCTATTACACCAACAACCCCTTCTGCGGCGCCATGAGGGGCTTCGGCGTCCCCCAGATAGCCTTCGCCCACGAGTCGCAGATGGACCTGCTGGCCGAGGAGCTGGGGATCGATCCCCTGGAGATCAGGAGGATCAACGTCCTGCGACCGGGATCGGAGACGGCCACGGGGCAGGTGCTGCGCTCAAGCGTGGGCATCGGCAGGTGCCTCGAGGAGATCTCCTCCTACTGGCACTCCTCCAGGGGAAGGGGGAAGGGCCTCGGGGCGATGTGGTACGGGATCGGGAACACGGGGGTGAAGAACCCCTCCAGGGCCAGGATCGCCGTGGACCCCGACGGAAGGGTGATCCTCTATACCGGCGCTGCCGAGATAGGCCAGGGCTCGGACACGGTCCTCACCCAGATAGCGGCCGACGCCCTGGGGGTGAGGGTGGATGGGATACGCTTGGTGCGGGCCGATACGGCATGGACGATGGATGCGGGGGCGACCTCGGCGAGCCGCCAGACCTACATCTCAGGGGGGGCCATCGCCGATGCCTGCGGGAAGCTCAAAAGGGACATCCTCGAGGAGGCCTCCCGGATCCTGGAGCGTCCCCCTGAGGAGCTAATCCTGGAGGAGGGGCTGATAAAGACCCTGAGGGAGGGGGAGGTCCTCCTCAGCCTGAAGGAGGTGGCCGAGAGGGCCTCCTCTGAGGGGAGGGCCCTGGTGGCCGAGGGGTTCTTCGATCCCCAGACCACCCCCCTCGATCCAGATACCGGTCAGGGGGTCCCCTACGCCACCTACGCCTTCGCCTGCCAGATGGCCGAGGTAGAGGTGGAGGGGGAGACCGGGGAGGTGACGGTCAGGAGGGTGGTGGCGGCCCACGATGTGGGGAGGGCGATAAACCCGCGGCAGGTGGTGGGGCAGATACTGAGCGGGGTGGCTATGGGTGTAGGTTTCGCCCTGATGGAGGAGTTCCATCCGGGGAAGACCCGCTCCATGAAGGACTACCTCATCCCCACGAGCCTCGATGTACCGGAGGTGATCCCCATCATCGTGGAGGACCCGGAGCCCACGGGCCCCTTCGGGGCCAAGGGGGTGGGGGAGCCGGCCCTAATCCCCACGGCACCGGCGGTGCTCAACGCCATCGCCGACGCCCTGGGGGAAAGGATCTACGAGCTCCCCGCCAACCTGGAGCGGGTCCAGGAAGCGGCCCGCAGAAGAAGCCAGAAAGGAGGTAAGGGATGAAGATGGTAGGAGCAATTTTCCTGGCCGTCCTGGCCATGGGCGTACTTATGATGGCGGCCGCCCGGGCGGCGGGCGAGATCGGGGTAATCGTGGTGGACGTGCAGGGGGACTTCACCGAATGGAAGAAGGGGTCCCTGGCGGTCCCGGGGACGAACGAGGCCTTCGTGCGCCAGGTCCAAGAGGCCACCCGAAGGCTCAAGGACGCTGGATTCCTCATCTTCGCCACCCAGGACTGGCATCCGCCGAACCACATATCCTTTTACACCAACCACCCCGGTAAGAAGCCCTTCGAGGTCATAGATGTCGACGGGCGTAAGCAGGTCCTGTGGCCGCCCCACTGCGTACAGGGCACCGAAGGGGCCAGGATCCTCGTGGACAACAACCTCTTTCGGGCCGTGGTCCAGAAGGGCAGGGACCCGCGCTACGACAGCTATTCCGGCTTTCAGGACGACGGCGGCCAGAAGACGGAGATGGACACCATCCTGAGGTTGAACGGGATCGAGACCGTGGTGGTCTACGGGATCGCCACCGACTACTGTGTCAAGGCCACCGCCCTCGATGCGGCCAAGGCCGGCTACAAGGTCATCGTGGTCAAGGAGCTCTGCCGCGGGGTGGCCCCTGACACCATCGAGAAGGCTCTCAAGGAGATGCGCTCCGCAGGGGTCATGATCGTGGAGCGCCTCGACATCGAAAGGATCAAGGGTATGTAAGGAGGTGGAGATGGGCAAGCTCCTGATAAAGGGGATAGGGAAGCTGGTCTCCGGGGACATCTCCCAACCGCTGCTTCAGGCCGACGCCATCTTGGTGGAGGACGGCCTGATCAGGAAGGTGGGGAGGGCTGAGGAGCTCGAGGCCGCGGGGGCGGATCGGGTGATCGATGTCCAGGGGATGACGGTGACCCCCGGTCTCATCGACTCCCACGCCCACCCGGTGGTGGGGGACTTCACCCCGAGACAGAGGCAACTCGATTGGATCGAGAGCTCGCTGCACGGTGGTGTGACCACCATGATCTCGGCCGGTGAGGTCCACACCCCGGGCCGTCCGCGGGATGCCGCAGGAGTGAAGGCCTTGGCGATCCTTGCGGCCAAGGCCTTCCAGAACCTGAGGCCTGGCGGTGTGAAGGTCCTCGGAGGGGGGCTGATCCTCGAGCCGGGCCTCACCGAGGAGGACTTCAGGGAGATGGCCTCCGAGGGCGTGACCCACGTGGGGGAGATAGGCCTCGGCAAGATCAAACAGCCCGAGGAGGCGGCCCCCATGGTCCGGTGGGCGAAAAAGTACGGGATGGTGGTGATGATGCACACGGGCGGCACCTCCATCCCGGGAAGCTCCACCGTGACCGCCGAGCAGGTGATGGCCACAGACCCCGATGTGGTCGCTCATCTTAACGGCGGCCCCACCGCAGTGGCCCTCACGGAGGCGGAAAAGATCATCAGGGAGACCTCCTACACCTTCGAGATCGTCCACTGCGGGAACCCGAAGATGGCCTACGAAATAGTGAGGATCGCCAGGGAGGTGGGGGCCTTCGACCGCCTCATCATCGGGAACGACGCCCCTTCGGGCACAGGGGTGATCCCCCTGGGGATCCTGCGGGTAATATGCTTCCTGGCCTCGGTATGTGGGGTGAAGGCCGAGGAGGCGATAGCGATGGCCACGGGGAACACCGCCAAGGTCTACAAGCTCCGCCGTGGCCTGATCAGGGAGGGATATGAGGCCGACCTGGTGGTGATGGATACCCCCATGGGCTCTGTGGGGGAGGACGCCCTCGGGGCCATCGAGGCGGGGGATATCCCGGGAATAGCGGCAGTGCTCGTTGACGGGGAGGTGAAGGCCTGGGTGAGCCGCAACACCCCTCCGCCCGTAAGGAGGTGTAAGGAAGAGCGGGGATGATCGTCAACGAGGAGAGATGCACCGGATGTGGGCTGTGCGCTGAGGCCTGTCCCCTGGGCGCCATAGAGATCTCCGGGGAGAAGGCCCGGATCGATCCCTCCCTCTGCGTGAACTGCCAGGCCTGCCTCAAGGTCTGCCCCCAGGACGCCCTGAGCTTAGAGGAGGCCCCTCTTGAGGGAAGGGTGAGGTGCGACGCCTGCCCCATCGGCTGCCAGATACCCGAGGGCCGGACCGGCGCCTGCCAGCGCTTCGTCAACAAGGGGGGGACCCTTCACAGGGTCATCCCCCTCCATGACTTCTCCGATGTCCAGGAGATCGTCGGCCCTGAACCCGAGGAGGTGATCCGACGCCCCCTGATCACCGGGATAGGGGCAGGGACCACCTATCCCGACCCCAGACCCGCCCCCTGGATCGTAAAGGGGGAGGTCCAGGGGGTGGAGGTTGTCACGGTGGTGACCGAGGCGCCCCTGAGCTACAGCAGTCTCCTTGTTAAGATAGACACCGAGGGGGAGATCGGCGAGGAGGGGGCACCGGTGCTCTGGAAGGGCCGAAAGGTGGGCCATGTGACCACGGAGCAGTACGGCTCGAAGATGCTCGCCCTCGGGGGAGTGAACCTCCTCACAGGCAAGGACGGGATCTGGGTGGCCAGGGTGATGACCGAGGTGGCCAACCGCAGGCGCGTCTCCCTCAGGGTGAAGGGCGGAAGCCGCCTGGAACTTCAGGTGGGAAGCCCCCCGGTGGTGGACGGCCAGGAGCGGAAGAGGATGCGGGTGGGCTGTGGCAGCGCCTCCATGGGGCTCTTTGCCCCCCTCTTCCGCGAGGCCGCCGATGAGGTGATCGTGCTCGATGCCCACATCACGGGGCTTATGAGCGAGCACCCGGCAGGGCGCTTCGTGGGGGCACGACCCACCGGGGTGCGCCTCCGGGCAAAACAGAGCACCCCTGGCCGCTACTTCGCCGGGGGAGGCCCTGGCTGGGGAGGAACCCCCTACATGGAACCCCTCGACATAATCGAGGACGTGGACGAGAGGGTCGCCTGGGAAGGGATGACGCTGCTTGTGACCGAGACGACAGGGGAACGGGCCGCCATGTTTCGCTGGAACGGTAAGGAGTTCGAGGAGATACCCCTCACGCCCGAGGCCCAGAGGGCCGTGGAGACGATAAAGAGGACGTGTGAGCCCTCCAGGGTATCCGCCCTCCTGGTGGGAGGGGCTGGGGGGAGTGCCCGGGCCGGGGTCACCCGTTACCCGATAAAGCTCACCGAGGCCGTACACGCCTGCAAGGCCCACCTCACCGTGGGCGGGGCACCGGCCTTCGTCTACCCTGGCGGAGGGATAACCTTTGCGGTGGACATCGAGAGGGTCAAGGCCGGGGCCTTCAGCTGGACCCCCACCCCGGCCCTGGTGGTGCCCATCGAATACACCATGCGCCTCGAGGACTATGAAGAGATGGGAGGGCACGTGGAGGCGATAAAGCCCTTCAGGGCCAAGGAGCCGGTATGGAGGGAGAAATAGTAGATCTCGGCGGCCCCTGGATACTGGCCTCCTGGGGGCCCATGAGGATGAGGATTGCTGCCTGGGGAGGGAGGGGAAAGGAGTCGGCAAAGGAGGGAGGGAAGAAGGCCTTCGAGATATTCGGGGAACTCCCCCCCTATCTTCCCCTCCTCAGGAGGAAAGTCAGTGAGATAGGTGAAGAGGACGGATGGCCCGAGGCGGTGAGAAGGATGATCGAGGCCTCCCGTAGGGTGGACGACGAAGACCTCACCCCGTTGAGCGCCGTGGCAGGGACCCTGTCGGAGCTGGTCACGGAATATCTGGCCAGGGAGGGGGTGAGGAGGGCCATTGCCGAGAACGGCGGTGATATCTCACTGCACCTCGTTGAGGGGGAGGAGGTGAGGATGGGAGTGAGGCTAAGGGTGGGCAGCCCCGAAGTAACCCACATCCTCAGGATCGAGGAGGGGATGGGGATAAGGGGGGTGGCCACCAGTGGCCTTGGCGGAAGGAGCCTCACCAAGGGGGTGGCCGAGGCGGCGGTGGTCCTGGCCCCGCAGGCCTCCTTAGCCGACGCCGCCGCCACCTCGGTGGCCAACGCCACCCTGATCAGCTCTCCCAGGGTGAGGAGGGTGAGGGCAGAGGAGCTGGACCCCTACACCGACCTTCGGGGGGAGCTCGTCACCCTGAGGGTCGGGGAACTCACCCCGGAGGAAAGGGAGGAGGCCCTAAGCCGGGGGCTCTCCAGGGCAGAGGAACTCAGGAGGAGGGGCCTCATCCTCGGGGCCATCATCTCCGTGCAGGGGGAGGTGAGGTGGACCGAGGAGGTCAGGCCCCTCTTGCAATAACCGAAGGAGGTGTGCGATGGAGATAAGGAAGATCATCACCGTTGTGGAGGAGACCCACAGGGAGTCGGGGAAGGAGGTCTCCCCACCCACCAGGAAGGCGGCAGCGGTGGCGGTCATCAAGAACCCCTTCGCCGGGCAGTACGCCGAGGACCTCTCCCTCCTGATGGACTACGGGGAGCGCCTCGGGGGGATGCTGGGGGAGAAGGCCGTGGCCGCCCTCGGGATACCCAAAGAGAGGGTGGAGAGCTACGGGAAGGCCGCCATCGTGGGCCTCGGTGGAGAGCTGGAGCATGCCGCAGCCATCCTCCACCCGAAGCTGGGCAAGCCCCTGAGGGAGGCGGTGGGAGGGGGAAAGGCGATTATCCCGTCGGCGAAGAAGATGGGTGGGGCAGGAACCCCCATAGATGTCCCCCTTCACTTCAAGGACGCCGCCTTCGTCAGGTCGCACTTCGACGCCATGGAGATAAGGGTTCCCGATGCCCCGAGGGACGACGAGATAGTGGTGGCCATCGCGGTGACCGACTCGGGGAGGCCCCTGGCCAGGGTCGGGGGACTGAAGAAGGAAGAGGTCAAGGGAGAAGACGGACTCAGGTAAAAAATGAAAAGGGCCCTCTCTCGAGAGGGCCCCTGAGGGGTCAAAGCTTTCGGGTCCTTAGATCACGGAGACCTTTGAGGCCTGAGGTCCTTTGGGACCCTGAACAATCTCAAACTCCACCTCTTCTCCTTCATGGAGGGTACGAAACCCCTCCCCCACGATAGCGGTGTAATGGACGAATACGTCCTCACCGTCTTCCCTCTCGATAAAACCATACCCCTTCTTGTCGTTGAACCACTTTACTCTACCTCTTGGCATGCTACTTCTCCTCCTTAAAAATTTCTTTTTCGATAAGGAAGGAACCCGTGGAAAGATCGGAAGGTATCTGCTGACCCCTCTGAAGCGTCCTCCTTCTCTTTCGGCGGGACCCCTCGCTTATCTGCAAGCACTATAACAGACCCTTCCCCTTGAGTCAAACAAATTTTTACGGAATTTGACAACTCCCCAATCCCCGCTATATTTGGGGATGTGGAGGAGAGAAATGGGGTTGTCCGTGAGGATCAGGGCCCTCGATTATCGGGACCTGGAGGACATCATAGAGATAGACAAGGCGATCCTGGGAAAGGAGAGGCCCGAGTACTGGCAGATGAAGATAGAGCTCTCCGAGCACCAATCTCCCATGGCTTCCCTTGTGGCCGAGGTGGAGGGGAAGGTCGTGGGGTTCATCATCGGGGACATCAGCGGATGGGAGTACGGTGTCCCGGACACGGTGGGGTGGATCGACACCATTGGTGTCCACCCGGACTATCAGAAGAAGGGAATCGCCACCATGCTCTTCAAGGAAGTGATAGCTAACCTGAAAAAGATAGGGGTGAATGCAGTCTATACCTTTGTCGACTGGCGATCCTGGGAACTGCTCCGCTTCTTCGACAGGATGGGGTTTGAGAAGGGCGAGATGATCCACTTACAGCTTAAGCTGGAGTGAAAGAAAAGAGGGGGGGCCGGGGGGCTATTAGGCCCCCCGGTTTTTTAAGGTGAGGAGGTGTTACTCGCTCTTCTTGGGAGGGGCGATGACCTTGTCGACCAGATCGGGATAAGGGGTCAGCTTGGCGAGCTGACGGCGGTACTCCAGGAAGTCTATCTCCCGTTTGCCGGTCATCTTTGAAGTGTTGAAGGCGTTGAACCCGAGGAAGGCCTCAGCGTTCATGTTGGCGGCAAGCCAGTAGATCTGGCTGCTCTTGAGCAGATCCCAGTAGAACCTCTTCTTCACCCGGACGCTCTCGATGGTGTTCATCAAGCAGAGGAAGGTCGTCTGGGAGATAGTCCAGACCATCCTGTTGATGTAATCGTCCAGCAGACTCCAGTCGGTCTTAAGCTGCTTAAGTTGCTCCAGCCCCTCCTTGTAGGCCTCACCCTTCTTGTACTCCCCGTAGACGATCTCCCCGTTCTCGATGTACTTGTCGGTGATCACCCTCGGGTCCCTCACCCACTCGCCCTTCTCGTTCTTCTTGATGGGGATCGCCTTGGTAACCAGACCGAGCCGCTCCATCTTGTAGGCGCTCCACATCTCATTGGAGACCGCCTGCCACATCGCCTGCTCCATGCTCAGGTTCCAGGGGAGGAAGTCGGTGGAGCCGCCTGTGGGGGTGGAGCCGTGCCGGGTCCCGGCCTGACCGAAACCGGCAGTGTCAGCGGCCACGGTGAAGTCGCAGGCCTGCCCGATTTCCTGCCCCCCGGCGATCCTCATCCCGTTGCAACGGCAGATGACGGGCTTCCTCGCCTTCAGGATGGCGTCGATCATTCCGGAGAAGAGATCCATGTACTGGGCGTACTCGAGGGGCCTCAGAGTATAGTATTCGGCGTACTCCTTGGTATTCCCTCCGGTGCAGAAGGCCCTATCTCCCACGGCGGTGAAGATGATCGCCACCACCTCCCGATCCATGGACGCCTTGTGCATCCCGGCGATCACACCCTTTATCATCTGGGTGGTGTAGGAGTTGTACTGGGCAGGGTTGTTGAGGGTGATCCAGGCGGTATAGAGCCCTTCCACCTCCTCGCCCGTTTCCGGGTTGATCAGGGGCTTCTTCTCGTACATGGTGCAGGGAGGCTCGGTCCCAAAATGCTCGTCTCCAAAGAGCTGATGGCTCTTTTCCTCGTTATCCCTCGGGAACCAGTCCAAAAGCATCTCTTCCCTCCTCCTTTCTTTTTATTTTTTAGAAATCAGGGGTGAGGACGATCCTCCTCGGCGGGGAGCCCGCCTTATGCACTTCCTCGAAGACCTCGTTGATCTGGCTCATCGGCCTGGTCTCCACGAAGGGCTCGATCTGGATCTTTCCGCTGAGCACCATCTGAAGGACCACCGGATAGTACTCGGGCAGACATCCCCAGGTGCCGATGATCTCGGCATCGAAGGCCATAAGGCGCGAGATGCTGTATTCGTTCTTGGCGAGGCCAAACCCCACGACGATCAGCTTCCCGATGAAGGAAAGGAGCTCAAGCCCCATGTCCTGACCGGCCTTCGTCCCCGTCACTTCGAAGATCTTCCAGCCGTAATTGGGAAGGGCGTTCTCCTTGCAGATCTTCCTGAATTCGTCCCGGACGTCCCTCGGGGATTTATCTGTGGAGTTGATCACGAAGTCGGCACCGTACTGGAGGGCCCTCTTCAGCTTCTCGGGGTTCCTGGCGATCCCTATGACCACGTTCGCCCCGAGGGCCTTGGCTATCTGGGTCATGTAGACCCCTACCCCTCCAGTGCAGCCTATCACGATCACGTTGTCCCCTGGCTGAAGATCCGCCCTCTTCGCCGCCTGATAAGGGGTGGTCACCGCATCGGCAATCACCGCCAGGTGGGAAAGCGGGATATCCCCCCGATTCCTAACCTCACAGAGGTCGATCGAGGGGACGGGGATGTGGCTTGAGAAGCCGCCATAAATCCCCAGGCTGTTCCCGGGCATCTTCTGGTTGAGGCAGCGGTTCCCCCGGCGGATCTTGCATATGTAGCATTCCCTGCAGGGCATAACTGCTGGGATGATCACCTCCTTCCCGATCCACCGCTCATCCCCTGCCACCACCACCCCGCTTATCTCATGGCCGAGGGTGAGGGGGGGCTTATTCACCGTGGGCACACCGTCGAAGAAGTACCCCAGGTCGGTATGGCAGACTCCACAGCCCGCTATCTCCACCAGGACCTCTCCGGGCTTAAGCTCCGGAACGGGGATGCTCGTGCGCTCGATCTTCCCCTCGATGACCTTCCCCGTCTCCTTGTCCTTCCCCCATGGCCTCACCATCTGCCAGGTCTCGATCTTATCGGGTACCCCAGGCATCTCTATCCCTCCTTTCCGTATTATGTCATCATTATGTCATCCCATAGCCGCCGTCCACACAGAGGAGCTGGCCGGTGATGTAACGGGAATCCTCGGATGCGAAGAAGACAAAGGCAGGGGCGATGTCCTCGGCCTGGGCGAACCGCCCCAGGAGGATGCGCCTCATGTAGATCTCGGAGAGTTTGGGGTCGGTCCTGATCTTCTCCGTCATGTCCGTCTCCACAATCCCCAAAGAAATGCAGTTAACCCTTATCCCGTATCGGGCCAGCTCCCGGGCGGCCGATTTGGTGAGGGCGATAACCCCTCCCTTTGCGGCGCTGTAGTTGATCTGGCCCACCGTTCCCACCACCCCGGCCACGGAAGTCACGTTGATGATGGATCCGCTCTTCTGCTCCATCATGTACCTGGAGGCGGCCTTAATACAGAGCCACGGGCCCTTCAGGTGGATATCCACCACCGCGTCCCAGTCCTCCTCGCTCATCTTGTGGAGCATCCCCGGGCGGGTGAACCCCGCGTTGTTCACCAGGACATCTATCCTCCCGAAGTTCTCCACTGCGGCGTCCACCACGGCCTGGGCCCCTTCGGGGGTGGCCACATCGGCCTTTATCGCCACCGCCTTCCGGCCCAGCCCCTCTATCTCCTTGACCACCTCCTCGGCCCTCTCAGGACGGGTGGCATAGTTGACGACCAGATCCGCTCCCTCCCGGGCGAAGGCGAGGCACACGGCCCTCCCCACCCCCCTGCTCCCCCCGGTAACGACGGCTGCCTTCCCTTCGAGCTTCATTGCCTCCCTACTCGATGATCATGAGGACCGTGTCGGAGGTCACCTCGTCCCCTGGCTTCACGTTTATCTCCTTGACGGTCCCTGAGATGGGGGCCACTATCGGCATCTCCATCTTCATCGCCTCAAGGGTGGCCACCTGATCGTTCTCGTTCACCTTATCCCCCACCTTCACCAGCACCTTCGTGATCTTTCCGACCATGGGTACCGTAACTTCCATCTATCTCCCTCCTTGCTTTTAATTTTAACCCCTCTTCTCGATAAAGTGCCTGGCGATGATCATCTTCTGTATGTTAGAGGTCCCCTCCACGCTCTGATAGGATTTGGCATCACGGTAGTACCTTTCGATCGGGTACTCGGTGGAGAACCCGTAGGAGGCATAGATCTTCATCGCCTCGTTGGCAGCCATCACGGCAGCCTCCGCAGTGTAGTATTTGGCGGTGGAGACGGCCAAAGTGGGCCTCTGACCTGGCTCCAAGTGGTCGAGCAACCATGCCGCTTTGAAGACGAGGAGCTTTGCCGCCTCATGCTCACACCACATCCTGGCGAGCTGCTCCTGGATCATCTGATGCTGGATGATGGGAACACCAAACTGGATCCTCTCGTTGGCATACTGGGCGGCCAGCTCAAAACACTTCTCCGCCACCCCTGCCGCCCTGGCGGCACAGGAGAGGCGGGTCCTGTCGAGCATGAACATGGCGATCTTAAACCCATCACCCTTCTCCCCTACGAGGGCGTCCTTGGGGACTTTCACCTCATCGAAGGTGATCTCCCCGGTGGGAGAGCTGTGGAGCCCCAGCTTGTCCTCGATCGCCTTTTGCTCGATCCCCGGGGAGTGCATGTCCACGATGAAGGCGGACATTCCCCGATGCCTCTTCTCTCGATCGGTCATGGCGAAGATGATCCCTACATCGGCCACAGGCACTCCTGAGATCCACATCTTCGTCCCGTTAATGATGAACCCATCGTCCACTTCCTTGGCCGTGGTCTTCATCGAGGCCACATCAGAACCGGTATCCGGCTCCGTGAGGGCGAAGCAACCCAGAAGGTCGGCCTTAATGAGGGGGGGGATCCACTTCTCCCTTTGCTCCTCGGTGCCGAACTCCAGCAGCACGCTCTGAATGGCGTTCATCTGGAGGTTGAAGGAGACCCCATAGGAAGGGCTTTCCTTGGCGATCTCCATGGTGATGATGGTCGCGGCGAGGTGCCCCATCCCGTTTCCACCGTACTTCTCAGGGGCTATGCAACCGAAAAAGCCCAGATCGGCCATCTTCTTCACGATCTCTCTGCGATAGAGGTGCTCCTTCTCGTCCTTCTCGACGGTAGGAGCTATCTCATTGCGGGCAAAATCCCTCGCCATCTCCTGTAACATTTTTTCCTCTTCAGTGAAGCCAAAATCCATCCTCTCCCTCCTTTCTTTACCAGTGGTCGGTTGGGACTTTGTGCATTTTATAACAAAACCCCCCTGATGATGTCAAGTTTTTTTCTGATGGAAATAGGACCAAAATGGGTAAAAGCTATTTTATCTTAGCCAAATTTTAATTTTAGATTTATTCTTGACAAAAACTTTTTTTAAGGTTAGACTTTACTTTATGACTCTCTCTCAAAAGATAAAGTTCCTTAAGGAACGGGGGGTGGTCATGACCATTCAGCGCTATGGTGTATTGGAATACCTTTACAACCACCGCACCCACCCCACCGCAGAGGAGATATATCAGGGGTTAAAAAGCACCTTCCCTACCATCTCCAGGGCAACCGTTTACAACACCTTGGAGCTCCTGAAGGAACACCGATTGATCCAGGAAGTCGTGGTGGAGAAAGACAGGGCCCGTTATGATTATCGAACCGATCCCCACCTTCATTTCCTCTGCCGGCGTTGTTCTCGGGTCTATGACCTGGAGATAAGCCCCTCTTGCCCCTTCTCTCCTGGGGATGAGGTGGAGGGACACAGGGTTGAAGAGCTCAAACCCTATATCATAGGGGTATGCCGCAGGTGTCTGGAAGAGGAGAAGGATGCCCGAGCTACCCGAGGTTGAGAGCTTGAGGAGGCAGCTTCAGGAGGTGATCATCGGCCAGCAGGTGCGTGCGGTGAAGGTCTTTGATCCCAAACTCTCCGGGGCCGAACGCTTCCCTAAGGGGAAAGTCCTGCAGATAGGACGGCGGGGTAAGATCCTGGAGTTCATCTTTGAGGATGGACAGAGGGTATGGCTCAGCCTGAGGATGACGGGCAGACTCCGCTGGGGAAACGAGGTCAACAGACACCGGAGACTAACCCTGGCTTTCCCGAAAGGAGATCTCCATCTCATAGATCCCCGTCGTTTTGCTACCCTCTCCTTTCCTCAAAAGGAGCTCGCCCCCTTGGGGGTCGATCCCCTCGAGGGGGCTCCCCCCTCCTTCTTTGAGGGGCTCCGAAGACACCGCAGGCCCATCAAGAGCTCTCTCATGGATCAGCGTTTTGTGGCGGGGATAGGGAACATTTACGCCTCTGAGATCCTCTATGCCGCCCAAATACATCCCCTCAGGCCGCTGTCCCGCCTATCTCAGGAAGAATGGGACCGAATCATGATGTCTGCGAAGGAGATCCTCACCCAGGCCATCCGCTACCGGGGAACCACCATAAGCGACTGGCGCGATCTTTACGGGCGTCCCGGAGAGTATCAGGAAAAGCTCAAGGTCTATGGAAGGGAGGGGGAACCCTGCCCCCGATGTGGGACGCCCATAGAGCGCATCGTGGTCGCGGGTCGGGGGACTTATCTCTGCCCCCGGTGTCAAAACTGAAAGAAAGGAGGTGAGAAGGAATGGGGAATAGGGAGAAGGTCCTTGAGGCGATGAAAAAGGCAGGCAAACCAGTCCGTCCGGGCGATGTGGCCAAGGCCACGGGCCTGGAGAGCAAGGAAGTCTCAAAGATCATCTCCGAATTGAAAAAAGAGGGCAAGGTGATATCGCCCAAACGGTGCTACTATGCACCAGCGGAGGAATAAAAACGAAAAGGGGGAAAAATGCCGAGTTTAAAGGGAACCGAGACGGAAAGGAACCTCCTTGCAGCCTTTGCGGGAGAATCGCAGGCCAGAAACCGTTACAACTACTTCGCTTCTCAGGCCAGAAAGGAAGGTTACGAGCAGATAGCGGCGATCTTCGCCGAGACCGCCGAAAACGAGCGTGAACATGCCA
>CAYRAR010000029.1:0-16702 GCA_964422255.1 uncultured Thermodesulfobacteriota bacterium | reverse complement strand
AATAGATCGTCTCAATGAGCTTATCCGCAGGGCCCTTGCCGGGGAAAAGAGAGGGTTTGCAGGAGAGATCCTCAACTTGCAACTGGTGGATATCTTGCAGATGGGATGCCTCGGGAAGTTCACCATGGCCCTCGTGGTGACCCAGGGAGAGCAAGAAGGGGTGATATACATCGATAATGGCGAAATAGTCCATGCGGAAGTTGACGGGATGGAAGGGGAGGAGGCGTTCTTTGCCATCCTCGACTGGGAAGAGGGGAGGTTTATTTCCCATTCGGGGGTTCTGCCTCCCAAGAAGACTATCACGGTCCCCTGGGAAAGGCTCCTCCTTGAAGGGGTGAGAAGGAAGGATGAGGAGGTACAGAAAGCAAGGAGAAAAGTTAACATAGAAAGGGTACCTTCCGGGGAGGACGTTGAGGAGATTGACATCGGTGAGGTGATCAGATCCAAGCTAAAGGAGCTAAAGAGACTTAAAGGATATGAGGGTGCGGTATGGACCGATGATCGAGGGGAAGAGGTCATCGTCGACTCTACAGATCCGAAAGGGGTAGATCCCTTTCTGGCTTCTTTCCTCTGCATCGTGGGGGAGTGGATCGCCGATTCATTGGGGGTCCCTCTCATGCGGGTGCACTTCAGTTCCTGGGGGGAAGAGGGGGGAATGATAGTGAGGTTCAGGCCCTATTCCCTGATGATAAAACTGAGAGGGGTGGCAGTGGAAGAATTCCTTCGGGTGGGAGGAAGGGCAGTGGAAGGGCTCGCCACAAAGTTGAAGGAACTAAAGAAGGAGGGATGAGATGATACTTCCAAAAGGGAAAAGGATGTATGAGAACTTGAGGACCTCCTTTGTAGATCTGAACAACATGCTCTTGGCCCTGAAGGAGGAGGACTTTACTGGTTACATCCACCTCTCTTTTTGGGATTATGAGGGCGTCCTCTTCCTCGAGAGCGGCGAAGTGGTCAACGCAATAGAGGAGAGTAAGGAAGGACGCAGAGGAGGAGAGGAGGCGGTCGGTAACATCCTCCATCAGGCCAAGGTGAAGAAGGACGGAAAGATCGACGTTTACATTCTGCCCTCAGAGATGATAACCCTCTTCGCCAGCACCATAACCCAGGAGGCCCTTTACAAGGATCTCTCCTCAGATTTCACCAGCCTCGATAAGCTGATAGAGAAGCTGAGGAAGGAGGGCCACACGGGCTATGTGGAGATAAGCTTCTTCAACGGCAAGGGAGGGGGAATAATCTTCTTCCAGGACGGTGACGTGATCGAGGCGATGGTGGGGATGGAGGGGGAGGAAATCATCTCGGGGCAAGAGAACTTGGATAAGATCGTGGAAAAGGCCCAAGACGCGGGGGCTTATTTCAACGTCTATCGGTCAAGCTTCGAAGAGACCAGGGCTTCCTTTACTGAGACGGTCCAAGAGAGGGATATGGAGACCGCCATCGCGCTGGTGGAGGACATCATGAGGGATGCCGAGAGGGTGCTCGATTCCATGGCCGAAGGAAAGGGGGCGTTCGTTGAAAGCTTCAGGAGGGCACAACTCGACATCTCGGAAAAATACCCCTTCCTCGATCCCTTCGTCGGCGAGTTTGAGTACAAGGATGGAAAGCTTCAGTTCCTCGGCGATGTACCGGTCAAGGAGTTCATAAAAGGTGTAGGGGAATGCCTCGATCTGGCCCTGGAGAAGATGCCCATCAGGGCATCGAAGGGTGACATCTACAATAAGATAAGGCCGGTCTTGGAAAGCACGGTGGAAAAGTACGAGGAGGTGAGAGATCGGTGGGACCTGAGGGCCCTGCTGCCCAATCTTCTCTCATAGGGGGGATTTTTTCTTTACAAATGATCTATATAGTGCTATAAGTCCTTCGTAGAAGGAGGAGAGGGATGGATGTCGTGTTGAACGATCAGGATCTTATCAGGATAGAGAGGTGTTTGAACAGGATGCTTGCTACCTCCGGGGCTCACTGTGCTCTTTTAATCGATAGATCGGGTCAGCTCATCGCCTCCAGCGGAGATCCCTCTACACTGGATGTAGTGGCGTTGTCCGCTTTGACAGCGGCAAACTTCGGGGCCACCGCCGAAATAGCTCGCCTCCTCGGAGAGGAAGAGTTTTCCCTCCTGTTCCACAAAGGGAAGAACGAGAATGTCCACTTTTCCAAGATCGGGGATGAGTTTATCATGGTGGTCCTCTTTGATGACCGGACCACCTTGGGTTTGGTGCGCCTACGTACCGAGAAGGTGGTGAAGGAATTGCAGGAGATATTTGAGGGGGTCGGAGTCGAAGCAGAGAGGAAGAAAGAATAGTTGATTCATGGCCTTTATAAATTTCTCTGCTGGTGAGATACAGTGTAAGATCGTCTATTATGGTCCAGGATTGGGGGGGAAGACCACGAATCTCAAGTACATATATGATCGGACCTCAGAGAAGGTAAGGGGGCAGTTGATCTCGATAGATACTAAAGGAGATCGCACCCTTTTTTTTGACTTCCTTCCCCTTGACCTCGGCACCATTAGGGACTTTAAGATAAGGGTCCAGCTCTATACCGTTCCAGGGCAGGTCCATTACGAGGCCACCCGGAAGTTAGTGCTGAGGGGGGTGGACGGGGTCGTCTTCGTGGCCGATTCGATGAGGGTACAGAGGGAGAAGAACGTGGAGAGCCTTCAGAACTTGGAGGAGAACTTGAGGGAAAAGGGATTGGACATAAAGACCATTCCCCTGGTACTTCAGTACAATAAAAGGGACCTTGAGGGGACAAATATTCCCATCCTGAGCATCGAGGAGATGGAGAGAGATCTGAACTCCTTTCTGAAAGTCCCCGCCTTTCCTGCCAGTGCCCTGAAGGGAGAAGGTGTCTTTGAGACCTTAAGGGAGATCAGCAAGCGGGTGGTGAAGGATGTGGCACGAAAAGTGCTAATAAAAATGAGGTAAGGAGATGGCCGAAAAGGACCTGAAAGAGATAGATCTGGAGAGGCTCGATCAGGAGATCGAGAAGGCGATAGACAGGATTTTTGTCGAGAAGGAGATGGTGAAGGAGGGGGGGGAGAAGCCCCCGGTTGTCTCCTCAGTAGAGGCGAAGGCACGGGAGATCCCCTCTGTCCCAGGGGAGACAGACTTTCAGAAGAAGCTCGAGGAGATAGAGGCCCAGCTGCTCACCATCGAGTGGGAGATGAACCCGGTGAACATCCGGAAGGGGATGGAACTTACCGCCCAGTTGATGAGCCATCCCCTTTGCGCCGATGAGATGGCCGATGCGCTGGATCTCCTGCACAAGACCCTTCACGAGTTTAACGAAAATGAGGGCACGGTCACTCCTGCCAGCATCAAGTTCTTGCAGGACCTGTGGGGCTTTATAAAAAGGTCAGCAGAGGGGAAGGGAGATGAAAGGGGGACCGTGGCCGAGCTGAGGAAGACCTTTTACGAGATTTTCGGGATTGAGGAGGCATTGGCGGAAGAGGAGAAGGAGGAAAAGGTAGTGGAGGCCCCAGAGAAATGGGAGAGGTTTGAGGAGCTCATGGTAGAACACATCCGGAGGCTTCAGCGCCTGAGGAAGCTGGTCGATGAGGAGATAAGGGAGATCAGGAGGGATTGGCGGAGGGTATTGAGCGAGTGGAAGAGGGCCGAGACGAAGGAGGTGACACTGCTGAAGATCGGGGAGGAGTTCTATGCCATCCCCTCCTCACAGCTGCTGAGGTCCCTTTCTGTGGAGAGAAAGGTGGCCGATGCCTTCCTCCGTTCAGGGGAGGTGAAGTTGAGGGATGCTTCCGTACCTCTCCTTTATATCAAGGGAGAGGAAGGGGAAGAGCTTTTTCCTTCCGGTTTTGAACCGGTTTTGGTGTTTCTGAAGATAGAGGATGAGATAAGGGGCCTTATAGTGGACGAGGTACTTCCCCGGACGGAGATGGAGTTCTTTCCTCTCCTGCGTCCCGCAGAGTTCATCGCCGGATGGGGAGAGTGGGAGGGGAAGGAAGTAAAACTTTTTGAATTGAAAGGGGACAAAATTTGACAAAAGGATTGTTTTGGTATAATTTTAACTAAAAAAAGGATGGTCTGAGATGGCCAAGAAGGGGAGATCAGTAGTAGGGCTGGATATAGGGACAAGCAGCGTTAAGCTGGTGGAGCTGAAGGAGACGGGGAAGGGGATCCAACTGAGCAAGGCAGGGATCATGCCCCTACCCCCAGAGGCGATCGTCGAAAGGAGCATAATGGATGCGAGCACGGTGGTCCTCACCATAAAGGATCTCCTATCCTCTCAGAAGGTGAGGAAGAAGGATGTGGCCATCTCGCTGGCAGGCCATGCGGTGATCATAAAGAAGGTCAACATGCCGAAGATGACGGGAAAGGAGCTGGAGGAGAACATCCTGGTGGAGGCTGAGCGATACATCCCTTTCGAGATGAGCGAGGTGAACGTGGATTTTTCCGTCCTCTCTTCCCCGGAGGGAGGAGAGATGATGGAGGTGCTCCTGGTAGCGGCCAAGAGGGATCTGATCGAGGATTATTCCTCGGTGGTGAGGGAGGCGGGGCTCAATCCTGTGATAGTGGACGTGG
Source organism: uncultured Thermodesulfobacteriota bacterium (assembly GCA_964422255.1). Classification (GTDB taxonomy): domain Bacteria; phylum Desulfobacterota; class B13-G15; order B13-G15; family B13-G15; genus CAYRAR01. Next base: position 12,161 of record CAYRAR010000029.1, on the reverse strand, counting down.
ATGTGTTTGCCCTCCAGAATGCCTTTGAGCTCAACTATCCCATGGAAGTCGGGGAGATGGTGGTCCTCTGTGATATAGGGGCGAGCATGATGAACCTGAACATCGTGAAGGACGGCAAGTCCCTTTTTACGCGGGACATATCGATCGGGGGGAACCTTTATTCCGAAGAGCTGCAGAAGGAGATAGGGGTAAACTTCGAGGAGGCCGAAAGGATGAAGATGGGACATCTCCCCGAAGGGGTGACCCCCCAGATGGTGGAGAGGGTGATGAGTCGAGTATCGAGCACCGTGGCGATGGAGATAGCGAAATCCATAGACTTCTTTGTAGCCACCTTTCCCGAGGAGAAGATAGCCCGTTTATATTTGACGGGCGGATGTGCGAAGATTCCCTCCCTAAAGGAGGCTATAGAGGAGCGGCTGAACATCTCCGTTGAGATATTCAATCCCTTCAACGTGATCGAGAGCGATCCCCGTACTTTCAGCCCCGATTATCTGGAGGAGATCGCTCCTTTCATGAGCGTGGGAGTAGGATTAGCCATAAGGAAGGTGTAAGCCATGATAGAGATAAATCTACTGCCCGTCAGGGAGGCTCGGAGAAGGGAGAGGGTAAGGTTTCAAATTTCCGTTTTTATCCTGTCTTTACTACTGGTCTTTGCCATCATTGCCTATCTGAAGTGGAACATAAACCTGAGAGAGCGGGAGGTGGATGCGCAGATCGCCACCGTTAAGGCGGAACTCCGGAAGCTCGATAAGGTAATAAGGGACATAAACAGGATAAAGAAGGAGAAGGAGAAACTTGAGAAGAAGATCCAGATCATAGGGAACCTGGAGCGGGGGAGGATGGGAGCGGCGATGGTGATGGACGAGATAAGCATGAGGATCCCTGAAAAGGTGTGGCTGGAGAAGATAAGCAAGAACGGAAGATCCCTGAAGCTCGAGGGGATCGCGCTGGACGAGGAGACCATCGCCAACTTTATGACTTCCTTGGAGAAGTCGCGGTACATCAAATCGGTGGAACTGGAGGTCACCGAACGGATCGAAAGCGGCGGAGTGAAACTGAAGAAGTTCAGTCTCCGTTGCGTCACCACGATATAGGGGGGAGAGATGGCGCTGTCGGTCGATAGTATCCTCAAGCTCCCTGCACCGAAGAAGGTAGCCCTGTTGATCGTTTTTCTCCTGGTAATCCTGGGAGTTTACTGGGTTGCGTTCTATCGCCCTCAGCTGGAGCGGGTCCGGCGGAAGGAGGTCAAACTCAATGACCTGATCAGGGAGAGGAATACGAAGAGGGAGCTGGCTAAAGATTATGAGAAATACAAGGCCGAATTGAAGACCATAAAGCTGAGACTCAAAGAGGTGATGGCCAAACTCCCTGAGAAGAAGGAGATTCCTCGCCTCCTCAAGAGCATCGCCAATATCGGCAAGGCTTCGGGCCTTGACATCCTGCTTTTCAAGCCGAAGGGAGAGGAGCGGAAGGAATTTTACGCTCGTGTTCCCTTCGAGTTAAAGTTCTTGGGAAGGTATCACCAGATCGGCTTCTTCTTTTACAGCATAGCGAAACTGCCACGAATAATAACGGCGGAGAGCTTCACCATAGAGAGGCCCCAGGGAAAGGGGGAAAAGGGCATACTGCAGGTGACCTGTACGGCTTCCACTTATCGCTATGTGGAGGCCCCTCCTCCCCAGAAGAAACCGCAGAAGAAGGGAAGAAGAAGGCGGTGAGACTCCATCTCCATGGAGGCGACGATGATTAAGAGGGTCTTTATATCTTTGATGATTGGTTTTATGGTCTCTGTAGGGTGTGAAAAGCTGCCCTTGCCCTTCGGGAAGAAGAAGCAGTCTCCCCAGAAGGTCCAGATAAAGATCCGGAAGAAGTTCAAGCCCATCGTCAAAAAGGAGGAGAAGAAGGAAGAGAAAAAGGCGGAGAGGGAACCCTTGTACGTATACGACCCCACCGGGAAGAGGGACCCTTTCACTCCTTTCCTGGCCGTGCAAGAGCCGGTGGTGCCGACAGGGGTCAAGTTGAGTCCCCTTCAAAAATATGACCTCAGCCAGTTGAAGCTCGTGGCCGTTCTCGTCGGAGGCGGTGAGGAAAGGGCGATGGTGGAGGATTCAGAGGGGAAGGGGTACATAATTCGCAAGGGGACCTATATCGGAAAGAACTTCGGCAGGGTGAAGGCGATAACAAAGGACGGCGTGGTCATAGAGGAGAAGTATAGGGATTATCTTGGTCGGGTAAAGACCAAGGAGATTGTACTAAAGGTGCACACCGTTGAAGAGCAGGAGGAGAGGAGGCCATGAATCTCTTTCGAAAGGATCAAGGAAGGAAAAGAGAGGGAAAGGGGCTTTTTGCTGCAGGGGTCATTTTCCTTATGATGATCTATCTGTTGTTTGCCCCTTCCGGCTTTTCCAGACCCGCCTCACAACTGAGCGGGATCTCCATCGATGAGGAGAACGGTCAGATAGAGGTCTTTCTTAAGGCTGACGGTGAAATAACGGAGTATAAGGAACTCAGGTTTTCAGATCCCCCTCGTCTGGCGCTCGACCTTATGGGGATAGGGAGCTCTGTTAAAGAGCAGGTCATTCCCTTTGATGGTCCGTTTTTGAAGAGGGTCCGTTTAGGGGTGCACCCCGATAAGGTGAGGGTAGTCCTGGACCTCAGTGAAGGGTTTCCACCCTACGCGATAGAGAGGAAAGAAGGCGGTTTGAGCATCCTCCTGGGGAAAAGGGAGGTCACGGGTGAAGGGAGTTCGGCAGCCGATCCCCTCTGGGTGAAGGAGTTTGGCTTCAGACAGTTGCCGCTCAAATCGAGGATCTTTATCAAGACGGGCAAGTGGGTCAAGTACCGGACGGAGAAGAGGGATAACGAGGTGATCTTTAAGGCGGAGGGGGTATTTTTCCCCAAACGTTTTCTCCGCCCCCTTGATACCAGGGAGTTCAATTCCCCGGTGGACTGGGTGATTCCCATAAACGTGCGCAAGGGGCCTTTTAAGGGGATAAAGGTAGTGGTCAAACTGGAGGAGAAGGTCCCCTACCAGGTGATGCAGAAGGACGGGACGATCTATCTTGACTTTAAGAGGACGGGAAAGTTTGCCGCCCGGGAGAAACCGAAGCCGGTGAAGGTGGTGGTGAAGAAGAGGCCCCCTGAGGTGAAGGAGGCCACCAAGGCACCGCCCCCTGCCTCTCCTATTGAAAGGCTTCTTGCGGGGGAGAAGGTCTACACAGGAAAGAGGGTAACCCTCGATTTTAAGGATGCGGACATAGACAATGTGCTTCGCCTCTTTGCCGACATCAGCGGGATAAACATCCTGGTCACCGAGGACGTGAAGGGAAAGGTAACCATCAGGCTCAAGGACGTCCCTTGGGATCAGGCCCTTGACATAATCCTGACCACTCACAATCTGGGGATGGAGCGGGTCGGAAACGTGATCCGCATCTCCACCCTGGAGAGGCTGAGGAAGGAGAGAGAGGCACGGCTTAAGGTGGAGAAGGCGAAGGAGAAGCTTGAGCCGTTGGTGACGGAACTCATTCCCGTAAGTTACGGGAAGGCCTCGGATCTGGCACCGAAGGTGAAGGATGTCCTGAGCCCGAGGGGAAGCGTCACCATCGACGAGAGGACGAACACCCTCATTGTGAAGGACGTGAGGGAGAACGTGGAGAAGGCCAAGGATCTGGTGAGAAGGCTCGATACCCAGACCCCTCAGGTGCTGATCGAGGCGAAGATCGTGGAGGCGAGGACGGACTTCGTCAGGGAATTGGGTATTACCTGGGGCGGTAGATATTATAGCGAACGTCCGGGCGGATACAATGAGGTCAGCGGTGGGATAGCCCCCGCTACCGGTACCGGCGGCAACTGGGTGGTGGACCTCCCTGCGAGCGTGGGAACTGGTTCGGGAGGGGCAATAGATTTTCTCATCGGTAACCTGACGAATACCCGCTACTTTGAGATCCAGCTCTCGGCCATGGAGAACAGTGGTCTGGGAAGGATCATATCCAGTCCCAGGGTTACGACTTTGGATCACAAAGAGGCATATATCGAGCAGGGCGTGAGGATCCCATATCTCAAGCTTACTGCTGAGGGGACCGTTTCCACGGAGTTCATCGATGCCACCCTGAAGCTCACCGTGACGCCCCACGTGACGGCCGATGGCCATATAAGAATGGAGATCGAGTGTTCCAGGGAGAGCCCCGATTGGTCACGGATGGTCCAGGGAGAGCCGACGATTAATAAGAGCAAGGCGAAGACGGAGGTGATGGCCAAGAATGGAGAGGTGGTGGTTATAGGGGGGATATATGAGTTTACCGGGAGTGAGAGGACGAGTGGGGTGCCTGGTCTGAAAGATATCCCCCTTCTTGGCTGGCTTTTCAAGACCAAACACAATGAGAGGGATAAGAGGGAGCTTCTGATCTTCATCGTACCCCGAATTGTGCAACCACGCCAGGTGACGACAGGCTGAGGAAGGGCACCTCGGAGCTTGGTGGTCTGCCTCAAAAAGAGGTTTTTAGTAGGGATAGGGCTTTTATCCTTCCTCCTCCCCACAGGGGCTTTTCCCCGGCCCAAGGAGGTTAAAGGGATCAGGTTTTGGGCGAGCCCGGATTATGTCCGGGTGGTGGCAGACCTTGAGGGCGAGGTCTCCTATAGGGCCAATTTCCTGCGCAGGGATCCTAAAGTCGGGAAAAGCGCTCGCCTTTTCGTGGACCTTTCCCCTGCCCGCCTCTCCTCCAGGGTTCCTCCGTCGCTGTCGGTAAAGAAGGGGCTCATTTACAGGATAAGGGTGGGGCAGCATGATGCCGATACGGTGAGGGTCGTCCTTGACCTGAGGGAGGAGGTGAGCTTTGACCTCTTCTCCCTCACCCATCCCTTCAGGGTCGTGGTGGATCTGTACCGTTCGGGGAAGGTGAGGACGGCGCGAAGGAGGCCCTTCAGGGTGATCATCGATCCGGGACACGGGGGACATGACCCAGGAGCCATAGGCCCCACGGGACTGAAGGAGAAGACAGTGGTCCTTAAGATCGCCAAGAAACTCGCCACAAAGATCAGGAGGGAACTGGGATGGGAGGCGATCCTTACCCGCAGGGATGATCGCTACCTCTCCTTGGAGGAGAGGACGGCGATCGCCAATGTGAAGAGGGGAGACATCTTCCTTTCCATCCACACCAACGCCTCCCGGAGCAGACTGGCAAGGGGGGTTGAGACGTATTTCCTCAACTTTACAACGGATAAGTACGCCCTGAGACTGGCGGCCCGGGAGAACAATCTGCCCCCGGAGAGGATCAGTGCGCTTCAGCTTATCCTCTATGACCTGATGCTAAGCGCAAAGGTGGACGAGTCGAGCAGGCTCGCCCGCTACCTCCACAGGGGGCTCATTCAGACCCTGCGCAGGAGGTATCGGGTCAGGGACCTGGGAGTGAAACAGGCGCCTTTCCTCGTCCTCATCGGGGCAAAGATGCCCTCGGTGCTGGTGGAGGTCTCCTTCATCAGCAATCCGTGGGAGGAGAGGAGGTTGAGGGACGATCGGTACCTTTCGAGCATCGCCCGGGGCCTCCTTCAGGGTTTAAGGAGCTATGTGAAGCGGAGGAGGATGCTCGCCGACTTTTACCCGCCTTCCCACTTCAGCGCCCGAAGCTCCAACTGAAGCCTCTTCATCCCGTTCCATTCCTCGAGGCTGGGGGAGAAGGCTACCCTGGCCTTGGGAGGAATGCTCTCATGGAGTTCTCCCATCCCGAACCCTATCACCTCAAAGGCCTTCCTCTCGTCCCTTACCCTCAGTTTCAGGCTCTCCCTTCCCACCACCCTTGCCTCCTCGATGATCACGTCATAACGGGAGGAGAGCAGGGGGCGGGGATTGGCCGGGCCGTGGGGTGAGAGGAGGGGTAGGTTCTGGACGAAGGGGGCGTCTATTTCGTCCAGTCCCACCTCCGCATCTATGTAAAGGGTGGGGAGCAGTTCCTCATCTCCCAGGGCTTCCCTTATCGCCTCATCGAAGGCCCTCTCCAGTTGGGTTATCTTTTCTTTCAATACCTTGAGGCCTGCTGCGCTCCTGTGCCCGCCGAAGCTGATGAGGTGCTCTTCACATCTCTTCAACCCCTCGTAGAGGTGGAATTCGGGGATGCTTCGGGCCGATCCCTTTCCCTCCTCTCCCAGCAGGGAGATGAGGATGGTCGGTCTCCAGAACTCCTCTGCGATCCTGGAGGCGACGATGCCGATTACTCCTGGGTGCCACCGGGGTGAGCTGAGAACGATCCCCTTTCCGAGCACCATCTTCTGGATCATCTCCTTGGCCTGGGAGTAGACCTCCTCTTCCCTCATCTGCCTTTCCCTGTTCACGAGCTCCAGTTCCATTGCTATCTTCCTGGCCTCCTCGGGATCCTCGGCAAGTAGGAGGCGAAGTCCCAGCTCCTCTTTCCCCATCCTCCCCCCGGCATTGATCCGTGGGGCGAGGCGGAAGGCCACGTGTCCGTAGTCTATCTCCCCTTGCTGCAGGCCGCTCATTTCCTTCAACGCCGCGATCCCCGGTCTCCTCCCTTCCTGTAGCTCCTTCAGTCCGAAATGTACCAGCGTCCGGTTTTCCCCTGTCAGGGGAACGATGTCGGCCACCGTGCCCAGGGCGACCAGATCGAGCAACCTCTTCAGGTTCGGTTCCCTTCCCTCCCAGTGGCCGATCTCCCTCAGGGTCTTTCGTAACGCCATCAAAAAGAAGAAGACCACCCCTGCGGCCGCCAGCCCCTTAAAGGGGAATGGACAGTCCCTTTGCAAGGGGTTTATTATGGCGGTGGCGGGGGGGAGGAGGCCAGGGGGATGATGATGATCGAGGATGATGACGTCAATTCCGGCCTCCTTCGCGAGCTTCACCTCCTGGAGGTTCGTGATCCCACAGTCTACCGTCACCAGAAGGGAGATCCCCATGGAAGCCGCTCTCTTTACCGCGGCGGCAGAAAGCCCGTATCCTTCCTCGATGCGACGGGGGATGTAGTGGAGGGGATCAAGGCCTGCCTCCCTCAAGAAGATCTTCAGAAGGGCCGTGGAGGTCACCCCATCCACGTCGTAGTCGCCGAAGATAAGGGTCTTCTCCCCCCTCAAGATCGCCCTGATCATCCTCTGAACCCCTTCCTCCATTCCCTTCATCAGGAAGGGGTCCTTCAGCCTGTTCAAGGAAGGGTGGAGGAACTCTTCGGCTTCCCCTTCATCCTCAACACCCCGATTTATCAGGAGCTGGGCGAAGAGAGGGGGGAGGTCCATCCTCTGGGCCAATTGATGGGCCAGATCAGGCCTCTGGGGGAGCAGTTTCCACTTAAGCCTCCTCACTCAGCTCAAACCTCCCCTTTATATCCTCTATGCTCCTCAGTCCCTCTTTCACCATGAACCCTCTGATTTCCTCCACCATCTCCTCAAAGACCAGGGGATTGGAGAAGACTGCAGTGCCTACCTGTACGGCCGAAGCTCCCACGAGGATGAATTCCAACGCCTCCCGTCCCCGTCTTATCCCCCCCACTCCTATCACGGGTATCCTCACCCTCTTTGCCGTCTCCCAGACCAGTCTCAGAGCAACGGGCCTTATGGCCTCACCCGACAGCCCTCCCACCCCCCCTCCGAGGAAGGGCCTTCTTGACTCCAGGTCCACCACCAGGGCAGGGAGGGTGTTGATCAGGGTCACCGCGTCGGCTCCTCCCTCCTCGGCCGCTTCCGAGAGGTCTCCGATCCCGAAGAGATCAGGGGGGAGCTTGACCCAGAGGGGCACCTCAGTTACTTCCTTCACCCCCCTCGTTATCCGCAGGACCATCTCCGGGTCCCTTCCGAAGATCGCTCCTCCTCTCTTCACGTTGGGGCAGGAGAGGTTGGCCTCTAAGGCTCCTATCCCATCGGCTTGCCCCAACCGCTCGGCACACCGAAGGTACTCATCCACCGTCTCCCCGAAGAAGCTGACGACGATCGGGATCTTTAAGTCCCTGAGCAAAGGGAGTTTTTCCTTGAGGAAGGCCTCGACACCGATGTTCTCGAGCCCTATCGAGTTGACCACCCCACCGGCGACCTCAGCGATCCTGGGAGGGGGGTTGCCTTCTTTCGGGTTGGGGGAAAGGCTCTTGGTGACGATGGCCCCCAGGGCCCTGGGGTTGATGATCGAGAGGTATTCTTCCCCGTATCCGAAGGTCCCTGATGCGGGCATCACAGGGGTAGGAAGGGTGAGAGCCCCTATCCTTGTGGTAAGATCTAGCCCTACCACACTATCTCCTCCGCCGGGAAGACTGGCCCTTCCTTGCACGTCCTCTGATACCCCCTTTTCGTCTCCACCACACAGCCGAGACATGCCCCCAGACCGCAGGCCATCCTCTCCTCGAGGCTAACCCAACAGGGCAGCTTGTATCTGGCAGCGATCTCCGCCACCTTCCTGAGCATCTCCCTGGGGCCACACGCATAAAGGGGAGCCCTCCCTTTAAGGAGTTCTGGGGTGATGAGGTCGGTCACCATCCCCCTCTCCCCCTCGCTTCCGTCCTCTGTTGCGAGCCTCAGGTCCGCTCCTGCCCCCTCCAGTCCCCGAAGGAGGGAAGGGGCGAGCCCGCGGGCATCCCTTGCCCCCCAGAGCAATTTTACCCTCACATTGTTCTTGCGGAGGCTTAAGGCGAGGGGATAGAGAGAGGCTATCCCCACTCCCCCTGCCACCAGGATCGCCTCCCCTCCCTCTCTCGGGAGGGGGAACCCCCTTCCCAGGGGAGCGATGACCTTAAAGGGGGTTCCCAGGGGGAGATGGGAGAGGGAGACGGTCCCCTTGCCCCTCAGCTGTATCAGGAAGCCCAGGGTCTTTCCCTCGGCCTCGAAAATGGAGAAGGGCCTGAGGAGGCTGGCCCCCGGGGCCTTGGTCTCGAGCATGGCGAACTGTCCTGCCATAAAATCCCCTATTTCCGCAGAAAGGAGCACCTTGAGGTGAACGAGATCATGCCACCTTTCCCTCTTTATCAGTTTGGCGGCGAAGAGATGAGGGTCATCCTGCATATGCTCTGTCCCCCCACAGGAGCTTCATCACGATGGCGTCCTCTCCTCGGTCCCGGTAATAGTTCCTCCGGACGGCAGAGGGGGTGAAGCCCATCTTCCGGTAGAGGTTGATGGCGGCCTCGTTGCTTTCCCTCACCTCCAGCAGGAAGAGGACGGCTCCTCTCCTCAGGGAGTGTTCGAAGCAGAACCTCAGGAGGGCGGTGCCGATCCCACGGCGTCGCCGTTCAGGATGTACGGCCAGGTTCATGATATGGACCTCCTGGGCGACCAGGCGATAGACTATATATCCCCATATCTCTTTTTCCTCTGTGGCCACATAGGCGAAGGAGATGGGAGAATGCAGTTCGTAGAGGAACATCATCCTCGTCCAGGGTGTGGGAAAGGACCTCTTCTCGATGTAGAGCACCTGATATAGATCCTGGGGCCTCATCTCCCTTATGGAGATCCCGTTCATCTCTCCGTCCCTTCCCCTACCAGGTCTAACAGCTCTTTTGCCCGGGAGCGGATCCCCTCGTCTTGGGAGATCTTCACGGCGGCGGCATACGCCTCACGTGCCTCCTCCCTTTTCCCCATCAGGTAGGATATGTTACCTATCTCTATATGTGCCATCGCCTTCCACTCACTTCCCTTATCCCCTTTGTCCTTGAGCACCTCATGGTATACCTCCAGGGCCCTTTCCCACTCCTTGAGATGGAAGTGGGCCTCCCCCATCCACAAGCGGGCTTTCTGTCTCTCGGAGACCTGCGAGGAGCGGGAGGCAACCTGAAGGAAGGGGAGGGAGTCCCGGTACTTCCCCTTCTGGATCAGCTCTGCCCCCAGTTCCAAGGCCGCCCGCGGCACGAGCTCGTGCTTTGGCCACCTTTCCGAGAGGGTGGAGAAGAGGGAGGAGGCCTCCTTGATCCTCTCCCTCTTCAGTTCCCTGCTGAAGAGGCGATAAATGGCCCAGGGAGCCCACGGTGAGCGGGGGTGCTTTTTCAGCAGTTCTTGGAAGACCTTTTCGGCCTCCTCCTCTTTCCCCGCTGCGATCAGACACTCCCCTTTCATCCAGAGGAGTTCATCCATTCGTTCAAAACGGGGGTACTCCAGCCGCAGGATATCGAGGTTAACTAAGCATTCCTTGCACTTTCCCTCCCTGAAGAAGCAGCGGGCGATCTCAAAGAGGGCCTCCTTTCTGTAGGGAGATTTGTTGACCAGGTTGAAGAGATAGGGTAGGGCCTCCTTGCACTTGCCCTCGGCCAGGCTTATGCGGGCGAGCAGATAATGGGAGATGTCGTCTTCCTTGGTGTTTTTCACGAAGCCCTTTGCCTTCTTCGCCTCTCCCAGCTGGAGGTAACACCAGGCCACAAGGTAGGAGGCCTCCCTCTGAAGTTCCTTCTCCTTCGCCCCCTTCACCACCTTCTGGAGGATCTCTATAGCCTCCTTGTACCTGCCCAGGGAGAAGGAGATCTTTCCCTGAGCCAGGGCGACCCGCCACCTCAATGGATGATCAAGGTAGGTCTTTTGCCATTGCCTTAGGATGTCCCAGCTCCTTTTGCTCTTATCCATCCTGGCCCAGGCGAGGGCCTCGTGGAAGAGGGCGTAGGGGAGGAAGGAGGAGCGGGGGTAAAGGGAACGCAGCCTGGCGAAGTTCCTCTGGGCCTCTGACCATTTCCCTTCCTCGTATTTGGCCTCCCCCAGCCAGTAAAGTGATTCCTCCTCGAGGTCCTTCCGTCCCGATTTAAGCAGGGAGACCAATTCCCTCTCCGCTTCCTGGTACTTACCGAGATGGTAAAGGGATATCGCCACCTTCAAGCGGAGGTAAGGCCGGAGGTCCTTGAGCCCGGGTTGCTCGAGGGCCCTTTTCAGGTATTGAAGGGCTTCCTGATATCGCCTGTCGTGAAAGAGGAGGGTGCCGAGATGATAAACGGAAGGGGCAAACCAGGGGCTTTTCGGGAAGGATTTTACTACGGTTCGGTAGTGCTCTTCGGCACAGGCCTTGTCCTTGATCTTCTGGCAACAGGTAGCAAGCCAATAATGGAGGGCATCTCTTTCCCTGAACTTTCCCTCCTTCAGGAGGAGGGCGAACGCCTCCTGGGCCTCCTCCCACTTCCCTTCCTCGAAGAGGGTTCTCCCCAGCATGTACCTCACCTCGGGGGCACGAGGGTGGTTCGGATAGATGGAAAGGAAGCGGCGCCACTGTTCCTCCGCCACCTTGTAGAACCCGTCCTTGAAGGCCCCAACCCCTACCCTCAGGAGCTCCTCCGCCCTTTCTGCCCCTGCAGAGGGGGAAGGGGCCAAAATCAGGGCGGCGATGAGAAGGGGCCATACCTTCCTCTTCAGGGATTCCATCGGATCTCTTCCCCCTTCATCAGCTCCTCAGCCCTCCGCAGGTCCTCGATGTCATTGACGTTGAAGAGGGATATGAGGGAGGGATCATAAGGGGCCATTTCCTCGGCGGTGCAGAACCTCACCTTCAATCGGCTGAGGATGCTGGAGACCTTGGGGTTTCCGTCCTCTATCACCCTCGTCATCTCATCGAGGGCCCCTTTGCCGTAGACGGCGAGAAGGGGATGAAGGCCATCAGGGGCAGAGGGGATGACAGCATCGTATCCTTCCCTCTGGGAGAGGAGGTATTCGATGAGCTCCTTGCGCAGGAAGGGGAGATCGCAGGCGGCACAGAAACAGTACTCGTTTTTGGCTCTAAGGAGCCCTGTGTAGAGTCCTCCCAAGGGGCCAATCCCGGGGATCAAGTCCTGGAGGATGATCGCTCTATAAGAGGTGAAGCGCTCGGGCTCATTGGTGACGATGATTATCTCCTCGAAGAGGTTCTTGCAGACCCGATATACATGTTCGAAGAGGGGGAATCCTCCAAGCGGGACAAAGGCCTTCTCCCCCCCCATCCGCTTCCCCCTCCCTCCGGCCAGAATGACACAGCTTACCCCCTCCATTCCTCCTTTCCATATCATCTTTTCCCCATCCCTTCAAGACGAAGAATAAATTCATATATTGACAAATATGGATTTATCAATTTAAAATGGGATCGATGCATCAGTTGCAGGAGATCTTCAAGGCCCTCTCCGATGAGACCAGGTTGAGGATCTTGAAGCTCCTGGAGGAAAGGGAGATCTGTGTTTGTGAGCTTATGCAGGTCCTGGAGATGCCCCAGTCGACCATCTCCCGGCACATGAACGTCCTGA
>CAYRAR010000028.1:0-16882 GCA_964422255.1 uncultured Thermodesulfobacteriota bacterium | reverse complement strand
GGTAGAGTACATCTGATCGCCATAAAGTTAACAGAGCCACGGGGCAAAGTCAAACCTTCTCCCCCTCGTAAAGGACGCAGATCCCCAAGGTCAGGGATGAGGCCTTCAGTCCCTTAAAGCCCACCATCCGCATCATCCCCAGGACCTCCTCCCGGGAGGGGAAGGAGTCGATGGAGTGGAAGAGATAATGGTAGGCCTCTCTTCTCCCCGTGATCCATCCTCCGAGGGAGGGAATAACCTTGGACAGGTAGATCCTGTAGACCTGGCGGAAGAGGGGGAGGGTGGGGTGGCCAAACTCGAGGATCACCGCCCTTCCCCCTTCACCCAATACCCTGAAGATCTCAGCAAGCCCCGCCTGCAGATCGACGAGGTTGCGCAGGCCGAAGGCGACCATCACACCTGAGAAGACCCCCGAAGGGAAGGGGAGGGTGAGGGCGTCTCCCAGCACAAGGGAGCAGCGTCCCTTCCCCTTTTTCAACCTCTTTCGTCCCAGAAGGAGCATATCGAGGGAGAAGTCGAGGGCGATAACCCTTCCCCCTCTCCAGCGCTCAAGGTAGCTTCTGGTCATGGAGAGGGTGCCGGCGCAGAGATCGAGCACCAAGGGACGCTCCCCTAAGGCATCCCTTGCCCGCTTTCTCCACCAGAAGTCTATCCCTAAGGATAGGAAGGTATTGGCCAGATCGTAGCGCTTGGCGATAGAGGAGAAGGTCTCCCTTACGAACCGCTCCTTATTCCTCTTCCCCTTCGGCGATGATCCTGCGAAGTTCAAGGCACATGCCCGGAGTATCTATCTCCATGGGACAGCGGAGCTTGCACCTGCCACAGGCAAGGCAGCTGTAGACCAAGGGGGCTGCCTCCTTCATCCCCCCGGTGACGAAGGCCGTCCAGATCGCCCCTATCCCCCCGAGGTAGCGATTCCCGAAGTTCCCCGCCACCAGGCTGAAAAGGGGACACTCATAGAGGCAGCCGCCGCACCTCAGGCAGTAGAGGGCCTCCCGGAAGCGGGGCATCTGGGCGAGGCGGCTCCTGCCCCCGTCGAGGAAGACGCAGTAAAGCTCCCTTGGGCCGTGGGCCCCGTAAGTGGTCACCTTCTCTATGTCGCCCGTCTTGCTGGGACCCGATACCATGTTCACGTAGGCGGGCACGGTGTAGTTGGCATAACGCCAGGTCACCTCCGCCACCTTCATCGCGTCCTGGAAGGTGGGGACCACCTTCTCGATGCCCACAAGGACGATGTGAACGGGAGGCAGGGAACTTGCCAGACGCACATTCCCCTCGTTCTCTATCTGGATCATCGCCCCGGTGTCCGCCGCTATCACGTTCGTACCCGTGATCCCCACATCCGCAGAGATGAACTTCTCCCTGAGGAATCCCCTTACCGCCTCCACCTCCTCCTCTATTCGGGGATGGACCTTCCTGCCGAGGCGGCGGCTCAAGAGCTCGGCCACCTCCTCCCGGGTCAGATGGACCGCCGGGGCCAAAAGGTGCATCGGCTTTATCCCCAGGAGCTGTACCAAGAACTCCCCGAGGTCGGTCTCATAGACCTCATTTCCTTCCTCCTCGAGGTACTCCCTCAGGTCTATCTCCTCTGAGGTCATGCTCTTTCCCTTCACTATCGTCTTCCCCGTGCCGCAGATCTCCCCGATTATCCTCCGGGCCTCCTCCGCATCCCGGGCGAGGAAGGTCTTCACTTTGTTTGACTCCATCACCTCCCTGGCTGAAGCCACCAGCTCCTCCATTCTCGAGATGGAGTCCTCCTTTATCCTCCGGACCTCCTTGGCGAGCTCCGGGGTGTGAGGGAAGCGCCGGAAGGCCTCCTGGAGGTTCCTCCGGTAGCTGCTCTGGGCCCTTCCGATAGCCAGGGCGACTCTCCCCTCCTTGGCCACCCTGTTGAGCCTTTTTTTGTAGTCCCTGAACTCCATTACGCCCGTGCCTCGAGCAAGACCTCGCTCATATCGAGGACCTCTACCTCCCTGCCCAGGGCCTTGACCCCTTTCTTCAACTGGATCAGGCAACCCGGGCAGGCGGTCACGATCACCTCCGCCCCCGTCTCCAGGAGCTCCTCCACCCTCTTTTTGGCCAGAAGGAGGCTCACCTGCGGGAAGATGAACTCAAACCCTCCCCCGCCTCCGCAGCAGGTGGCCCACTCACGGCTCGAGGGGGCCTCCAAGAGCTCCACCCCCTCTATCGCTCCAAGCACCTCCCTCGGCTCCTCCACCACCCCGAGGTAGCGGGCGAGGATACAAGGGTCGTGATAGACCACCTTCTTCGGCTCGGGCAACCGCCACCTCCCCCTCCTCACCCCTTCGGCGTAGACCTCCACCAGGTGCTTCACCTCTAAAGGCACCTGAGCGAGCTCCTTTATCGCGTAGGTGCAGGAAGGGACAGCCCCGATCACCTCCCTGAAACCGCTCCGAAGGAGAGTCTCTCTCAACTTCTCCTTCACCCCCTCAAATTCCCTCCTGAAGCCCGCAAAGTAGAGGGGACCCCCACAGCAGGGCTCCTCCTCCCCTAAGTAGGCGACCTCATATCCCATCGCCTCCAGGACCTGGACCGCTGCCCGCAGGGGAGAGGAGCTATCCCTTCGGAAGGACAGGAGCAGCTCCGCGGCCCTCATCCCCACCCCCACCAATGGGGAAAACAGATCTAACGCCCTCTCCCACTCGAGCCCCATCTCCTCCCCTCGGGAGGCCGCCGAGAGAAGGAGCGAGGTCTCCCCGAGGAGCTGGTACCCGCAACCGGCAAAGAGGAGCTTTCCCCCCTCCTTAGGCAAGTCGAGACCTTCGGCCCAGGAGGAGCGGATCCTGGGGGTGAAGAGCCCTCCCCGCTCAAGGATGTTGTCCCTCAGCAGAAAGAGGCCCTTTGGAACGTCCTCCCTTCCCATCTCAGTCTAAGCCCTGAGGTAGAGGGCGCCGTGGGGGCATTCCTCCACACAGATGCCGCACCCTACACACCTGCTCTGGTCAATCACCGCGACCTCCCTCACCCTAATCGCCCCCTGAGGGCACACCTCCTCACAGATCCCGCATCCCCGACACCTCTCCTCCTGGACGGCGACCCGAAAGGAGACCCGATGTACCCTCCTCAGCTCGGTGAGCTGGGAGATCATCCTGTCGAGCTCCTCCAGTTTCTCCTTTATAACCTCTATCCTCTGCCTGAGGAGTGCTATCTTCTCCTCCCGGCTCATATCGGAGGGAAAAGAGAAGGAAGGAGCGACTGCCCTTCCCCATTTTCCTCTCGAGCCCCTCCTGCCCCATCCCGGCATCTCACTTCGCCCCCTTTCCCCACATCCAATCGCGGTAGAACCTGCGGAGAGGCTCCTCTGGATCGCTCCTTCGGACGTCCTCCTCGCGGAAGGAGAAGCGATAGTTTCGGATATAGGCCATCAGCGTCTCATAGGCCCGGTTGACCCTCCGCATCATCTCCTCACACCTCTTCTTCTCCTCCTGGCAGAGGTCAGGATGATATTTGCGGGAGAGCCTCCGATAGCTCCCCTTGATCTCCTCCAGGGTGGCCTCCTCCCCGAGGCCGAGGAGTTTTCGAGCCTCCTCTATCTCCTCAAACTTGGGCTTCTCCCCCATCCCGTCCCTCCCTCACGGGGATGGCAAGTCCCCCTGCAGGGACCACATGCACCGTCGCCTCAGGCAACGAACGAGATATCCCCTCCAAGGCCTCATCCACCGTTGGAGCTTGTAAAAATCCCATCGCCTCCGCCGACTCCTCCCTCGTCCCGGTGACGAGACATATCTTATACATGGAAAAATAGAAGAGGGCAACCGCAAGGGCCATGTTGAGCTCGATGCTCCCTTCAAGGAGCATTTCCCCCCTCATGAACTTCTCTCTGACCACCCTCCCCAACTCATCTCTCGGGTGCCTCTGCAGGAGGGAGGATGCCGCCTCAACCATCTCTCCGGGAAAAGAAGTATCCGGCCCTCCCACCAAGACGATCCATCCGCCCTCACGGGTCAGGAGGGATCCAGCGGCAAGGGCCTTGAGGGCTTGCGGCCCCTCTGAATGGGGATGGGAGGATATGACGGTGACATCCGCCCTTTCTGAGAAACCGTACGCACAGGCACTCTTCACAACCGCCGCTCCATGCCGATGGGCCTCAAGGCCCCCTGCCACTATCCCTATGGGATTTTGCCGGAGGTCATACAGGACATTGATGATGAAATCAAGGCGTCCTTCCCTGGCCATCCTGACGATCTCATCGTGGAAAGGGTTTCCCTGCAGGTTGCCAAGGGATGTCCCCGGTTGAAAGGTGTAGAAGAGGTGGTGATCTCTTATCGAATCGAAGTCTGCCACCCCGGGGAATAACCCCTTTCCCCCTCCTCCAAAACCTGCCATGGGATGGGGGAGAATGGAGCCGATGGATAGGCGCAGAGCGGCCTCATGGACCGTCCTGTTGACCCTCACGGGGGTCCCCGTGGAGAGGCGCCCTACAGGGCAGAGGTCCTGAGCAAGGGGATCGTGGTTTATGATCGGATAACGCTCCATGACCTCCTCTCCCAAGGCATCCCTCAACTCCTCTTGGGAGAGGGGGCGGTGGGTCCCTAAGGCCACGACAACTTTCACCCTCTCGGGTCCGGCGCCCTTCTGCCGGAGCCTCTCGAGGAGCAGAGGAAGGATCTCCCTCTTCGGGGTGGGGCGGGTGAGGTCGTCCACGAGCAGGGCTATCCTCCCCCGAGCGGGGATCATCTCCTCGAGAGGGGGTGCCCCGATAGGCCTCCTCAGGGCCTCATCCAGGAGTTCATCGAGGGGGCGTGAAGGAGGGGGACTCGGCTGAGGAGAGGGAAGAAGGCACCACTCCCCAGGGAGCTCCCCTTCCTCCAGCCCATTCTCGGTCAAAAGGGTATATTTTGCCTTCCCCCTCCTCAATCGAGAACCTTGGAAACGGGGACTATCTCCACTTCCTTACCCAGCCCCCCGACCGCCTTCCTCAGCCCCTGCAGGGTGCTCGGGTAGGGATGACAGATGGCGATGGCCTTGCCATACCGATGGGCCTTTTTCATGAAGGAAGTCCACTGTCTCTTGAACTCCTCTTCGCTTTGCGAATTGTCGAGGAAGACATCCCTTTGGGCGGCCTTCAATCCGATCTTCTTCGCCACTACATACCCGCGGCTCTTGGGGGTAGTGAGGCTGTCGAGGAAAAAGAGGCCCCTATTCCTAAGCTCTTCCATAACCACGAAGACCTTCCTCTCGTGTTCCATAAAGCGGGACCCCATATGGTTGTTCACCCCCCTGATATGGGGGAGGGCTTCCAGGGCCTTCTCAATCCGCCTCCTAAGCTCTCCCTCATCCATCGAGACGAAAAGGGCCCCCTTCCCAGGGTCCTTCAACGGATACCCCTTGGGCTCCATCGGGAGGTGAAGCAGGACTTCAAAGCCCCTCCTGTGGGCTTCCTCGGCCACCTTCCAGGAATAGCGCTCATAGGGGAGGATGGAGAGGGTCAGGGAGGAACTTATCCCCATCACCTCTCGGGCCACCCCCCAGTCCCTTCCCAGATCATCCACCACGATGGCCACTCGGCACAGGGGCTTCCTCTTCGGGGGAGGGGGATGAAAGAAAAGGAGGGAGTACATCAGCGTCCCTCCCTTCCGTATCTCCACCTTCCTTTTCCCTCGCCTCACCAGGGTGGCCTCTGGGTAGAAGGTCTTCAAATCGGTGCTGATCTCCGAGAGCACCCTCTGCTGGGTCACCCCCCGGGGGAGCTTTATCTCCGCACGATCTCCAGCGATGGTGACGTACCGCCTGCTGAGGCCGGCCCTGAAGAGGGAGGCCTCCAGAAGGGGCTTTAGGACCTTTCGGTCCGGTGGCCTGGGGATCGAGAGGAAGAAGTAGAGGAGGGCACCGAAGGAGAGGGCAAGGAGGATCGCTGTTGTCCTCCAGCGGGAGAGGGCCCTTGCCGTCTTCTTGGCATTCGTCCGTCTCTTACTTCTCTTTCGCGGGGGCACCCGATGACCTCTCGGAGCTGAGGTATCCCTTGAAGATGTACATGCCCTTAAGGAGCTCCAAGGCCCTCTGCAGGACTATATCCTCCTTCTTCCCTTCCTTCTCCTTTTTCGGCCCCTCCTTCTCTTTCAGGACGATGTCCGGCTCCACCCCGTGGTCCTGGATGGAGCGCCCCTTCGGGGTGTAGTAACGGGCCGTGGTCAGGCGCAGCCCCGAGCCGTCCTCCAGGGGGATGATGGTCTGAACCGATCCCTTCCCGAAGGTCTTCCTCCCCATTATTATCCCCCGACCGTAGTCCTGGATGGCACCGGCCACTATCTCAGAGGCGCTGGCACTCCCGTGGTTTACCAGCACCACCAGGGGCCAGAGGGGAAGGGTCCCTTCTTCTTTGGCTCGGAACTCCATCTTCTCGGCCTTGCGCCCCTTGACCGAGACGATCACCCCATGGTCGAGGAAGAAATCGGCTATCTCCACCGCCTGATCCAGGAGTCCCCCAGGATTGTTGCGCAGATCAAGGACCATCCCCTTTATCCCTTCGGGGTTTTCCTCCTTAAGCTTCTCGATGGCGGAGGCAAATTCCTTGGAGGTGTTCTCCTGGAACTGGAGGATCTTCACGTATATGTATCCCTTCTCCAAGGTCCTGTACTTCACACTCTTTATCTTTATGATGTCCCTGACGATGGTGAAGTCTTTCGGCTCGGTGAATTCCTTCCTCATGATGGTGATGGTGACCTTCGTCCCCTTCGGCCCCCTCAGCCTCTTGACGCACTCCATGAGGCTCAGGCCCTTTGTCGGCTCCCCGTTTATCTTTATTATCTTGTCCCCCGCCTTGATTCCCGCCCTCCAGGCCGGGGTATCCTCAATGGGAGAGATGACGGTAAGGATCCCATCTCGAATCCCTATCTCGATCCCCAGCCCGCCGAAGCTGCCCTTGGTCTCCACCTGCAGTTCCTTGAACATATCCGGGGTGAGATAGGCAGAGTGGGGGTCAAGGCTGTTGAGCATCCCCTCAATCGCCCCATCTATCAGGTCCTTGGTCTTGACCTCCTCCACATAGTTTTTCTTGATAAGATCGATCACCTCGGTGAATATCTTGAGCCTTTCATAGACCTCGTCGGAGCGGGCCAGCCCCCTGTGGACGTATAGGCCGCCCAGCAGGAGGCCGAGAAGGAACCAGAGAAGAACCAGACCACCTGTTCTCTTGCTCAGCTTCATCTCCTCCTCCTTTCCCTGGGAAGGGCAAGCCACACCAGGGGGTTCTCACACCTTCCCTTGTGCCTGATCTCGAAATAGAGCATAGGCCCTTCAAAGGAGCCGGTGTTCCCCACCAGAGCTACGACTTCGCCCGCCTTCACCCTCTCGCCCACCTTTTTCAGGAGGCAAGATGCATGGGCAAAGAGCGTGTGATATCCGTCTCCATGATCGATGATCATCAGGTTGCCGTATCCCATAAACCAGGAGGCATAGACCACGGTCCCGTCGTAAACCGCCCTTATCTCCGCCCCCTCCTTCGCCCTAAACCCTATCCCCTTTCTCCGCCCCCGTAAACGGAAGATCCGCCCTTTCACCGGCAGGGGGAGCCTCCCCTTCATGCTTACAAAGCCCTTTCCCTTCCTTCTGATCCCTCTCCCCTTTTCGCGCAATTCTTCTATCAGCCTCTTCAGGGCGCGCTCCCTCTTCCTCAGTTCTGAGATCGCCTGCTGGTACTTTTCCCTCTCCGCCTTGATGGCCAACAGGATCTCCCTCTTCCTTCTCTTCTCCTTCTCTAAGGCCCTCTCCTTCTCCTCGATCTCCCGCTCCTTATCCAGAAGGAGCCTCTGCCTTTCGCGAAGTCTCTGCCACTCCCTGTCCTTCTGTTTCGCCAACTCTCCGTATCGGCGCAAAAGCCCCGCATCTTCCTGCAGGAGGAGGTTGAGGACCCTCCACCGGCGGACCATATCGCCGTAAGTGCTGCTCGAGAGGATGAGGCGAGCTGCCCCGTAGCGGTATGCCCCGTAGATCCCCTCAAGCCTCCTCCTTATCACCTCCTTGAGCCTCTCCCTTTCCCTCTCGATGCGGGCCAGCTCCCTTTGGGCCCGGCGGATCTCAGCCCTTATCCTTTGCCGCTCCTCCTCAAGGGAACGGAGTTCCTTTTTGCAGCGCTCTATCTCCCTTTCCACCTTATCCAGGGAAGCGAGGATACTCCTCTCTTCCTTCCTCTTCTCCCTTTCGGCCTTCCTCTTCTCGTGGATCTTCCTGCGGATCTCCTTTAAGGCCCTTTCCTTCTCAAGGATGGCCCTTGATTCCTTTCCCCAGCATGGGGTCAAAAAAAGAAGAGGCAACAGGAAGATGATCGTTTTCTGACCCATCTCAGCCCCGTGATCTGGCCAAGGATATCACCCCACCCATGAAACCAGAAAAGAACCCCAAGGTCAACACGACCAGGACGGCCAGGGGGGAGAGAAACTCAAATCCTCTCCCGCCCAGGTAAAACCTCAGCTGAGGCCCCCAGGCCTGGGAGAAGATCCAATAGGTGAGAAAGAGGGCGAGGAGGGAGAGAGAGGCCCCTGATAAGCCCTGCAACCCCCCTTCCAGGTAGAAGGGGAAGCGGATGAAGTCTTCCGTCGCCCCTATCAGGCGCATGATCTCCACCTCTTCGAGCCGATGATAGAAGGTGAGGTGAACGGTTGTGGCCGTAACGGAGATGGTTATCCCCGCTAAGACGGCCCCGAACACCAAGGCCACTGCCTTCATGACCTTAAGGAAAAGGGTGAGCTTCTTCAACCAGACCCCACCGTGTTGCACCTCCGCTATCCCCTCGATCCCCTCGATCTCCTTCGCTATCGCTTCTATCTCCTCATAGGAGGCGTCATCCTTTAGGCCCAGCTCCAGGGTAGCGGGGAAGAGCTTCTCCTCCAACCGCTCCATTCCCCTCATCAGATCGCCGAGGTCACGCACCAGCATCTCCTTTGCCTCCTTCGAGGATACGTACCGGACCTCCTCGATCCCCTCGATCCCAAGGAGCTCCTCCTTTATGCGCCTGATCTTCCCCTCGTTTATCCCGGATTCGAGGTAGCATATTATCTGAAGCTTTTTGCTCCAAAATTTTAGCATCCCGTCAAGGTTCTCCACCGCCAAGAGAAAGGTGGAAAAGAGAAAGAAGATGAGGGCGATGGTACCGGTGCTTAAGGCAACGCCTACCAGCTCCCCCCTTACGTTTTTTAAGGCCCGCCTTAGGTGAGAGGTAAGCCTTCGGCTCATTGGGCCACTATTTCACCCCTCCTCAGTACAATGGTCCTCCTACGATAGCGGTTCACCAAGGAGTCGTCATGGGTGGCCACCACCACTGTGGTACCCACCTGATTGACCTTCATCAGGAGGTCCATGATTTCAATGGTGAGGGCAGGGTCGAGGTTCCCCGTAGGCTCATCGGCCAAGAGGATGGAGGGGTTGTTTATGAGGGCCCGGGCGATGGCCACCCTCTGCTGCTCCCCTCCGGAAAGGTAAAGGGGGGGAAGGTTCAAGACCTTCTCGTCCAAAGAGACGAGCTTAAGGAGCCTCCTTACCCTCTTCTCCATCTTCGTCAAGGGGTACCCTATCACCTCCAGGGGGAGGCAGATGTTCTCAAAGACCGTACGGTCCTTAAGCAGCTTGAAGTCCTGAAAGACGAAGCCCACCTTCCGGCGGAGGCGATAGATCTGCGACCTTCGGAGCCTGGTGATGTTGGTCCCGTCCACCAGGATCTCCCCCCTCTCGGGCCGCTCCGCGAGGATCATCAACTTTAAGAGGGTGGTCTTGCCAGCGCCACTTGGACCGGTGACGAAGACGAAC
Organism: uncultured Thermodesulfobacteriota bacterium; assembly: GCA_964422255.1. Classification (GTDB taxonomy): domain Bacteria; phylum Desulfobacterota; class B13-G15; order B13-G15; family B13-G15; genus CAYRAR01. The sequence continues at coordinate 7,120 of CAYRAR010000028.1, read as the reverse complement.
TCCCCTTTCCTTATGGAAAAGCTCGCCCCCTTTATGGCCTCGACCCCTCCCGGATATATCTTGGTGACGGAGAAAAAGCGGATGATCGCCTCAGCGGTCTCTTCCTCCGAAGGATACATATATTTTGTATATCATATTGACTTGCTCCCGAGCAAGGAGCGGACCAGGGGCCTCTGAAGGTGCCAAAGACGGATGATCTACCTCTTAGAGAGTTAGAGAGGGGATAGACCATATCCACAGGGCCCCTGCCCCCCCTCACAAAAATTTCCCCTTGACAACCACTATATATAGTGGTATTAAGAAGGAAAAACACAATATATGGAGGTAAGTGGCATGCTTTTTGCTGTTCAGGGGGTAGGGGAGACGACGGAGATGGCCCTCTTTGTCAGGACCTCTGAAGAGTCGTTAGAGGGGTGGGACAGGCAGAAGATCATCGATGCCCTCATCCGGGAGACTTATGTCGATTACGATACGGCCGAGGCGATAAGTCAGGAGGTGGAGGATCTGATCCGTCGCTCTCAGATCAGCATGGTGACCGCCCCCCTGATCAGGGAGCTGGTCAACGCCAAGCTGATAGAGCGGGGACTGGAGAAGGCCCGAAAGCAGCATACTCGCCTCGGGATGCCCCTTTACGATGTGGAACAGTTGATCCTGCATCCCAACAAGGAGAACGCCAATGTGCCCCACGGGCCGGAGGCGACCAACCTCACCCTGGCCGAGACGATAAAGAAAGAATATGCCCTGCTCAGCGTCTTCTCCCAGGAGGTCGCCGATGCCCATATGCGGGGGGACATCCACCTTCACGATCTCGGCTTCATAGATCGGCCTTACTGCAGCGGCCAGTCCTTGGAGTACATCAAGAAGTTCGGGCTCAACCTCCCTCATGCCCTCTCCATCGCCAAACCGGCTAAGCACCCCGAGGTGCTCCTGGCCCACATGGTGAAGTTCGCTGCGGCGCTGCAGAGCCATTTCGCCGGCGCCATCGGCTGGGATGCGGTAAACATCTTCTTCGCCCCTTATCTTGAGGGGATGCCCGATAGAGAGCTCAGGCAACTGGCCCAGATGCTGATCTTCGAGTTCTCCCAGCAAGCGGTGGCCCGGGGAGGTCAGGCGATCTTCACCGATCTGAACCTCTACTGGGAGGTCCCGAAGCACTTCCGGGACGTGCCCGCCATCGGGCCGGGAGGGGAGTTCACCGGAAAGACCTACAAGGAGTATCAGGAAGAGGCGCAGAGGTTCGTCAAGGCCCTCTTCGAGGTCTACATGGACGGGGACGGTTCCGGAAGGCCCTTCTTCTTCCCCAAACCCCTGGTGCACATCACCGAGGAGTTCTTCTGCACCCCTGGCCACGAAGAATTCCTGGAGCTGATATGTGAGGTGGCGGCCGAGAAGGGGAACACCTACTTCGTCTTCGATCGGGGGGAGACGGCCAAGATCTCCGAGTGCTGCCGCCTGAGCTTCAAGCTCGATGCCTCGGATCTCGAGGACGCGAAGCAGCCCTGGAAGATGAGGTACACGGCCCTGCAGAACGTCTCTCTGAACTTGCCCCGAATTGCCTATATCTCCGAAGGGGACGACGCAAGGCTCTTCGATAACATCACCCGCTTTGTGGAGCTGGCGGTAAAGGCCCACTTAGAGAAGAAGGCCTTCATCGAGAGGCTCCTCTCCCTCGGGGAGAACGGCCCCCTGGCCCTCCTGGTGATGAACCAGGATGGGGAGCCTTATCTCAGGATGCGACGGGCCACTTACCTCATAGGGATGGTGGGGCTCAACGAGATGATCAAGATCCATACGGGGAGGGAGCTCCACGAGTCGAAGGAGGCCTTCAAACTCGGACTGAAGGTGATAGCCCACATGAAGCTTCTGGCCGACAGGATGGGGGAGAGGTACGGGATGAGGTTCGTCCTGGAGCAGACCCCGGCTGAAAGCACCGCATACCGTTTTGCCAGGCTCGATCTGCGCTATCACTCCCCCCTTGCGGGCCATATCGTTAAGGGGGATCTGTCCCGGGAGGAGATCTACTACACCAACTCCACCTATCTGAGCAACGCCGCGGTCATCAACCCGATAGAACGGGTGAGGATGGAAGGGCTCTTTCACCCGCTGATCGAGGCGGGGGCCCTCACCCATATCTGGCTGGGGGAGGCGAGGCCGTCGGCCCGATCGATAGCCAACTTCGTCATAAAGACCTTCCGGCTCACCCAAAACGACCAGATCGCCTTCTCCCCGGAGTTCACCACATGTAACGCCTGCGCCCGCACCACCCGGGGACTCACTGACCGGTGTCCTTACTGTGGCTCGGAGGATGTAGACGGGATCACCCGGATAACGGGCTACTTCACCAAGATCTCCAGCTGGAACAAGGGAAAACTGGGGGAACTAAGGGACAGGTACAGGAATCAAGCCTTCCTCAAGGAGGAGAAGGGAAAGGCCGTCTTCGCCATCTGAAAGGAGGAGGTGGAGATGGGAAGGGTGAAGATCTTCACCAAGAGCCGCTGCCCCAAGTGCCCAGCGGCAAAGGAGGTGGGCAAGCTCCTGGAGGGAAAGGGGGTCCCGGTGGAGTTTTACGACATGGAGACCCCTGATGGACTGGCCGAGGCTGCCTTCTACAGCATCATGTCCACGCCGGCGATTCTGGTGGAGGACGAGAGGGAGAAGGTCATCGCCCACTGGATGGGCTGGGTCCCCAGCCTGAAGGAGTTAGAAGGGATAATAGAGGCCTTCCGGTGATAAGGATAAAGGGCTTTCTGGAGACCTCCTTCGTGGATTGGCCGGGGAGGATCTGCTCGGTTCTCTTCCTCCCTTACTGTAACTTTCGCTGCCCCTATTGCCACAATCACGATCTGGTGCTCGAGCCGGAGCAGTATGAGGACGTGCCCTTGGAATTCGTCCTGGAGAGGTTGGGGGAGCTTTCAGGTTGGGTGGATGGTGTGTGCATCACGGGGGGAGAGCCTACCATCCATCCCGACCTCCCCTCCCTGATCAGGGAAATAAAGGAAAGGGGGATGGCGGTGAAGCTCGATACCAACGGTAGCCATCCCGACGTCCTCCGGAGGTTGATGGACGAGGGACTCCTCGATTACGTTGCCATGGACGTGAAGGCCCCCCTTGAGGAAGTAAGCTACCGGAGGGCAGTGGGGGTGGCCGTCAACCTCCAGCGGATAAAGGAAAGCATCGCCCTCCTGATGGAGGGGAGGGTGGAGTATCAGTTTCGCATAACCGTGGTGCCCTCCTTGCATAAGGAAGGCGACCTCAGGAGGCTGGCCCATCAGCTTGCAGGAGCCAGGGATCTCACCCTCCAGAACTTCAACCCCCGGGACCCCCTTGATCCCTCCTTCCGCGAGGTCCGCCCCTACGATGAGGAATGGATGAAGAGGATGCAGCGGGAAGTCTCTCGGATTCTGAGGGATGTTGAAGTTGAAAAAGTTAAAGAGCTCCCCATCTCTGCGCTCCTGAAGCAAGCTCAAACGGGTTAACCTTTCCCCTCGCTGGCTTTCCCTCTATAATGGGGCCGTGAAGGTCCTCAAAGGTCGAAAAGTCTTTCTCCTCATCGTCCTGCTCTCCTCCTTCGTCCTTCTCCTTCTCGTCAGAACGGGGACAAGGGGGCTTAGGGGGCGAATAGAGAAGGAGCTCTCCTCCCGGCTTAAGGCGGAGGTAAGCCTCGCCCAGGTATATTTCTCCCTCCTCCCCTTTCCCCATCTCACCTTCCTGGACGTGAGGATAAGCCATGCCACAGCGAAGGTTAAGGCGTCGAGGGTGGAGGTATATCCTGAGATTTTGTCCCTGATCGGAGGGAAGCTTCGCTTAAGGAAGCTCTTTTTGGAATCACCTTCAGTTGAGCTGACCCTCACAGGGAAGGAGGCCAAAGGAAGGACTTTCGCCCTCAGGGGGTTGCCAACCCTCGTCCCCCCTATAGAGGTGAAGAGAGGAGAGATCCTGATATGGAAGGAGGGCAAAAAGGTGCCCTTATTTGCGGCCAGGGGGCTTTCTGGCTCCCTTCACCTTAAGGCCAGGGATTGGCAGAGCTGGGAGGTTTCCTTGGAAGGTGAAGGGGCGGAGTTCTCCTGGAGGGAGGGAAAGGCTCGGGCCAGGAGGTGGGGTCTGCGAATAGCAAAGAGGGGGGAGAGCTTCTGGATAAAGGTGGGGCCCATCAAGCTCCTTGAGCCGAGGGGCCAGATCACGGCCTGGGCGAAGGCCGAAGGGGGAAAGTACGCCCTGCGCCTTGATCTCGAGGAGGTCAAGGTTAAAGAGGTGAGGGAGCTCCTTTCCCCCTGGTGTAAGAGATCAAAGGCCCTAAGAGGGGTATTCGATATCCTGCAGGACGGTGAGGTGCTCTGGGCCCGCTGCTACAGTGAAGGGAGGGGCCCCGAAGAGCTCCTCTCAACCGAAAACTTATGGATCAGGGGAAGGGTGAGGGGGTTCTCCCTCCTCCTTCCCCCCGGCCGGCTTCCCATAAAAGGGGTCTCTGGAGAAGGAGAGATCTCAAGAGGGATCTTACAGGGTTGGGGTATAAGGGCCAGGATAGGAAATTCGTTGGCCAAGAAGGGGAAGGTAGCGGTGGGACTCCTCAAAGGGAAGGACCTCCTCTTCGCGGAGGCCGAAGTAGAGGCGAGGGCCGAGGACGTGGTCCGATACCTTCCTCGCCTTCTTCGAGGACCCCTGGCCCAGGAGATGAGAAGGGTCAGGGAACCCCGGGGAGAGATGAGGGGAAAGCTCCTCATCGAGGGGAGACTCTCTTCTCCCCGACCTGAAATCGAGATCCGCCAGTTGGACGTTGCCTTTCGCCACGAGGCCCTCCCCCCTGTTTCCCTCAAAGGAGGGTATTTCCACTATAAGGGGGACTCCCTGGAATGGGGAGGGATCAGCGGGGGGGTGGGCAAAAGCTCCTTCTCCCAGTGTCGGGGAAAGGCCCTCTTTGAGGAGAGGCCCACGCTTCTGCTCTCATCCCTCAGAGGGATCGCTCACCTGGAGGAGATAGGGGATTGGTTGAGGAGGTGGGACGTCCCCCTCGGGGTGAAGGGGTTGAAGGGGATCCTTGAGGTGGAGGAGCTCAGGCTACAGGCCTCCCTTTCGCCATGGCACCTCAACTCTATCTCCTTCAGGGGCCGTCCGGCAGGGGTCTCCCTCCTTCACTCCTCTCTCCCCTCCCTCTATCTGAAAGGGGGGAAGGTGGCGTTCGACGGACATTCGGTAGGCCTGAAGGGCTTGACTTTCTCCGCCGCCGGAGGAGAAGGGGTCCTCTCGGGGAACTTCTCTCTCCTCCAAGGGGAGGTGACCCACATTTGGGGCCGTCTCGCCGTCTCCCCGAAGCTTGCCCAATGGATATATGAGAAGGTCCACCTCCCCCGGGAGTTGAGGCCCAAACCCCCCTTCAAGGTGGAGGACCTTTCCCTCTCTTACGGAGGGGGAGGATGGTCTCTTTCGGGCCTACTCACCTTCCCCCAGGGGCAGAGAGCAGAGGTGAAGCTATCGGTAAGGGATGAGGAGGTGATCTTGCGGAGGTTTTCCCTGGAGGGGAGAAAGAAGGCCTCCCTCAGCTTTCTCCTGGGCAAGGAGAGGCTCTCTCTCACCTTCAGCGGTGAGCTTTGGGGAAGGGACTTGGACCAGATGCTGGAGGAGAACCCCCTCAAGAAGGGAAGCCTTAAGGGGAAGGTTTCGCTTTCCTTGGATCTGCGCCGACCCTTAAAGAGCAAGGCCTGGGGACATCTTGAGTTAAGGGACCTTTCCCTGCCCGATCCACCCGTGCAGATAAAGGACTTAAAGGTAAGGGGCAGGGGCAGAGAACTCTCCCTGGAAGAAGCGGCCCTCAGGGCCCCCTTCGGCGATCTCCGCCTGGGAGGATTGGTGAAGGCCAGAGGGGGAGGTTTTTTGGTGGACATGAGACTTAAGGCTAAGCGTCTTGATGTGAAGAAGGTGGAGGAGTTTTTCAAGGGGTTCAAGGGAGGGGCCTCGAGGGGATCGGAGAAGAGGCCTTCCATCAACGGGAAGGTGGATTGGGAAGTTGAGGAGCTGGTCTGGGGCAAGCTCCTGGGAAAGGATGCCAAGGGGACCCTTCTTCTTCTGGGTCAAAGGGGATCGGAGCTGAAGGTGTCAAGGATAGATATATGCGGTATAGGGGGAAGGGGGAGCTTGAGGTGGCAGAGGACCAAAGCCCTCTCTTTCAAATTCGAGAGGGAAGAGGGGGACTTGTCCTCCAGCCTCTGTTGTCTTCTCGGGAAGTGCGACCTGGCGGAGGGGAAGTTCGATCTGGTGGCGAAGGTAAAGGCATCGGGAAGGCGTAACCCCTTGAAGGAAAATTCCACGGGGGAGATCCGCTTCCTGGCATGGGGAGGGAGGATCCACCGCTGGGAGACCCTCTCCAGGCTCCTTTCCCTCATCAATTTCCCTGAGCTCCTGCGGGGCAGGACAAGTGTAAAAGGGGGAGGTCTCCCCTTTGAGTCGATTACGGTGAAGGCGAAGCTCAGGAACGGCCGCCTCCTCCTTCAAGAGGCGGTCCTCGATGGCCCCTCGCTTAAGGCGATAGGGGAAGGGGAGATAGATCTGATCAAGGAGGAGGTGGATATGACGGTATTGCTCGCCCCCATGAGGACGGTCGACACAGTCCTGAGCCGCATTCCCCTGCTGGGGAAGGTGCTTACGGGGAAAAGCGGGACCTTCGTCTCCTTTCCCTTTCGGGTGAAAGGTCCCCTTTCCCACCCGAAGATCACCTCTCTGGCGCCCTCGGCGGTCGGCTCTGGCCTCCTTGGGGTTATGAAGAGGACGCTCCAGCTCCCCGTCCAGATCATAAGGCCCGCCCTTCCTGAATGAACTTCCCCTGGAACTCCCCTCGGATACCGGTATTCCCCGGGTAAGGGAGTAAAGACATGGGTACGAGTTTTGAGGTGAAAGGGGAAGGTGAGCAGTTTTGGTCGACCTTTCTCCGATCCCAGGGTACCCGAGCCCTCCAAAAGACCTCAAGGATGAGGTGGGCAGCCTCTGCCCTACCTATACCTGCCCCCACCTCCAAGGGGTGGTACCTATGTCTATACCCATGCACCATCGAACCCCGACACCTTCCTTGATGCATCATTATAAAATCTACTTGAAGGGGTATTCGTTGCCTCATATGAAAATCTATCCC